>DAIDHP010000016.1 GCA_027459625.1 Chthonomonadales bacterium
GGCAATCTTTATGGAACCACCTATGATAGCGGGGTTAATGACGATGGCACCATTTTCAAAATCGCTCCTGGCGGTATTTTCACCACCATTTACGACTTTCCAGTTATGCATGTAGGAATTCGTTCTGGTATGTATGTGGATGCACAAGGCAATCTTTATGGCACCACGGAAGCTGGAGGTCTCTATTGGTTTGGCGACGTGTATGAATTGACACCCAATGGCGTCATCAAGATACTGCACAATTTTAACGCGACGGACGGAGTCTACCCAGAAAGAGGTTCCCTTACAATGGACGCACTGAACAACCTTTACGGATGCGCCAGCCACGATGGAGCGTACAACAGAGGGGTTGTTTTCAAATTGACTCCATCCAATGGAGCATACACCGTTCTGCACAGCTTCAACGGGACGGACGGAGCCTATCCTCTTAGGGTATCCATACTCCTTGACAGTCAAGGCAACCTCTACGGAACAACTGAAGAAGGCGGGGCTTATAACAAAGGGGTTGTTTTCAAGCTGACTCCTAACGGCGCATACACCATCCTGCACAGTTTCGATGGAACGGATGGTTGGGAACCCTCATCCGGTTTGACCATGGATAGCCAAGGGAATCTATACGGGATCACAGAGGTTGGCGGAGCGAATAATTTGGGCACGATATATGAAATCAAAGGGGCCGTGAGCTCACCTTAGGTCGAATTCACGCTCCGCCATCAAGTCATTTAACGAAGGGGGGGGGACGGAACACCTTCCCCCCTTCGTTTTTAATCCTATTACCTCCCTTGTATGGTCAGCATGTTGTATGCGCCGATGGGAAGATTGTTGTTCGTCTGCACCTTGGATGCTTCCATCATCGCCTGTTCGGATTGCGCGGTGCTTTGGGACGGTGCCCATGAGAGTGAGCCTGTTGTTCTCCACTTTTACGGTGATGCTCGCCCCCTTGAGAGCGGGGTCGGCGTTGATGGAGTCCTGAATGAGCTTCACCGTGGCGTTATCCGGAACGGGTGCGCTGCTCCCTGCCACGACGCCGTCATTGTTATGCGAACTGCACCCCGCCAGAAGAATTAATCCCGCCAGACCGCAAAGGGAGATAATCGATTGAATTCTCATACACGCTCCTTTTCAAAGAGAATAACACTCAATTTATTTCAAACGGACTTTCCCGGACGCCCGCAAGGAGCGCCGGAAAAGTCCGTCGAACTAAGGACTTACTGTCCGCGCATGGTGTATTGGAAATAGTATCCGTTATAACCCTTCTGCTGCAGTGCGCCCAGGCTCATCGCCTTCACGTGTCCGTCACACCAAAGTACGTTCGTCATGTTGTTATGGCGGGCAACGGTGCATCCCTCCGTGCCGTTCGCAGGCACGAACCAGCCTAATTGTTCATATCCTGCGTCGTTCCAAAAAGGCGGATCACCATTCGGCCAGTCAACCTGGTAGGTTCCGTTGCCGTCCGTTACCCATATCGTGGAGGCGGGATTCATGAGGCTAGATAGTGTGTATCCACTCCCACCGTTGCTGTTGCCTGGGCCTAAATCGGGATATCCCTGTCCCCAATAGGAGGAGTTCATGGCGTAGCTGCCATAGTGGTGATTATCTTGTCCGGTAAGTTGATAATATGGGATATAAGTGGGGCTTGCGCCGTAGAGTCCGCCATCATCCGGACAAGTGAAGATTTGCGTTGACTTGGCATATGGAAGTACCTCATCCATCCATTTCCACCCGAAACCTACGGATGGAGGGGCGGACCAAAACGGGGTCCCCATCCACGATTGTGGAAGATGCTCATCGTAATCCTGTGAGTACTGCATGCAAGCCAAACCGATCTGTTGCAGATTGCTTGCGCATGAAATTTGTCTCGCTTTTTCTCGCGCTTGAGCGAAAACAGGAAATAGAATTGCCGCGAGAATCGCTATAATGGCTATAACGACAAGCAATTCAATTAATGTGAAACCAAATTGATGTTTTGCTTTTAATGTATGATCCTTTCCAACCTTAATTTAAATATAGAGACGGCAGGGAGCTGAAAGCCAACTCGTTGACGGATTACACCTTACAGTTGTCACTTTTACATGTGAATTCGGCAATAAAGCAGGTTGAACGGGGTTATCAATCAACTGATGTGAAATAGGCAGACTGTGGAATTACACTTGCCTCGCGTACCATACCAACACCGTCCGCATGCCTCACTACGCTTGAATTTAGGCATACTCTGTTAAATTCATTATTCAGAGGTAATTGCAAAATTCAGAAAATGAGGCTAATATCGCTCATTTCATGCTCGGCGAAATACCTGGAAAGCGAATTTTGCAATTACCTGTTCAGTATATCGGAATTTCGACCATCATGTCAATTGATCAACACACACAAGCTATTATGGATAAATAAATGGGGGATACGGACGGATTACGTTGCATGCATGACGGAAACGTTATGTGTAAGTGTCGGAACGTCGGTTGGATCCATTTGAGCGGGACGGGAAAAAGCCCCGCTTCATGCGGGGCTTGGATTTTCCATGTTATTAAAATATGGATTTATACTCCACATTCGTTTGCAGGTTGTAGTAAGAGGTGGCGTGGTTGGTCATGTAATTGGTGGAGAGTGTTAGGTAATGATCCGAATCCAGCTTGGTATCATACGCCAATTGGAAATTTTCCGTGTCCGCAGGCTGTCCCACCACTTGATGACTTAAATCCACATTGTATCCGACCTGGATCGTACTCAGTTTATCTATGTTCCCTTGAAGTCCGCCACCGAACATATTGGTGCCTGTATTCAAAGTGACGTTCTTCGCCATGGTGTAGTTAATATTCATCTTCAAGGTTTTATCCAGTTGCTGATTGAAGGCGAAAGTGGACGCTTTGGTTTGCTGCACCACGCCCACCGGAGTGGATGGCAATGAATTGTATGTCCAAGCAACCGAGGTAAGCGCACCCAGTTTGTAGTCCGCCGAGTATGTGCGAGATAAAATCAACTGGCCGAAATTCACGTTCATGGCGTTGTACAATACATGCATGTGGAACGGCAGTTTCTGATTTGGATCGCTCGTAAACTCAAAGGAGCGTGAAATCAGTCCGGTGTTGTTAGCATTGAGCGTTCCGCCATAATTCAATGAAATGAGATTTTTCATGAACATGCCGCTGATTTTGCCGCCTGTTTGGTTGGTTTGATGTCCGGAATTAATCGACGTAGCCATGTTCGCGGATATCACCAGGTTCTTAAAACCAAGAAAATTCATCGGCTTGGCGTTGCCCAGCGAATAATCAAGCACTTTATTGATGGGCTGGTTTGTCTGCCGGATCAGGGCGTAGTTGCAGGAGACGTTCAAATCCCTTCCGACGGGGCTTGACGCTCCAAAACCTTCCGAGTTGATGATCGCACCCGTATTCTGATCCCAAGTGTTGCCTTGATTGGCATTCAGCTTCAGGGTTTTGGTGACCATGGAATCGATTTTAATGAAATGCGCCAACTGGCTGGTTCCGTTATTGGTATTCACCATGGCGAAAGCGCTGTTGAGATTGAACTTGGGGCCTGCCTGCCAGTTATAAAGGATGTTGCTTGTGTTTTGGTCGTTCCAAACCCCGTTCGCCCCTTGGTTAAGTTGCTCCTGCGAGATATTCAGATCCATGGTTTTATTTGGATGGATATCCATATTGATGAGATTATGCACGTCCCCGCTCTGCACCTTGGAGTCTTGGAAGAAGTTATTTCCCTCGGAAAGCATGGTGACATGCATGCCGGGGCCGTCGGACCAATTCAAGCTATGGTTCCAGATGCTTCGCGACATTTTCGCTGTTGGGTTATCGGCGTTGTAGATACTACTGGATAGATTCAGGTTTTTGACACTTGTCAAATTAAGTCCGAAGTTGTACCGGTTGAAACCGACTTCGGAGGCGATGCTCTGCTTTTCTGCTTCCGTGATCCCGGACAATCCCATCGCTTGGTTGAAATTCGGCGACACATTGGATGTGCCGAATTGCAGATCCAACCCTTTCATGGCGTAATGCAGATCGTTGCGTTGCAGTCCGTTGTTATCTCCTTGAAGACTTAATCTATCAAAAGTCAACGAGGATCCCTTGCCGATTGTCCATTGAGTATTCAAGTCCAAGCGATGCAAACCCCGCTCCGCCGCCACATCCTGAATATCCGCAGGGGTCATTCCCCCCAAATCCATCGCACGGGTGAAATTTGCGTCCGTGTTTGCCATTTTCAAACCGATTTGAAAATTCTTCGCCCCGTAATCCAACGATTGCCGCGTCAATCCGCTTTGCGAATCGCCCACGCTAAGATTGGTGAAGTTTAACGACGAAGTTTTATTCAGTACGAGTTTCATTCCCAAATTGGTGGTGTGCATGCCCGCTTCATTGCCCAGTTGCGCCTTTTCGAAGTTATCTAGCGATGCAAGTCGGTTGAACCCCTGGCTGATATTCTGATCCATATAGTTCAGAGTAAGATTGGCAAGGTTGATGTCCATGGAATTGCGCATGACTCCGCCCGTGCTATCCCCGATATTGGCGAAATTAAGTGTCATGGCTCCTTTTTTGCCCAAAGCGGTTTGGACGCTCATCAAACTGCGCGACAATCCGCTGTCTCCGGCGAGTTGAACCTTGTCCAAGGGGGTCACAGAGTTGGCGGCTGCGTTCGGGTCGAACTGCTGATGGATTGCAAGCGCCAAATTGCTCTTCTCGGCGTCAGTCATACTTGTAAAACGATTGAAGGAAGAGCCCGCTTGACTCTCGAAATAACTGACCTTGAACCCCTTGGAACCGTACTGGACATTTTGTTGCGCCAAAGCGCCGGAAGCATCACCCATGGTTGAACTGTTGAAATTCAAGTAACTCGATTTTTCCGAGCCGAACCCCATGGAGATGTTGTTTCGCGATACTCCCTTTTCCAAAGCCAATTGCCCGGCGTTCACATTGGACAAATTTCCAAACGCATTGAAGGTATTTCCCACCATCTGATTTGACATATTCACATGAAAGGCTTTGCCCGTATATCCCACGCTTTGCTGAAGTATTTGACCCGTCTTATCGTGAATCGTGTTCCAGTCGAAGGACATCGCCCCGCCGCCGGTCATTTTCAATCCCCCGCCGAAACCCAGCCTTTGGATGCCTTTCTCCTTCTCCAAAGCGGCCAACTGCGACTGTTGCGTGGAGCCGCCTTGAAGCATATTGTAGCCGGCGAAGTTCGATCCAACATCCTGGAAATTCGCATGGAAGGAGGCGGCCCCGGCATTCAGGTTCAGGTTTTGCAGGATGAGATGATCCGACTTGGCGTTCGGTGCGAGTTGCTTCAAGGCTGCCGGTTGTGTGGGAGCGAAACCTTCCTGCACCATGTTATTAGAGTTCATTCCCGGCGTGCTGAAATAGACCATGCTGTTCAATCCGCCGGATCCCATCTTACTGTTAATATTCATTCCGTAGGTGTTGAACGTCTGAGAATTGACCGAAGCGATCCCCGCCCTGAAGTTCATACTTGCGCCCGCCACGTTTAGCGCCAGGATGCCAAGGGGCGAGGCGGTGGCGGCGGGGGCGGCGGCGTCGTAAGTATAAGTCACACCAATCGTATCAAACCGCAGTATCGGCTGTGAGAAATAGATGGAACCGGTCGCGTAATCCACGAAATAGCCCGTGCCATTGATTAACGGCAATCCGTTTTTCGTAACGCGAATGGTATCCGGAACAATGTTACCGTGGCTCAGCATATAGCCTGCGTTGGTTCCATTACCAGGCAACTCCTCACGGCAGGTTTGTGGCTTCACGGGTTTTGCGGGAGTTGCAGTCGTGGCGGCACTCGAACCGGTACCAAACCCGGCCTCCTGGATTCCCACCGTCTGGGCAATGGACCCCGACAAAACCAAAGTGAGAGCCGAGAGCGAGATCACTGTGTGAAGCAATGTTCGGTTGTAGAGATTAGTGCGTTTCATCTTAACAACTCATTTAAGGTACATAGATTGGCGGATTAAAAATTGCTTTTTAGAAGATCCACCCGTATTTCGTGATTGTCGGTGCGAACGGATGCAGGCACGCTCCACTCGCTGTTTTGTTGTCTCAAAGAGTTTTTCAAATTGCTTAGCGTCGCCATTTGCTCCGGGTTAACAGCCGATGGCATGGAAGCCAGCACGATGTGAACCGGCTCACGATCCACTTGCGGCGTCGGCGGAACAGTTGCGACGGGAGGAGTGATGTTTGTAACGGTTGTTGACACCGAAACCGACGGCTTGGTGACGGTGGATGGAACCACTGATGTTGTCGGCGCTGTGGCTATGGATGCGGAAGCGATATCGTCGGAGGACGGCGCCTTCATCCGCATTTCGCTCATTGAAGCCCCCCCGATATGCGAAAGCCTGATCTCCTGGGAGGGTTTACGTCGGTTCGTCTCCTCGCGGGGAGCCCATGTAAAGCTCATTTTGGGCGCCAATCGTTTTCCTTCAAAGGAGCGTTTCGTCACGGAGCGCGGGCTCTTCACGGCAACTCCGACAATCGGAGATGGAAGAGCGCTTACGATTGAGTTCTCCTTTTTATTCAAGGCGGGAGGCAGCCCGGGAAGATTAACCGACAGAGGCGCCAACTGAGCGATAACCGGATTTCCGCTTGGCTGTGGTTGATGATGGTTCAAAGCGATGACGCTCGCAAGAAGCAGAGATGCCGCCACCAAACCCATCGCCCGCATCGGCATGGGCACGGGAAGCGATTGCCAGGCGGCTCGCAGCCGACCGATGAGGGTGGGACGGTTCACCGTGGCGTCCAGAATGAGCCGATGAAGCTCCAATGGAGGCTCCACTTCGGGCATCTGGGAAAGGATTAGTCCGCTTCCCTTGAGAAAGCTAGCTTCCGCTCGACAATGTTCGCAGCTCCGGAGATGCTCTTCAACGATTCTTGCCTCTTCCGAGGAGGCTTCTCCATCTGACCAGACCGAGAGCAAATCCCACATATCATCGCATTTCATCATTTTCCCCTCCTCCTTATTGGAGGTTGCCAAGCATATGAATTAGTGAATTATGAAAATACAATGAATGAGACAACTTGGAGAGGAAAATGTTGCAGGAAACCTGAAAAAATTTTAAGTTTTTTTTCCCAGTGATGACAAAAACAATTCCGAGGGTGTCGGTGGGTCAAACGATGCGTTCACGGCACCCCTTTTTACCTCCCCTCCGCGCCAAGGGCTCCCTCCGTTCTTGACGAGTGGCAAGAGTCGCGTCATTACAATTTAATGAGACGCGCCTCCCTTTCGTAAGTATGGAAGGGGTTTTTCAAGTCCATCTGACGGTTTTTTTCAAGATAGATCGCGTCCCAGTCGATAACATAGCGCGTCGAGGGATTGGCGAGCAGTTTACTCACAACCATGCCTCTTCCAAAGGCGCGCGTATTGTTCGGAGGATTGACCACGGCGTATCCGACGCTCTTCTCCTCCGTCACGCGCGGCATCATCCCCGAATCCTCCAGCGCGGCGTGTATGCTCACTCTCGGATTGAGGTTGTGATACTCCAGATCCAAGCTCTGCAGCGAATCATCCTGCCAGGAGATATTCTCCTCGTCAATGTACTGCTGATAGAGAACCCGTTTCGCAGACCAATCCAAACGATCCGAAGTTGAAAGGGGATCGCGCTCAAGATCATCCAATATTTTCTCCCATTCACGCAGGAGACGGTCCGTTTTGGCGTCATGCCCGCCCATTTTCTTCAGGGAGGCTTCCAAATAGAGCCTTTGGATATCGACGGCGGAAATAGTGCGCCCGTTACGCAAGCGGACGATCCAACGGTAAGACGGGTCTCGTGAAACGGAGCGCAAAGTATCGATGGGATCCAACAACTCGGTGTTCCGAGGTGCGCAATTCTCTTCGATCAGATCGAGGACAAGGCTTGTCGTGCCGATCTTGAGATAGGTGGCGTATTCACTCATATTGGATTCGCCGAAGAGAATATGCAACCGATGCAGATTGGAATAGTTGTAATAGTTATCCCACTTGGGATTGATGATGGCTCGATTAAACCGAACGCGCGAGGAAATGGTTTTCACGATGTGGTCGGCGCGCTGAGAAAGCTGAAAATTGACTGTCGGGTCGATCTCCACACCGTAAAAATTGCTCACCCACACGTAGTCCACTTCATGCTCGCCCAAGGTCATGATATTGGATTTGCTGCTCGGACGCGTAAGCCGATGCCCTCCCACACGTCCCGCTCCGGCGAAAATCTGACGGGTCGCTAAAAAAGGAAGGAGGTCGGAGAGCGCATCGGTGAAGAAACGGTCCTCAATCTGAACCAGGTAGTTTTCGTGACATCCGAAAGTATGCCCTCCGAAGTGATCAATCGCGTTATTATGGAAACTGACCGCTTCCGTGATACCCATGTCATCAAGGATGTTTTGCAGGAGTTCCCTTCCCGCCCTGTCATAAAGTACGATATCGTCGAAATCCAGGCACTCCGGCGTTGCGTACTCCTCATGACTGCCCACGGCGTCGATGTAGAGCCTGCCTCCGTTACGCAGGAACCCACCCGCTCTTGCGGGCTCGAATGCGTAATCCCTGGCGTGCAGATCAATCACCCCAAGGCGTCTATTGCAAAATGCATGGTCCTTGACCTTTTCCACGACCTCCTCCACGGAGCCTAAGGAAGGGTCTCGCACCATGCATCCAAATTCCGTCTCAATTCCGAAAATTCTCTTTTCCATGACAGCCAAACACTTTCTTGTATCGAACATTCCGCAAGCGACCGGATGACGCAATTCATATGGGAATACTCATCAAAGGCTGTAATGGTTCCTTCCCTGCCTCCTTCCAACCATAAACATGGTATGAAATCACGCGAATGGAAAGGAATCTATTTCAACTTCACTTCCGCATCAACCCACCGGCGGCGATGAAAGTTTCTATCTCCTCCAATGGTTTCATCCCGCCTGTCGCCCCCAAAGCCATGACGGAGAAAGCCCCGGCGGCATTAGCGAATTTCGCCGTTCGTTCCATGTCCCATCCCAGCATCAAGCCCGCCAGAAAACCTGCGTCGAAAGCATCTCCGCTTCCGGTGCCGTCCACGACGGGAACGGAGAACGCCGGAGACTCCAACTCCATATCCCGCCCCTGAATGTAGCATCCTTTTTCCCCGAGTTTCAGAACCACGGTTTTCACTCCCGCATCCCTCAAAGCTTTGGCGACATCCTTTGGATCCTGCATTCCGGTGATCTCCTGAGCTTCGGAAAGGCTCGGCTCGAAATAATCGGTCCAGGGAAGGCAAGGCTCAAGCGTTTTCATCCATTTCCCCGTGGCATCCCAAACCGTGTCAAGGGAGGTGATCTTGCCTCTTTTCTTCGCCTCCTTCAAGGTTCTCGCCATCGGGTCTCCATCGAATTGGGGCATAACCAAAGCCCCGGCGACATGCAGAATCCCGCATTCATCAATCACATCCCAGTTCACATCCGTCTCGAAATATCTCGCATTGCCTCCAAGATAGTGAAGGAAGGTCCGTTCGCCGTCGGCTCCCACCAGCACCATGGATGCGGACGTGCCTACGGTGTCGTCCCTCGCCAATCCTCTCGTGTCCAGTCCGTGTCTTTCCAACACGTTGACAACAAAATCCCCAAGCCCGTCTCGTCCCACTTTACCAAGCACGGCGGTGTCGATTCCCATCTTCCGCAGATCAATGCCGGTATTCGAAGCGCATCCCCCGATATGGAGGGACATCTCTTCCACAAGCCCCAAACGCCCCCTCGGAGGTAACTGATCAATAGGTCTGCCAAGCAAATCCGCAGTAAAAATTCCCAGACAGGCGATTTTCCGCATAATCTTCTCCCTAAATCAGGCGATGGCATCAAATCCATACTCAGGCAACGGATTTCATCGGTACTGATCAGGCATCCGAGTGAAAATGGAATTGATGTGATTGCCAATATCGATAATATTAAAGTTCGAACTCAACGGTAACAATTCTTCGTGAAGGCACATCCATATGGAAAGTGTCCCCCTCCGTCCAATCCTCCAACGGATCTTCATTCATATTCACCAGCCGGTGTCGTTTCGCGCCTGGCAAGGATATCCGACCTTTTTTCATCTCCTCATCCAAGATATTGTAAAAGCGAGCGATCAAATTTTCCCCGTCCTCGGCGCCTTTGATGGCAGTCACGATGAGAGTAGCCGGATCCGCACGAACGAAGGTGCGCAGAGTCGGGGCGGTTGAAGGCGGATTGCCCTGTACCGCCATCATCGGAACATTAAACTGGTGCGCCTGCTTCCAAACCATTCCCCCCTTCCAACAGCCTTGGCTGATGGTCCATGCATAGCGGAAATGGTTGACTCCCTTACATTGGGCATCGGGAGTGGAGATACCGGGGCCATCACCCCGCCCGCTCAACTGTCCCACGCATCTCAGCAGAGTGACGGCAAGTGATTGAACCCCTTCGGAGTTGCTGTAAACCTCGTATTCCGGCAGACCTCTATTGATGATAGTCATCGTCTGTTCGGTATTCTCAGCACTTTCCATCGTCTCATTACCCGGCTCATCGCCCACCAAAGCCGTCCAAAATTGCTGTGGATGGAACGGGGCTCCGTCGAGATCACCGTAGGGATTCTCGATGGGTCGCTCCACAACATCATATTGCCCCTCCGCGTAGGAATAGGGTCTGAACTGCAACCCATACGCATTTTCAAAGCGCACCCTTAGGCGGTGGTCCTCCGCCTGGTTGTCAATCCGGGTCTCGAACTCCACCCTCGGGATATCCGCCCATTTGGTCATGCGGGTCGTGATTCGGCAGGCGACTCTCTCCGCGCTTCTGGAACGTCCGTCCTCGGTCTTGCTCTTTGGGAGTTCCCAGTCCTGGGTGTAGACAAACGTGCGTCGAACGGCGTTGGTCTCCTCGGAATAGGATGATCCCCCCAATCGAAGATGATAAAGGGAATCGTTCATGGGTTTTCGATGGAGATACTCGTCACCAACCTCCCCGCAATCCTCGAAGACGACAGGATAGGCGGAAGGCATTCGCTCCTCGGACTGGATCGGATACATCGGCATGGTGTTTTCAATTTGAATCTTATAAGCCGCGTATCCGCAGGGAGGAATTTCCTTTGTTATGAACTCAATCTCATACTTCTGAACCCACTGATCCAAAGGCAATTCACGGGGATTCAGCACCATTTTGCAGTAGACTTCCGTGTTCAGCACTGCGAAAGGAGTTTCTGTTTTTCCGTCCGGCGCAATCAGCTTGAAACCCCTCACCATGCGGGATAGGTCCTTCGTGGGATTGCCCCGGGCGGGCTCTCCAAGAGGAAATTCCAAAGTGGCGCGAACGGGATCCGTGCGACTCCAGTTCAAGGGATTAAAAACCGTCAATGTGAGATTGTCACGTTGCGCCCCCTTGGTTTGATCGTATCCCGCTAATCGGTTCATCGCCCGCTCGGCCATGTCATCCGCAACTTGCTTCGCCTGACGGAATCGAGGGATCATATCCCGATGCGTTTCATCGGTGGAACAGCCGCAGATGGAATCGTGAGGATGGTTTTGCATGAGCAATTTCCAAGCAAAACGAAGCGTCTCCAATGGATACTTTTCACCTTCGATCCTGGCGAATGAGGCGAACCGCTCCGCGTATTGCTCCAAGGATATTTGAGCGGCGTGGTTCATCTGCTTCAAATACATGCGGGCGGAAAGCGTGCCGGCGAGACAGGCGCCATGCCGGTCCTCCCTCAACTCCCCTTTCCATGTCTCCAAGGCACCATCTTGTATTTCGACTTCTCTTCGAACCAAAGTGATGTAGTTGGTGAGAGTGTCGTGCACCACGGAATCCCCGGAGGATTTGGAAAGCAGCGGTTGGATTTTTCTCAGTATCTTACCAATATCCGGCTGAGCCTCCAAGTGATCCACACCGTTCATCAGGAGAAGATGATGCGTCAGGGAGTGTGGCGCCATCCTCTGTTTGATTTGTTCCGCATATTGAACCGCCTCCACCGTATCGGAAGGAAAGGTCTGGGCGTTGTTGTACCAGAAAGCCATCAGACTGGAGAGCACTGCGGAGCCATCTGGGGCGACCCAGTCAAACTCCATCTTCCTGCCGTCCGTCAGTTGATAACCCCTGCCCATGATGGCGTTATCAATTCCGAATCCTCGAAAAATCTGAGGCATCTGGGAGATATTGCCGAATTGATCCGGCAGATAACCGATTTTTTGCACGGCGCCGAACTGTTCGGCGATTCTGTGCCCCTCCAATAGACTGCGAACGGTGGATTCCCCGCTCACGAGAAACTCATCATTCAGTTGATACCAGGGGCCAATGGCGATCTTTCCTTCTCGTATGTATCTTTCCAGACGCGCACGGTTGGATGGGCGCAACTCCAGGTAGTCCTCGAGAACGATCGTTTGAGCGTCAAGATTGAAATGAACAAAGTCAGGATCGGTGTCCAGAATATCCAAGAGATGATCAATCAAATCCACGAGTCTTAGACGAAACCTTTGGAAGGGAAAATACCATTCCCTGTCCCAATGGGTGTGCGACACGACATGCAAAGTATAAGACATTCCCTCAAGCTCCCTTGTAAGTGAATTCCGCTATTCCATCATTCTTCTTAAGTAGCTCACGCTCTCCGGCAACACCTTCTCCCCCGGACCGCTCAATCCGCATTCGAACGCCATGTATCCCTTGAATCCAACCTCCTTCAAGGATTTGAGGATTGAAGCGTAGTCGATGCTACCGCTTCCTGGCTCCAAACGGGTGTTGTCGGCAAGATGGACGTGGCTGATGACATCCCCGCATTGCCTTATGGTGTCCGGAATGGAACGCTCCTCAATGTTCATGTGAAACACATCGGACATCAATCTCACGCCGGGACTATTCAATTCCCTGACGACTTTAGCGCCATCGCTTTGATGGGGGAGCGAGTTGGATTCATATCTGTTCAACGGCTCCAGAAGAATTGCAACGCCGTTTTTCGCCGCGTGATCCGCAATATCCTTAAGAACGCACACAAGCAAATCATGCTCCAACTCACAGCGACTCTTCCAAGGGGAGAGATCCGGCAAACGATCATTATGATTGAAAATGGGTACCACGATCGGCCCTAACGCCCCCAGCTCGGCGGCGTAATCCAGAAACCTCCTGATTCCATCCACGCAAAGTTGTCTTCGATGCTTATCGGGATGAACTAGTTCCGCAGGATACCCGCCGCATATGGAGGACGCCTTCAATTGGCTATCCTTCAACACCTGTCGACGCTCGGCGAACATCTCGCCGTTGTTCAAATGCCCCCCGTTCAATTCAATGCCGTCAAATCCGTATTTTTCCAGGTTCGCAACCTTCTCCGCAAAGGATTCACCGGGTGCCAAACCCTCCTGACATGATAACTTCATCGTTCCCCTCCTTTGTAACATATGCGTAATTAATTCTATCCGGAATTAAGCAAAACACACCCATGATCAATTGCGCGACAGCGAGTTACCGCATCGCCACATACAGGTAATGAGAATATGTCCGTACGCCGTTTTGTGAATGGTTCATGGAACAATAGCTCATTGTAACTTTGAAGAAGTATGTCACATTGTCATCCCATGCACCGCATCCTGAAAGGTGCGCAGGTTCCATCACCATCGAAACATCTCCGCGTCGCCCGGTGCCAGATTCACCTCAACGTGCTGGTTGCCGTTCTCATCCGTATGAACCGGAATAAAAACCCATTTATCCATTTTTTTATCCAGATACTGTGGTTTATTATCGTAGATGTAAAAAAGAGCGGTCGTTTTAACGGATTGAGTCCAGCTGCGATTGGAGATAATGACGTACAGATGGGTGTCCGCCCTGAAAAGACCCGCGTTCACTGCGGCTTGGTCCGCAAACGAAACGGGCAAATTCGGCTGAGGTCCCTGCGCATCCGATTCGGGTGCGCCGTTTTGGAAAGAGCTAACCGATGCGGAATCGACAAGGTATTTACCCATCATTTGCGCCTCCGCATTCGCTTTTTGCACCATGGAGTATTGAAGAGTCTTTTTCCCCTTATCGTCGAAAAGCCCCGGCCCCCAATCCCCTCCCTGACCCTTGAATGGCCAGCAACCATTATAGATGATTCCCTGAGCGCCGTAAGTGAGCGATTGCATCACCTCCCATAATATTTGAGACTCAGTCAATTCGGGATGCGTGGCGTCGGGGGAGAGCTGGATAATCTGCCAGAATGGGATGTAGGAGTCTTTCCAAGCGTGTTGCATGGATATCAGATTTCCATAAAAACCGGTCTTCTCATCCTCCTTTAGGAAATAAAAATGCGAATTGCATAAGACAGGCGGATGCACTGCGCGCCAATATTGAGAGAGATATTCATCAAAGGTGTCCGTGCCGATGCTCTCCGGGGAATAGTCATCCGAAGCCAGATTGATGAATACGAGCCTTTTCGGATCCTTTATCGTTAAATACCGCACCGCCTCCGCCAGCGAGCCATATTGCGCGGGAGTGGGGACGTTTGACAAGCAATACCCCATTAAATTGGAATAATGGGAATAATCGGAAAGGAGAGTATTGAGCGTTTTGTCTCCGATCGTAGAGGCAGCCAGAGAGGACAAAATTCCGGGGTCTTGGATGAAAACCTTAAGGTTGGCCGTTTTAGCGCTCTCCAGCATCTTATCGTTCAGTTGAGCGTTGGAAGTGAAATCGCTCGGAGGCATAATAAAGTTCACTCCCGATTCCTTAATGCTCTTGCAAATATCCGAAGACAGTAGCGGATCGGCGGGGTTAACAATGCAACCAATCGGGTATGTCTTCACAGGCGACTTGGCGAAACAGGGCGTCTGCGTCAATAAAACGCTCAACGCAAGAAACAACGAGGCATACACTTTCCAAACGCAATTCACTTCTTTCCTCCCGAACCCAATCTCAAAGCCATATTCGCCCTTTTATCGTAAACGTTCGCTTCGTAAACGGAGCGAACGTTCGGCGCAGCTCGGTTCCATAAATCGATGGCTTTTTGCGGTTGTGAGGCGATCAATTCCTCCTCCATCGCCATATCCAACCCGCGTGCATCCATTTCACGATTCATAGGAAAACTATCGATAAGCTTTAATGCCAGAGCATGATTGCCCGTCCACCTCGCCCTGCTCATCTCATTATCCCACTGAGCCACGGAGATGAATTTTGGGATCGGTCGTTTGCCATATTCCCTTGGATAGAGATTTATCTCCTTCGAACTGATCAGTGTCCCCTTGAAATCCACCTTTGTCACCGGTTTGCGCCGAAGACAGAATTGCGGATCGCCAATCGCCATAAGGCGCCAAGGTCTGCCGAGTATCTTGACTCTTCGAAAAGCTCTAATCCAAGATTCCCCTGCGGCGATTCTGGGAGCGAAAACGGCGGAAGGTTGAAAAGCGTTCAAATATGGCTCCGCCACCGAACCGAAATAGAGGAAAGCGCCTCCCCATATCGCTCTGCCCGCCAACGTATTGGGATCATAAGGATTGGCGCAGGATCCGGAATGCGTGACATGCATCGCCACGGGACCCCCCACGGGAAAATCATCCGTATTTCCGCCGCCGCCTCTCGCCGACCAACCAGTGGCTCCGCCTGTGGAATTGATAATGATCACATTGAAACGATTCCATGGAAAAGTGCGATCCCGAAATTGCGCTATCGTTCCGAAAGTATCGTAATCATAGATTACCTTCATCCAACGGCTAAAAGCGTTCTTGGCGTAATCCAGACTGTACATATTCCATATCGTGCCCGGAGCCGTGGAATAAGTATTAAAAAGATAAGCCGCGGATGGTTTGAGAAAAAGGGAGCAGGCGGCTTGATAGGCGCTCTCGGCATCGCTTCCGATCAATCGGCTTACAATCGCGATTCTGCTCCCATCCGTGAGCCGACCCAAATCATCATCAAGCGCATAAACCTGACCTGATTTCGCATCCCCGTAACGATATGGGTAAGCCCCTGCAAGGGTTACAAATCCAAGATCGTTTAACTTCCCGATATTCCATCCGCGCAATTTCGCCAGTATGGCGTCGTTCATCATTCCTACGGACTGTTTCGAAACCACGGATTGAACGATCCCTTGGTAGGTGTCCACCCCCTCGGGGATTCCTTGGGGTTTCAGGTCTGTGATGGGTTGAAACCTTCCCGCAGCCAATTCCAATCCGCCCATTGTCTCCCCGGATGAATCATCTGTGAAGACCTCCCCCTGAGGTTGAATTTTGATTTCATGCAGGAGGTTCGCCAGTTTGTCGCGGCTCGCCCGATTACGTTCGGAATAGGAGATTTTGTGCGAACTCCAACTGTTGTATAAAGCCCACCGCAAGGAGGACATATCCAGCTTGTTTGATACGCCACTCGACCGAAGCAGAATTATTCGCGCCGGCTTCCACGCCGCGATAAAACGCGGGGCGTAAAAATCATCCTGAAACAATACTGGAAAGAATGTGTGATCATTCCACTTGGATATGGCTTCCATAAATGACATCCTATCGGCAGCCAGAACCACGACATTTAACGCTTTGCGTTTCGCCCAAGGGCTGAGGAGAGGGCTATTCGGCGATATGGATAATTTCGGTGAGGCGTGAGCATAAGAAGAGGACGAGGGCGTCCGAGAGCAGAGTCCGCATAGCGACAAAGATATCAGCAACCCTATTAACGAACTGCGAAAAAAGCATTTGATCATCGGAGGGATATCCTTTGATGCGGGAGATATAAAATGGAAGGGTTGCCCAAGCTTAAGACAACCCTCCCCGAGAAGAGATCACAATTTAAAATCTATGATGGCGCTCACACCCACGCCATTCACGCGGCGGATGTTTGTGGCGCTCTTTGTGCTCACGGGAATCAACGCACGCAACCGAACCCCTCCAAGACCATGGAAATCGGTTTCAAGTTGCACGACAGCTTTCACCTTGTCCACTGCGTATTTCGGACCCGCGACCTGCACCGCTCCGGCGTATCCGCCTTTGCCAAGTGAGAGGATTGGGACGACCTTGGTGGCTCCCTGATAAGCGACATGGCGAGAGCCCATTAATGAGTTGATGGCGTTATTAATCTGTCCGCCAAACTTGTCCACCGCGACTACGATAAGACCACCCTTGATAAGACCTCCAAGTTGCGCTCCGGCCATAACTCCCGCAGACATAAACATGAGGCCAACAAGGGCGAAAATTTTCCATGATCGTTTCATATCATACCTCCATACATTTAGATATCGAACGTCTTAGGTCCCAAGAATACCCGCCACACATTATCAGTATACTAAAAAAACGCTTGATACGTCCCTCTTTGAGCTTAAGGGTAATGGGAAAAACCGCACGCATCGTCGTGGCCCGCTTCGTATCCGTCGATGATCATTGCCGACGCCCAAATTGCAAGGGTGAGAAATGCGCATCTCTTAAATGAAATCGCCTCCGTGCAGCCGAAGTTGCACGGAGGCGTCCATCTTACACGGAAGCAGTCTCTTAGTATTTGACTATGACGCTGCTGGTGAAGGTGTTGTAGTTGGCTGAGTTCAAACCAGACGTGTAATCCGATAGCAGATTATGTCCGTTGAACATACCCAACTCGTAGCCGAGTTTCAACATCGTGCTGCTGGTGAGGTTCACACCAGCTCCGATGCGGAAATACTGCTCGGTGGGAGTAACGCTGTATCCGGACGGGATGCCTAAGGCATCGCCGCCGCCAAAGTTCCAGAACACGCCCTCATAACCCAAGGTGGTAACCAGGTTCTTGTTCGGGTTCCAATGCATTCCCGCCAACACCTGATAGATGCTGTCGTTGGTGCTCAAGTTCCCGGGAAGATTTCTGGCTCCGGTGTAGTAAGCGCCGCCTACATTCACGCCCAAGGATGGGGTGAAGTCGTATGCCGCGTTAAACGTCGGTCCTTGAATGTTAGTCGGGTTGTACCAGTTGCCGAGTTTGCCCCAGTAACCGGGTGCATAGAACAAAGGATCGATGTAGCGATATCCGGCATCGAGATTCAAAGCTCCGGCCTTATATCCCACAGTGGCGTTGTAAGCGTTGTCCAAGTGATTGACTCGGGTGGAAAATCTCCCCGCGCCAAGCACGGATGCAGCCCATTCGCCCTGAAGGGTGATACGATCCGTAAGCTTCATATCCAAACCGGAACCGTACACGTAAACATTGTCCCCGCCTGCATAGGTTGCCATCGAAGGATCATTGCTGTTTCCGCTCAAATCCATCACGGTGCCGCGCAGGTGGATACCATGCATGACAGGTACGTTCACGCCCATGTTCAAGCCAACGACTTTATCCACCTGGATTGCGCCAGGCATGATGCCTGCAGGCTTGATGCCCTTGCCGTTGACGGCTTGGAGCAAACCGGTGGCCATGGTGTCGGTCATACCGGCGGTGGGAGTGACAATCTGCCCGGTCACGTTGACTGTTTGACCGGCGACGAGGTTCACATTCAAGCTACCGAAGTTGGTGTTGACTCGAGCACCATCCATGTAATACTGCCCATCGTTCAGGCTAGGATCAGACAGATAGGTGTCGAAATTCGGCTTTTCGAAAGTGAGAGAGCTAATCTTCTCACCGAAGCGACCAATGGTGAGCGAGCTATCGCGACCAACCATCTTAAGAGGAGCGTTTAACTCCAACTTTTGAAGATACGTGTCGTTAGCGATGCTGCCATTGGGGCCTACGCCGATGGTTTCATAGTTCTTGTAGTTGCCGGTGATCATTTCGCCGGTCAGGGTTGCGCCGTTGCCGAGTTGAGCATGTACGCCAAGAGCCAAATCCTCCACAACCACGTTGGGAGCGAAGGTGAGACCGTCGGCGTCCACTCCATGGATGGTACCGCTGTCATTGCGATAACCAATGAAAGCGTGTCCATAGATTTTCGGCATTCGATTGAGTTCGGCCTGGATGGTGGAGACTCTCTTCGAGAGATCGTCGAGCCGTCGATCGATGGCGTTGACGTTGTCTCCGAGACTTGCCAATTCGTTTTTGAACTCGTCAGCCAGTCTGCGAAAAGTATCCAGTTCCTCAGGGGTCACTCCGGGAGGTCCTTCGGGACCAGCCGGTCCGACATCGCCCTGGGGGCCTTGCGGGCCCTGCTCGCCCTGCTCGCCCTGCGGGCCCTGAATCACGCCGATGCTTTTCAAAGCGCGATCAAGAGCCACAGCGAACTCGTAGCGAGTGAGGGTGCGTCTGCCCTTAAATGTCCCGTCGGGATAGCCGATCAGGATACCCTTGGCTTGCAGTGATTTCACCGCATCATAAGCCCAGTGGCTAGGATCGACATCTCTGAACATGTCCGGGGCTTGCTGAGCCTGGGCCATGCTTACGGATGCGAGACAGAGGGCTGTACATAGAAAGGTAATAACCTTTCTCATCGTTTACCTCCTTCTACATGTCACATGGATGCATTCGTTTCCATCTCATTGTGGGAGTCTCGCGTGAGTTCCGCCTTGTCTTGCTCGCCTGAATGCGTTAGTTTGCCCTGTTACCTAATCGCATGTCGGTGAACTGTCACTCGGTTTCACGCCACGCTGCACTCATTATTGAGAAAGTCGATGCATCGTTGTTGGGTTTGTTAACAGGTCAGGAAGGGTCTGTGGGAATCCTCCTGCACTGTCAGACTTTTTCCCTATCTGCCAAGATAGCATAAGGAGTGCTCGTTTGTCAAGGAGAATGTTAAAATCATGTTAAAAAAGTTTGTCGGATTAAAATCCGCAAACACTCCTTCCTTATTTAATACGCATCAAATGAAAAAAGAGTGGCGGATAATTCAGAACATTTCATCCCTTGGCCCCTATGAATTTATCGCAGGAAATATGGTTGACAAGCCATGGCGGTAACCGTTTCAGAGATGATGGATTTTATTTTGCTTATGAACACTTCCTTGTCGAACTGCATGGAGTGAAGATGAATTTGCAAGGGGTTCAGCCTCATGCCATCCAGTCGGCGAATAGCGTCGCACAAGGATTCATCCGTCGGCTCCCAAAAGAAGGCTCCTGTGACACCTTCCTCCTGCGTTTCAAGCGATCCCCCGGCGGCGTAAGCTATTACCGGAACCCCGGCGGCATTGGCTTCCAACGGGGCGATACCGAAATCCTCCTTACCCGGCACGATTAAAGCCTTCGCCCCGGCAATCAACTTTCTGAGCTTGTCCTCGCTTACACGCCCGGTGAAGACGGTTTTGGCCCCAGCCATCTTTTCCAAATCCTTTTTCTGCCGCCCTCCTCCGACAACGTAACAGGGAAGGTCCATCTCTTTCATCGCCTTCAACGCCAAATCGATTCGCTTGTATGGAACGAACCTTGATACGATCAGATAGTAATCTTCTTGACTGGATCGTACACAATAATCACCGGCGTTCACCGGTGGGTACACAACCTCACTCTCCCTGCGATAATAACGCATCGCCCGGGCTTGCACCTCCTTGGAATTGGAAATGAATCTATCCACTCGATGACTGCAGGATACATCCCACATGCGCATCATATGCAGGACGCACTCCAATGCAGGACGAACCGGTGCGGCTATTCTCTCGGTAGTTAAGTATTGATGGGCGTCCCAGGCAAAACGCATCGGCGAATGCAAATAACATATATGCTTGCTGCAAGAATCTGGAATCACCCCTTTGGCGAATGCGGAGGAGGAGCTTATGATTACATCAAACTCCTTTAGGTTCATGTTTTCAAACGCCAACGGATATAACGGTAATGCGAAACGGTGCCATTTGGCGGAGAAGATTGTTCTTTGCAGAAAACTCACGCGGATGTCCCAGTCCTTCATCATGGAAGGCATCGCATTTGGTTTGTAGATTGAAGTGTAAATAGGAGCGGACGGGAAAATCGAGTGTAAAACCTCCAAAGTCCTCTCCGCTCCTCCATATTGCACCAGATAATCATGGACAAGAGCGACACGCATATCAGCACCTCCGGCAAATTAATGGAACAGCCTAACCCCGAGCACATTCAAAGCCGTGAGCGGAGCGAGTATATCCTCCCAACCCAATCTGCGGTTCCCCTTCGGAGGTATATATAAGATATCCCCTGCATTCAGAACCCTGACGCCGACATATTTTTTGCCTGATAACAAATCGCTGAGATTTATTTTCACAACAACCGACTGATTAGCCTGGTTACGGATGAGAATAGCCTTGGATAGATCTGAGGATGCAGTGGGACCCAAAGCCTCCGCCAACGCATTCATGATGGGAACTCCCTTGGGTGAAGAGACGGGATACAATCCCGGCTTGCCTATTTGCCCGATCACCGCGAAGTTATTTTGATTTTTCGGAACAACAACCAAATCCCCGTCTTCGAGAACAAACCGTCTCGCGGCGTTCATCCAATTTTCATAGTCCGTATTTTCTGGCAGCGCGATCATCTTTTCGCTCCCGCGCCATACCACGCTGGCGCCGAGATCGGCAGAGACAGTCGGTCCACCCGCCTCGGAGAGAAGCGATGCAAGTGTGCAATCCCGTTGCATTTCGAACACTCCTTGGTTCAACACCTCCCCAATGATATGGACACGCACCTTTTTATCCGGAACCTCTTCCAAAATAATCAAGTCCCCTGTTTTGAGGATTGGATTGGAATCTCCCACAGGCTGGAGCATCGCCTGCGCCAGATCCAAATCCAAAACGATTCCATTCCCTCGAACGAGCTTCCCAGTAACCTCCTTTTGAGTGGTGAGAAAGCCACCTGAATTGGCGATGGCGTCTAAGAGCCGCATTCCCCGCCTTAATGCGAGTTCCCCGGGTTGTTTCACATTCCCTAACACACGAATCAGACGAGAACGCAACTCTTTCAAATTAACATAGACGACCGCATTATTGAGTTTTTTATTCAGTTCCCGGCTAAGGTTCTCTTGAATTTCGGCGTCCGTAAGCCCTGATGCGGCCATTGAGCCGCATCCTTTCACCACGATACATCCATCCGCCAACACCGTGAGGATTTGGTCGTATTCAGGATGATTGATTACGCTTAACTCCAAAACATCTCCCACACCCACCGTCTCTTTTTTATCGGCGCTCGCATTCCCCGAGAAAAAAAACAATAGGATGATCATCACAGCAATTTGAAGCAACCATTTCGTGGTTCGCATTTCTCACCTCTTTTACCGCTCGATATCACGATCTGTCCGACTTCGAAGCCGCATCGTGTCTTGACGCTGAATTTGTCAAATATGAGCAGAGCGTACTGCGATCTAAAACAAACAATGGAAACAACAAATCAAATGGTGTTTTTATTTCGCCATGCAAAATGTGATTTTTTTTCAAATAGAATCCTCGCCTTTCCTTCCTATTGTTCGGATGAAGATCGGATGCAATTCTTTTATCAGTGCGTATTAATGCGTCATGTAATAGGGGTGCGATTGTAGATTAAAATCAGTCGATCAGAAGGCAAGGAATTTAACATTGAGTAAGACCGTGTTAGGTCCCTCGGGGTATTCCTCGCATGAGAAACAACAAAACAGATCAGACCAGACCATTCCGGGATTTCATTGTTACGCCAAAAAGTTTCCAGATTCCCTCCCTCCTTGAGGATATAGGAGACATTGGCGCATATACTTCTTGCCGAATCCACCCGTTTTGTTTGGAACCGCACGGTTCTAATATGGGATCCCATGTTTATCTCCACCTCGGCATCGTATCCTTGGTCGTTCAACACCTGACAGAGCTTTTCGGAAACATATGATTTGCCGCTTTTTCTGTTCCATGAGATGAAATTCAATTCGAAGCCGCTCGTAACCTTGGAACAACCTCCGCCTGTTAGGTTCAGCAGTTTGCCGTAGAGCTGACGAAAACCATGTACACTTTCATAGGAAGAGCCGGAATATTGAGGAATGATCACGCAATCAACCACATGAAAAAGACGCATCGCTTCCTCGGGGGTATCCACGCGGTGGAACCACTTTTCACCGGTCAGTATGATCATCGCTGAGAAGAGAGCGCTTAAGAAAATGACGCCTATGCCTTCACGAATCAGATGAGGGGATGACGAAGTCACCTCGGGTTTTTGGGAAACCCTTTTCAAAGGATTATGTATGGGCTCCCCATATAACTCAAGGGCGGATATGGCTCTTTGAAGGCGTAAGTCCTCCTCTTGATACGCGGACAGATCGGTTTCGACATTCTTCAAATCCCCCGCCATACCTCTTCTCTTGCGTAGAATTTCCATTCTCTCGCCATCCATACCTATGACGGATTGCGATTCCCGTGTTAGACGCGCCATTTCGAACCGCTTTTCCAACTCTCTTTCGCGGAGATATTGATAATGCGGGTTGTCCGATTTTTTTGATTGAATATCATACGGGGACATTTCGGACAGTTCACGCTCCATCGCTGAGATCGAGGAGTCCAACTGTTGAATCCGCACATGCTCAGGCTTATATAAAATGAGCAGGCTCGCCCTTTCCCGCTTACTCTCCTCTATGCGTTGCTTCAGAGTGCGGTAATTAGGATTATCCTCTTTTTCCAGAATGGTCTTATATGGATGCTCATTGACAAGCAACGCCACCAAGGTTTCATGCTCCTGACGCGCTGAAAGCATTCTCTCTCGCAATATTCGCGAGTTCATTTCCCATGAGTTTGGATCCCACGCCCCGGGCTGCAGGTTTGTGGTGTCCCCTGATTGCTGGGAAAGGAATTCATGGCGATGAGCTAAAACATCCATACGGTGTTTTACCGTTTGTTCTCGCCATCTAAATACTCCCAACTCCCTTGCGCATTCGGATCGAACCGTATTAGCGACCACATAGGAAAAAACCTCAGGCAGAGTTACCAGCCACCGCTTTGCGGCACCTTCCGAAGGAGCGGTGACGCTAACGGTGGTGATGCTTTCCTGGGGATTGGAAATGCAATGCACGGAGATATCATCCCGTGGAATTCGCGATGACTTGCAGACTTTACCGATTACCCTTTCGCTCATGAGAAGGGTGGTCAAGGAATCAACATCCGCATCCGAAAACGCCACGGAGGGATAGGCGGTCCCTTCGCTCACTGGGAGATGGGGTATGACCTTATACCGAGCGGACATTTCTATTTTGGAAGGCTCCCGGTCAATTCTCCACACCCCAATCAAGATGAAGACACCAAACAGGATTAGAACCCACTTGAGCTTGCGATGGATAATCCGCAGCGCATTCGCCAGGGGTGTCTCTTCGTTTGAGGTTTGCGATGTCATCATGAACACGCCCATTCGTCGAAAAGATTGGTGAAGACTTAACTAACACAGGTTATCTGCATATCGCATGCCAATTCAGCATCGAATGCAAAAGCGCAAACGAGAGGGGGTGTATTTTTCCGCTAAATGCGTCAAACTATTCAATATGACTTCTCCACTCCTTGGAAAGGAGGATGGCGCGATGAAAATCAAATACTTGCCTGTGGCGATGATAGCAATCCTGTTTGGTGTTTCGCTTGCATTATTATCCAGGATCGCCTACTCCCAAACACCCATCCAGGCGCTTTGGGCCGGGCCATATCTTCAGAATGTTCAACCGAATCAGGTCACTCTCTGTTGGATCACGAACAAGAAAGTATCGGGGGCGGCTTCTTTCTGGCCGGCGGATAAGCCTTCGAAAAAAAAACAGGTTGCCGACCAGACCTTAACTGAATTTCATCGCATCCATCTCAAGGGGCTGATTCCGTCCACATTCTATCGTTATCGCATATTCGGTTCCAACCGAAATTATGACGGGGAGTTCCGCACATCGCCTCCAACCGGCTCAGCGGCGCCCATACAGTTCGCTGTCTACGGGGATAACCGCACGCAATACAACATTCACGCCGAAGTAATCAAGGCAATGACGAAGTATTCCTACGATTTCATTCTGCACACCGGTGACGAGGTGGCGGACGGCTCCAATCTGAAAGAGTGGGGGCGGTTTTTCTCCACGGCGGAGCCGTTACTTCGGAACACCCCGTATTTCCCCGAACTAGGCAACCACGAAGGGGAAAATCCCGCCTATTTTAGATTTTTCAATGTTCCACGCAATTACTCCTTCAATTATGGCGACATACACTTCATCGCTCTCGACACCAACGCCCCCGCTTCCGAAAATAGCCGTCAGGAGAGTTGGCTGCGCAGAGATTTGGCGGAACATAAGAACGCAAAGTGGAAGATCCTTTTCTGCCATCATCCGTTCGTCACCTGCACGGCAATTCGCGGCAGGCGTGAGGAGGCTTCAAGATTGCTCGCGCGCTTAGGTCCAATCCTTAAAGCGGGAGGAGTGCAGTTGGTATTTTCCGGTCATGACCATAATTACCAGCGACATGTAATCAACGGGATTACCTACATCGTAACGGGCGGAGGAGGAGCTCCCCTCTATCCCGTAAGGATGGACACCCCCTATGTGAAAAAGGCGGTATCGGTGTATCATTTCTGCAAAGTGGATATAAAAGGGGATACCCTCGATATGAGCGTATTCACTCCGGATGGAAAGATGATTGATAAGACGGAGATAAAAAGCAGGTGAAATCGAATGATTCCGCTTTAATTCCAGAGAAGGAACCCCGTCAAAAGAGCCGTCTGCTTCCTTTGGCGCGTCGAACGCTCGCTTGGACGGGAGCCGTAGCCCTTGCGATAGCGTGCGTTCTGGATATTCGCCTCGCCATTAATTCCGGATATTCAATCCTCTATGTCTCCGCTCTGGTCCAAGTGGCTGCGATTGCATGGCTATGGATTGTCGGCGCACGTCCTCTCTCGGATAACAGTTCCACATTGCAAACCAGAACCGTTGAAGACATGGAGAGACTGACTGCGGAAATGGAGGATCAAAATCGCCTGCTTCGTTCCTCGTGCCACGAATTAACATCCGCAGCGCGCGAGCAGAAGGGGCGGCTGGATGATTTACAGCTTTCGACGGAAACGCTTGTGTGCTCACTCGAAGGGGACGACCCGGATAAGCAGTCCGAAAAACTATTGCGGTTCATCATGACGGAATTCGATGCGGGAACGGGGGCGATATGGATATGGTATCCCGAGGAGCGACGAATGCTGCTTCGCACAGCGATGGGCGCGGTCGCAATCCCCATTCTCCAACAACAAGCCATAACTGCATCGGAAAGCATGCAGCCTTCGGACATTCGCAAGGAGTGTTGCCGAAGCCTTTTAAGTGTTACTCAGGGATATTCGAACGTGGAGATGGAGGAGGCGGAGGCGAACGACACGTTGGTGTCGATGATTTTACGCAACCGCTCGGATGAGCCCGCAAGCAGATCCACAGCACCCATTCAGGATACACTTGTCGGCGTGATTGCGCTCTGCACTCCTCGAACCGGTCGATTTCAACCCGCGATCAAGGAGAGGATGAAGACGCTGGAATCCTCTCTTTCCCGTGCGATTGACGGTTTGGAGCAAAAGCGACAACTCAAACGCAAAAACTGTGAAATATCCAGTCTGCATGAGATGAGCAAAATGGTTCAAAACGCCATGGACATGGATCAACTCTATAATGGAGTGTTGGATGTGGTAGGCAGGCTGGTTCACTACGAGAACTGCACGATATTCATCCTTGAGCAGGATAAAAACATACTGGCGCCACGCGCCACACGGGGACGCGCCGTCAATTTGATAGATCACATCCCGTTCGAGCATGGCATGGGAATATCGGGCTGGGTCGCCCAGAAGCGAAAACAGTTAATTATCCATGATCTCAGCAAGGAGCCAGGTTTGCTGCACGTGGAACTGATACCGCAGGATATTCGCAGTTTCATCTCCGTTCCTCTAATTGTTGAGGAGAACGTGATTGGAGTTATCAATATAAGCCACTCGAAACCTTACGCCTTCACTCCGGAGGATATGCAGGTTTTAAGCATTCTCGCAAGTCAAGCCGCTATCACCATCGCGAGAAGCGAGATGGTGCGATCCTTGGAGCAGATGGCCATCACGGACGCTTTGACCGGGCTGTATAACCGACGTTACTTCGACATGAACCTCGACAACGAGATCAAGCGCTCAAATAGATACTCCACGCCTATGTCGCTTTTCATCATAGATATTGACCATTTTAAGCGTGTGAACGATACATATGGTCACGGAGTTGGCGACATGGTTTTGGCGGAGACCGGACTGAGAATAAGGAAATCACTGCGCGAGACGGAGATCGTGGCTCGTTACGGTGGCGAGGAGTTCGCAGTGATTCTCCCGCACACACGCATAGAGGAGGCTGCCATCGCGGCGGAGAGAGTGAGATCGGTAATGGAGAGCAACCGGATACTTATTGATGAGTCTCGTTCGCTCCACATCACCATCAGCATTGGCGTCGGCGCATTGTCGGAGAACGACAAGGATCGAAGCAACCTCGTGGAGAGAGCTGACTTAGCCCTTTATCAAGCCAAACAGAATGGAAGGAATTGCATTCATTTTGTTGCCCCTAATGTTTCGGAAGCATGAACGGATTCGGCGTGGTCGGTGCCGAATCCGTTCCAATCGAATCATCTCCTTCTGAAAACAAACCCTAACGCCCCCGCGCCTGCGCTAAGTAGATACGCTAACGCACCGGGTTCCGGCACAATGGGACGACCCGAAGGATTCACCTGCCCCGTCACTAGCAGGCTTGGCGGCCCAGGTGTGATACTCGGTTGCTGCGGGTTGAAATCATTACCCGCCACATCCGAAGCGCTGACCTCGAAATCCAGGCTGGCGGAGTGAACCTGTCCGTCCGCAGGGAGGGATAATAGATAAGCGTAGGGATCAAATGATCCCAAGTTCACAGTCTCGTTGATCCCTGGAGAGATCGTATCGCCCCACCAAATCGGAACGGAGGGCGTATCAGGCGTGGTCTCCCCGTTCCATGTGAAATAGGGTTGTCCATCGACGGATCCCTGCAGTTGCGCCGAGGAGACTCCTAAATTCGACAGAACCAGATCATTGCCGGGGGCGTTATCCGCCGAGTTGGCGACCACTCCATTTATATCTATCGGAGCAAGCATGGGGATCGCCCCCTGCGAAACGGGATTTAACATCACCTCCAAAGTGCCCGCCACCGGATTGGACCCGGAATCGAGCATGATGAAGCTCCACATCTGCGCCTGGGACAGACAAGGCAACGCCAACGCCATGCATACAACTGTGATACGCATTAAGGATTTCAATTTAAGTGACATTCTCGTTCTCTTCCTTTCGTTATGAGATTGGCGGGGTCGAAAGCATAAGGACGCCTTCGACCCCATCGGGTCTTATCATGGAGCCATGACAGTAAGCATCACGGACTTGGAATATGGAGTGCCTCCCGCATTTTGGAACTTCGCTTTGAAACCCGTTGCAAACGTTTTCAACGGGTTGTTCGCAGTGACATTCCATTTCAAAGTGAAGACCTGAATTCCGCCCGCCGCGATATCCGGCACCGCGACGTTCGCAGGATTGGCGGAGATAACTCCTTTGTTGCAAATGAATCCGCTGAGATTAAGATTCTTGGCGGAGCCGCTCCCCGTGTTCGTCACTTGGTAGTTCACCGTCATTATTCCATTGGCGTCCGGTTGGCCATGTCCGGTCACCTTGAAGCTAAGGATAGGAATTCCAACGGGAAGAAGTTGGAAGGTTGCGTCCGTGGTGAACACGGAGACGTTGCCTCCAATGGAGGAGACATTCACGCTATAGTGAACTATTGATAGCGGCGTCAAACCCGTGAGAGTGATATCGTGATGCGACCCTTGGATTGAATCCGTGAGACTCGAACCGTACGCCGAGGTCAAACCGTAATAGAGTATCGCCTTGGTGTTGACAGGACCGTTGTCGTCGAACGTATCGAAGCTCACCACCGCCGTGGTGTCCGTGATATTGTGAGCATAGAGATTACGCAGAATGATCTTTGCGGGCGGAACGCTATTGTTTGGCAAAAGATTTATCTGCTTGTATATGGTTGCGGTGTTCGGCGGCATGCCGTTCACTTGCATGATATTGGACATCACCCGCAACCCGACAAGTATGGAAGGCGGCAGGTTATTAATATCCAAATGGAATGTGAAGGTATTGGAGCCCGTCTTGGAGGCGGGATTGAGATTGGGATCGTTGGCGATGGTTCCCTCGTCGAAGAGCATCGGGTCTTCCGACAATCCGTTCGGCGTGACCGGCCACTCCCAAGCGAAGGAGCTTATCCCGTTGGCGTTTCTTGGAGCCGTGACGCTGGAGACATCAGGGTTATAGGATTGGGAGCCATCCAGTTGGATGGTGACGCTTCCATCCGGCAGCACACCCACGATGTCTCCGCTTTGGCGCGACCCAACGGCGCTGAATGCGAGCACCGCGACAGGAGGATACGGAGCAGGGATCGCATGCACCGTGATGGTGGTGGAGTTCGATTGCCCCTGATCGTCCGAAACAGTCAGCTTTACATCATAATCACCGACCGCTCCGTAGTGATGCAGAACGGTGTCTCCGGAGGGGTAGACCGCCGTGTTGACGGGAACCTTTCCGCCTACGACACCCAAAACCGGCAGATTGTATTCCACCGCACTGGTCCCGTCGCCAAACTCCCATCGCACATGTACAATTCTTGCGGATGGATTCAGTTCGAACGAGTTACCCGGATCGAATTTGGCGTAATAATCCACCGTATTCACCTGTACCGGTATGTAGATTTCGTTGGATGCGGTGTCTGGATGCGCGATCACCGCCACGGGAGCCGGCGTGAACACCGTTGACTGCATGATGGCGATATCCCACGCGGTAACGAGATAGGGTCCAGCGCTGTCGTCAGATGAGCCTACACGCCATTCCCCTTGATTGAACGGTGCGATTGCGGTTTTGCGAGTCCCAGTCGGTTCAAAATGACCATCGTTGGCGGAGGACCATACGTGCGAAGACAATGTCGCATTTCCCTGCCAAGACTGATGACCAAGGTCCGTATCGGATTTTCCTGCAATAAAGTCGACCAATACGCCGAACCAGTCAATTGGGGTGTTGTTGAATCCATCCATCGTCTTCCCGCCGCTCCCGTTGGGATCGGTAATGGATTGCTGGGAGTACCCCGCCTCCAGCAACCCCTTCAGGGCATTGTACATCCCGTAAGAATCGCGGGAACTGCTCCACCAGGCGGAGGTATCGTAGGTGTAAAAGTAACGATAGAGGTATCCCACCGCGGCTTTCACACGCGGATCGGTCTTATCAGCTCCGGCAAACATCAGGGCGACCAAGCCTCCTCCGGTCTTACCGAAGTTCTGCCAGTAAATATCGGTGTAACCCATTCCTCCGTAAGAATGAAAATCGCGGTTTTGACCGGTATGTCCGTTTGCAGCATCATCCAGATAGTCCACGGAGCCAAAAACGTTGTTCACTCCTTTGTCCTGGGCATAATTCAACCAATACCGGTTCAACGCTGTTTTGACATAATTAGCCACAGTGATCGGCGCATGGGATGGGTTCGGAGTGAGTGTGCTCGCAACCTCGGCGGCGCGCAGTCCGATGCAAGCCCAAGCCACGGCGGAGCCGTCGGAATCACCGTACTTGAAGTCATAACGCCACCCTCCCTCGCTCCAACCGGACGGAGATTGTGAATACTGGAACCCGTCCACGAAATCGCCGATGAGATCATAGTAACTGGCGTATTCCGGACGGTTTGGAACGGGTGCGTCCGTAAAACCCGCCTGAGCGATGGCTTGCAGATGCATTCCTCCCTCATAGATCGGGTATCCGTTGGAATAGAGAGATATCCCGTTGGGAACGCCATTCGGCCCATGGGTGTCCACATTGCAGTCGCCGATACCTTCATAGGTTTTCACTTGGGGTGAAGGTGTTGTCGCAATAAGGTTTCCGCTATCCGTCAGAAAATTGATCGCACGGTTCAGATCATCCACATAGGCGTCCTTGCTTGGATTGTTGCTTATGTTCTTACCGCCCGTGATTGAGTGACCGGTGTTCTCCAAACAGACAGCATACATCGCCGTCTCGGATATGGGATACTGTGTTTCGATGTATCCAACTTCCACAAATGGCCCGGTTTTGTTGCTATTGTATCCGTCATTTCGCTGCATCCGCGTGTGCAGATACCATAGCCCTTCGTCCGTGGATCGGGCAACTCGCTGCGCCGCCACGCTCGGATTGCCCACGATCATGTAGTAGTATCCGACAGCGACGTTCCCTGAACTGTCCGTTACCCTCACAGTGGCTTTGATCGGCGTACCGACGGATTTGTTGTATGTCCATAACATCGCTCCGTCATTGTAACCATTACCGGTGTTGATTGGGCTCTGGGGATTCCCATCGCTCTCGGGATCCCACACCACGCTGTATGGAGCCAAGCCTCCCTTTATAACAACCTTGAGTCGCGTGCGCACGTTATTGAAAATGACATGCATGCTTGCGAAACTCGGAGGGGAGTTGGCGAAAGTGGAGTCCGCCACCCATGGAACGGGCAATATTTGCAGGGTGGAAACGTTGTTTGTTACGCCCGCAACTTTCACCTTGGGTGATTTCGCCAATTTTATCAACAGTTCCGCAGTGGAGGGCTTCTTCGCCAAGGCGAGATCCGTATCCACCACGATAAGATCGTCATCCGCCTTGATCTGGTACCACCCCTCTTTCAAGGGGCAGGGGATTTTCACCTTCGAATCCACTTTGCCATACCAAGCTCTTTTGCCGGACTGATCGTATATTTCCACCTTGACCGGCGGACCGTAACCGAGTAAAACCACGCCGGATTTGGTGTACAATTTTTGGCGCGTCTGCATCTGCGCCATCGCGCCGCCTGAGATTCCCGAGAGAACAATCAGGATCGCCGTGATCGACAACATGTATTTCCTGAGTGCCATTTCAATTCCTCCTATATCGCCTCCCATCGCAGAGAGACGGGATCCGTTTTGAAACATACTTCAAGATATGCTCCAAGGAATCGGAACAAACGCCGATCCGACGTCTTCACTTGTCTTCCTTGGGCAATGGCATTGGAATAAATATAAGGAATGAATCTCTTACCACCTGGTTATTAAAGTCAGACAACCGTCGCATTCCCTCTTCCGCGTCTGTGGACTATTCGCGTTCTTCAAGTGAACGGCATTTGTATTTCACGGCTGCCTTGAGACCTTCAATTATTTCCTTTCTTTTTTTCATATTCGGCGAGGATCGTCTTACTTCCCCTCCATTTGGTTCTCACCGCTTGAAGAACGTTCTCGTAGACCGGCTCGCACATCCATTTTCTCTCGCCGGATTCGGGTTTTGGTCCGAACGCTCGCAAGTCCGACCTTCCCGCCACGGAGATGACGAATCTGCCGTAACGCATTATCGCTCCCTCCATCATCGTCACAGGCTTACCGCTATCGTTTAGCGTTATGCGCCGATACTGTTTGCCTTCCTGTCCATCGGGGATTTTTGTCCAGGATATCCTCACATTCCTGGCGGGCGTAAGCATGCAAAGGGAGAGAAAACGCTGGTGCGCCTGAACCGCGTTTTGGAACTCAAGAACCCTGTAGCTCACAAGAGCCCCCTTGCTGATGATGAAGCGTCCTCCCAGGCTGACACGTCCGTATTGCTCCATCGCATAGGCTCGCGGCAGATCGTCATTGGTACCTTCGTATTTCCACCATTTGTTAGGGGTGAAGAGGGATTTGGAGACCATCAAAGCTTTGATTTCGGGTTGCTGTTTGATCTTGGTGAAGTCATGCTCCTCCTCTTCGGCATAGGCTACCGAGCATGCAAAAGCTATGATGCAGATAATAGCAAGCGGATAGTGATGTTTGACTTTCATGTTAATCACCTCGTGATGTCGTTGGACTCATGGCAGCGAGTCGGAGTGCGTTTTCAGTTGTTAGGGATCTGATAAAGCGAAACGATCTTACGATAGTCCCCGGGGGTTAGTTTGATATGTCCGTCCACGTATAACACGTTTTGAGCCCCTAGTACCCCTCCCATCCCGTTGTTAAAGACCTGCTCAGTGGTCAACCCAACGTGCTCGCCCAGCCCATCGCATATGATCATAGGCTTCTCAGATGAGCGGGAGATTGATGCGAGGGGGTGGGAGCAGACTCCCTCCGTGTCGTTGTCGAAGCCGGAGAAGAAAGGCAAGGCGGCCCATCCATGCACGCATAGATAGTTGTAATCCGTTGGGTACTCCGCAGCGCGATTTGGCTGGGCGCGCATGGTGGGACAGCGCCAAACCTCCACGTTACGGACGTAGGGATCCAAAACCGTTTTCAGTGAGACGTGATGAATGGGGGGCGGAAAGTTTAGCAGATTATCGCTGAAATCCGCCACGGGGAATCGCTCATCCATATCCTGCAGATACATCATCATTCCCTGCCCGAGTTGATGAAGATTGGAGGAGCATGCGGTGCGGCGCGCCATCTCTCTCACTCGGGCGAACACGGGAAACAGTATCGCGGATAAAATAGCGATAATTGTTATTACGACAAGCAATTCGATGAGTGTGAAAGCCGATTTGGGTCGATGATTCATTTTCTATCTCCAGCCGGGGAGTTATGCGGGCTATCAATACCCGCCTTTATTGAAGCATAGATGGATTCCATACGAATGGCACATTTCGGACTCCGCCAAACATTGGCGTGAGGGAAGTCCATTGTCCGCCCAATACGTCCATCTACAAAATGGTAAGGTGCAAATTCCGTGCCAATCCGGCTCTTTGGTGCAAAAATATTCGGGGTTTTTTCAACACAGTTTCATCGCCAGCCGTAAAATCCCATCCTTCGGGGGTTCCGAATTGTTTTCCTCAGCAGCAGAGGCGCTCCTTGAGGTGTGAGCGCTGATGGGTTCTAAAACATAACAGATTAAATATATTCAATACATCTTTTTTATATTATTTATATGGCATGTATTATGCAGTATCGCATATTACATCAAACTCTTTCTTTAAGTGGGGTTAACAGAAAGGAGGTCGAAAAAATACTTATAGACAGGTCATTTCCGCCTTGATCTATTACAAAAGCTGTTGCAAGAATGATTTACCGCATGTTGTAACAATCATCGAAAGATACTTAGAAAGGAACTTTCCATGAAAAACTTGATGCGTAACATGTTTGTTAGTATGGTGGTAATATTGCTCTGCCTTGGAGGGATGACCACTTCTCACGCCCAAGCGATGTATAACCTGGGGGGATTTCAAACCTACAATCTTCCCGCCAACGATGATAGATCCACCAGTGCCATAAGCATTACATCGGCGTTGGGAATGAGTTCTCTGAACTTTTTTGGCAACAACTACACCCAGTTCTATCTTAACAACAACGGAAATATAACCTTCACCAGTCCATAAGCCTCTTATACGCCCACCTCCTTATTCAGTTTGGGAGTGCCAATCATCGCTCCCTACTGGGCGGATGTGGACACCGCAGTGCCGGGATCAAACATTCTCACTTACGAATCCGTAACCAATTCACCGCTTTTTAACGGGCAACAAGCCTGGGGCGCGGACTGGAACGGCGTTGGATATTACGCATCCGGGGATAAACTCAATAAATTCGAGATGGTCTTAGTGAATCGATCTGACATTGCTCCCGGGGATTTTGACATTATCTACAATTACGACCAGGTTCTATGGGAGACGGGTAGCGCTTCCGGTGGTGTCGACGGACTTGGAGGAGTTTCAGCATCCGTAGGCTATACGAATGGCAATGCCGCCCAAACTTAAGTGCTTCCAGGATCGATGATTCCCGGATCCTTCCTGGATAGCAATACGAACACAGGCTTGATACACAACAGCCTGAACTCGAATGTTCTTGGAAGATATATATTCCAAGTAAGAAACGGGAATGTCATTAACACGAATGTTCCGGAACCAGGCGTGCTGTCGATGCTCATGGGGATGGGGATTCCATTCTCATTCCTGCTGAGGAGGCGCAGAAGGTTGGCGTGAATTGAATACGAAGCTTACCCACTATTCTTCCAATCGAGTGTGTAAGCTGTCGGATCTAACCATAAAAGGGGATGATAGGTTGCAAAGTCATCCCCTTTTTATTTGTTGGAATGGAGGGCTAATTATCCGGCAGTTGATACAGCGAGACGATCTTCTGGTAGGTCCCCGGTGTGAGTTTCACATGCCCGTCCACATAAAGCATGTTCTGTCCGCCTAAAACCCCTCCCAATCCATTATTGAAAACCGCCTCGGTGGTGGTGCCCATATGCTCTCCCAAACCGTCGCAAACAATCATCGGCTTTTCGGCTGTACGAGAGATCGCCGCGAGGGGATGGCCGCAAACCCCTTCCGTATCGTTGTTAAAACCGGTAAAATAGGGCAACTCGCTCCAGCCGTGAACGCAAAGATAGTTGTAATCCGTGGGGTAATACTTGGCCCGATCGGGCTGGGCGCGCATCGTGGGACAATACCAAACATCAACGTTCTTCACATACGCCCCGATCGCCTGCTTCAAAGACCAATGGTGCACGGGTGGAGGATAGTCGAGGAGATTATCCGAAAAATCCGCTACGGGGAATCTTTCATCGTAATCCTGAATGTACATCATCATTGCGAGGCCTAATTGACCAAGGTTTGAGGTGCAAGTGGTGCGTTGTGCCAAGGCTTTGACCTTGGCGAAAACCGGAAAGAGAATCGCCGCAAGTATCGCTATTATTGCGATAACGACTAGAAGCTCCACAAGCGTGAACCCACGCATGCATCGCCTGACACGTTCATTTCCCTTCATATTCGGATTCCTTTCATATCGCCTCGTCCCCTCGATCCTCCGTCCGAATGCGGATGGCGTCCTCCAAGGGCTGGACAAAGATCATTCCGTCACCGGGTTCCCCGGTTCTCGCATGTGTAAGAATGGTCTCAACGATATCCTCCGCCTCCTCGTCCCGCACGATCATTTCAAGTCGGACCTTGGATGGATAATCAATCACATATCCCTCTCCGAGGAAATTCTCCCTAATGCCGCCCTGGCGCCCGGCGCCTCGGACATCATCCACAGTCATGCCTGTGACTCCGGATTCTCCAAGGGCGATTTTCACCTCTTCCAACTTCATGGGTCTGATAATGCATTCGATCTTTTTCATGTATTACGGTGCATTTTCGACCGTCCGGACGGTCGCTGTCCCTTTCCGATAATATACAAGCTACTGTGCAGGCGGTAGATCCGTCCTGCCGTTGGGGAATCCCCCGTTCCAGTTATAAATCTCATCGCCAAGACATCCGTAAATGGGGTTGTGGTTGATACGATCATAGTGCTCCACCTTCACGGCTGCTGCGTGACCATCAGCGGCTAACACGCACATCTTGCCCGCATGAGGGGAGGGGTAGATGTTGCCGAAATCTGCGGTGTCCCAATAGACGCAAGCCGCTCGATTCGACGCCGGCGGAGCGAAGGGTCCGTTGCGCCTCTCCCCTCCCGCCTCCACCAGCATCGCCGTCTCATAGGGGATATCTAGTTGCGTGAGAGGGAACGGACCTTTCATAAAATAATTGTCGAATCTACCGTTAATCGCGTAACTGCATGGATATGGCAAGCCGTATCTTCTGTCCACGTCGCCTTTAGCGGAATTGTCGGGACAATTGAATACGTTTCCTCCTCCATCCAAATAGCCGGCAATGAGGCTAATCCAGAAAATCCGTCCGCCATGCCTCGCACTAACCGAAGGGGGTGGAAGGCACTCCTCGTAATCCTCCGCATATAGCATGAGCGCAACCCCCAGCGTCCGTTCATTGCCGAGGCAACTAGAGCGAGTCGCCATTTCCGAGCGAAATACCATCGCGGCAAAAACACCAACTCCGAGAGCCAGCAAAACCGGCACAAGCAAAATCCATATCAATATGTTGCGGTTAAGGATCGAATTCATCGTGTTATCGAACCGTCGTGCGTTTTCTCGATCCGCCGCTTTTTTTTACGGGGGTCATTTTGGATGTTGGCGTCTTTTTCACGAAACGGGTGCGTTTCTTCGGAGGGGAGATCATTCCCACGCGCATAAGAGATTCACGTCCTCGATCCGAACGCCCCCAAAGTATGTATCCGATGAACAGTCCAATTATAACAATTGCAATCGCTTGTCCCAGAATATCCATCCCCTTTCCATTGTCTCAATGACATATTACATCATTTAATTGCGGAATGCACGCCAAAGTCATGATGCAAACGCGCAACATGCCACAAAAAAATACGCGCTAACCGCGTGGATTTCATTCCTCGGAACCGATGGTGGCATGATGATCAATTTACACAATGCGCGAGGCATTCAACGACACTCACCCAGGGAATCAATGCTCGTAAGCCTCCAACTCGGAAACAAGCGTTTTGCTATCCGTGTAGTGGGTGGCGTGGGAACCCATGAGAATTTTCATCCATTTTCTATTCGTTTGCCATCCATCGTTAATACGATCAATCACAAACCGTATTGCGGACGCCTCCGTCGACGGAAATGTCGACATAAACGACCATCCATACGCATTCTTCACGTTTTGAACCATCCTCCATTTTCCGTGCATTAGGATTTGAAACTGATAATCCCTAGGGGAGGCGTTGACCGCCGGAAGATAGCAGAGTGCGATAATACGGTCGATGCGTTTCGGGGCGGGGAATCGGATATCCAACCAATCCGGGCGTTTGGCGGAGGGATTCGGAATTGCGCTTTGCCACGCGGTTCTTCCTTGCAAACCGGGGGCGTTCTCCCATAATTGCCACAATCCGTCATTCGCGTAGGACGGGGGATGCTTTGCATCGGAGGAGGACGCCGTTGCTACGGCGCCGTGAGAGGCTAAAGCCAAATCCGAGCCAAAGGGATGGTTTAAAATCCTTATCCCGCCACCCGTCGCCAAATGGATATAGATTGGCTCCCCGGAAATTTTCACGAAGTATACGGCATGAGAGGCTACGGTCACATGCACAGGCTCTCCCATCATGTTATATGCACCTTCGAACTTGGGGATTCTCAATTTTAAAGTGTAAGGGAAATCGAATGTCCAGGCGACAACCACATCCCCCGCACCTCCGTCAAATCGGGATAAAAATACCCCCTTGTACAATCTCGGGGGAACATCCCCGACATAATGGCGTCCGTTCAGTTGCTCCGCCAGAAAACGAAGCGCGGCGCCGGACAGAGTGAGAGAGTGTTCGTCACCCGCCTCGCCTCCGCCGGAAAGGTACCAATCCTCAAAACCATTCCATTGCGGGTAGAAATAGTATTGGTGATACGGAGATATCCCAAGCCTCGCTCCCTGCATAAATTGTCGAACGGTGTATCGAGCCGACTGAATTTTGGGGGAGTTCTCCCACTCATATCCCTGTTCAGTCTGCCATATCTCTTTTGCTCCATCCCCGTTTGCATTCATCCAGCTTCGCAATTCCCTAATCATTGTCGTGTTGCCGAACTGAGACCAGCTTTCGCCGGGGCCAGGATAGGTGTGAGTGGATACGGCGTCCAGCCATTTATTCGCCTTCTCCTTGTATATCACTTGCATGAACTGCAGAGTCTCCTTCACCCCTACGCAAGCGGGCCCCATCACAATGCAGGAGGGATCGGCTCGATGTGCGCCCTTGGAAAAAGGTATCAGGGCTTGATTGATATAGTTTTGAGGGGAATAGGAAAAATTAGGCTCGTTTTCGACCTCCCAATCATGGCACAGGGAATGGTACCGGGTTACGAGCGCATACGCCATCGCTTCGTAGTTGGCGGGTGTGGCGTAGGATGGACGGGAATTCGCCTGGAAGAAATAGGGGATGCCGTATCTCTCACTTTGGCTTGATGCATGGGAGAATAGCGTATCCAAATCGCTGACATGCATCCAGATGGCGGGAGATGTCCCAGTAACAGGCTGCCAATGAGGCGCTTTTTGTGGTTGCGTGGAGAAATAATCGCCGATATTGTGGCTTTCCCGCACGGCTCCAATTCCGATCATCGCCATCACATCATAATCATCCAGGGAGCCATTTTTCAAGTCATCCAAACGATTCACCATTCCAGTCACGCGATGGATTAATGTGCATCTTGTGAGGAAGTCGCTGCGAAGCATTCGCCCTTTGGGATCTGACAAACTGAAAAGCAGGCTGTAATAGCCGGAATCCGGGAGACGCATGAAGATGGGTCGGATGATATCCATGTCAGGTTTCAAACTTGCGAGGGAAAGCCGAGCCCCCCCTTTCGCCACCATCCGATCATGATAGTTGAACGCCTTCCAATGCAGTGTCAAGAAATCAATCCCTGTGTTGCGGAGATACCGGGAGGCTTGAGGCGCGCCTAAATCGATATCCCACTTACATGGAAAGTTGGAATAGTAAAGCCCCGCTGTCTCCGTGGCGCGTGGAACGAATGGCAAAGCGGGGAGTTTTGCGGGAAAGGGTGATTTCCGGAAGATGAAATGAATGGAGAAGGGCTTATTGGCGTCCAACAGAGGTCTTCCCCAGTGATAGTTTTGAATTGACCCCGCCGATTCGTAATTGAACGGAGCACCCCAAGCCACAGTGTACGCCTTCATGGAGAATCCGGGGAACAGGAACCGCACCATTTGGTTGCTTGAGGAGGATATGGCGGGCACGCCTCGTATCTCCCCGTTTCGCACAAATGATGTCGCCTCGCCTCCTTTTGTCAGTCCCTTGTAATTCAGAAGTTCCACCCCAAGCAGAGCTTTTGAGGCGTGAAAGGAGAATTCGGCGTACCCTCCGCCTTTCCAAGTTGACACGATTGTCATTCCGGAAGGAAGCAATTGGTAGTCGATCGTGGCGTTTTCCTTTCCGTTAGCCAGGCTGATCAGCAATCCTTCGGGCTCCTTCACAACCCCGGTCTCCGTCAGCTTCGCCTGAGGCTGATAGGAAAATGGTTCTCCAACCGTCTCCTCCCCTTTGTATTTCAGGGAATCGAGATAACCCTCGGAGTTGATGTGAACTGATATTCCATACCCATTAATGCTCCATCCGTTGGAGGAGGATTGGGATATGGGCGAACCGCTAGATTGCGCACACGCGGATGAGGAGAGCCAGATCGTGAGTAGGAGGCAATGGGTAAGGATAATGCAAGTACGTAAGGAGGTGTTTTTCATGATCATATGACCCATTCACACAGGATTGAGTTGGAACAAAGTATACTGCAACTGAAGCATAATTCTCAAGCTGCCGTCAAGTGCCATCAACATCCTGGCGCGAACGTCATAAGCGAAGGAATGAAGGTAATATCATGTCGATGTGTGATATATATTTTTGCCATTAATCATTTTGCGAAATACATGACAGCGGGTTTTCGAATGATACAAGGCATCTCTTGACGGTAAGGGAAAGGATGGTTTCAATGGCTGAATTATTAATCTCAAAATTCGATGCATCGAGGCTTAGCGAAGCACACGGGGGGACGATTCTGGCGCACGGCGGTCTTCCGGAGCACCCTCAGATGAAATTCGGGTCCGCATGGGGTTGCCTGAAACCTGGAATGACTCAGGAAAAGCTCTCAGAGCCAAATATCGCCAAGATATATGTGGCGATACAAGGCGCCGTGAAAATTGTCGCTGATGGGAAGGATTATGATCTACGCGCGGGGGAAGCCTGTTTCTTTCCTGCGGGGATCGAACACACCGTGACCCAGATTGGCGAGGAGGATTATGCGGGGTTCGCCATGTGGTGGGAGGTGAAAGACGATGAGAAGTGATAGAATCCGCATGGGACTGATCGGATGCGGGGGCATCAGCCGCGCTCATAGGGACGGGTATCTCGCTTTGTCGGATCAAGTGCAAGTGGCGGCAACATGCGACACGCAGCTGGAACTGGCTGAAGAGCGGCGCATCGAACTTGAAGCGGACCGCGCATATCGGGATTATCGGGACATCCTGGATCGTAAGGATATCGACGCGGTGGACATCATGTTGCCACATGACCTTCACAAGGAGGTGACGATTGCAGCTGCGCAAGCCGGCAAGCATATTCTTTGCGAGAAGCCCATCGCCAGCGACGAGACATCGGCACGTGAAATGATCGAGGCGGCGAACAACGCAGGCGTTTTGCTGATGATAGCCTACTGTGAGCGTTACGGCAACGCTCATCAGGAGATGAAGAGGCTGGTGGAATCCGGAGCGGTCGGGGATCCATTTCTGTTGCGTATCGACCATAGCCAATGGGTGCATATGCCTGCAGGACACTGGATCAATGACCCATCCAAGTTGGGCGGCGGAGTGGTCGCGGGATCGGGAACGCATCGTTTGGATCTGTTGCGCTGGTTCGGTGGCGAAGTGCGTCGCGTGGCGGCGCGTTTTCTTCACACCGGTTTGACTCCTCTTGGCGGAGAGGATACTGCAGTCATCTCCGTTGAATTCGCCGGCGGCGCCATTGGAGAGATGGTTTGCACCTGGTCCGCCCAACGCGCGCCATGGTATGAAACGCTAATGGTGCATGGCTCCCGAGGCGTGGTGCACAATCTGGATGGAGTGAAAATAAGCCGTAATGGAGGCGATTTTGAGGGAGTAAGCTTATCTCATGACGATCCTTACGGGTTCAGAGAGGAGATTCGCCATTTTCTATCCTGCGTTCGCAGCGGCGAAACTCCTCTCACAAACGGCAACGAAGCGCTCAAGACACTCCGGCTCGTGAACAAGGTTTACGAAGCCGCCAATTCCGAATGTTGGATTGAGGTTACAAACGAATAAAGTCGGGACATAGGTTCCCGTATTTTCGGGAGGTATGCTCCAATGCACCGGGAATCGATGTTATCCAAAATCTTGACGCCCTGTTTCGATATCGGTTATTGTAATTCTCCCATTACCGAACCACACGTTATCCGCCAATATACACAGCGAAGCCTTCGGATCATCCGACACCCAACGCTTGGTTGACAATGACCTGTGCCTCCTCGAAGATGCGTTTCAAATGCTCCTCGCCCTTGAAGCTCTCCCCGTATATCTTGTAAATATCCTCGGTGCCGGAGGGTCGGGCGGCGAACCATCCGCTTTCGGTGGTCACTTTCAAACCACCGATCGGTGCGTCGTTTCCCGGAGCGTTAGAGAGAATCCCCGTGATTCGCTCTCCCGCAAGCTCCTTGGAATACACTTGGGATGGGGAGAGTTTCGATAGTTTCGCCTTCAACTCCGTATTGGCTGGAGCCTCCAAACGATCATACACCGGAGCGCCGAACTCATTGGTCAGGTCTTCGTAAAGCTCACCAGGATCACGTCCTGTTTTGGAGGTGATCTCCGCCGAAAGCAAGGCGAGTATAATCCCATCCTTGTCGGTGGTCCATACGGAACCGTCTTTTCTGAGGAACGCCGCCCCCGCACTCTCCTCCCCGCCAAATCCAAGAAATCCATCGAACAGCCCATCCACGAACCATTTGAACCCCACTGGAACCTCGTATAGTTTTCTGCCGATTTTCACGCAAACGCGATCTATCATCTGACTACTAACGAGTGTTTTGCCGACCGCCGCGGTCTTCGACCATCCCGGGCGATTGCCGAAGAGATATTGAATCGCCACGGCGAGATAGTGATTGGGCGGCATCAAACCCGCGCTTTTCGCGACGATCCCATGGCGATCATGATCCGTATCGCAAGCGAAAGCGATACGATAACGATCCTTGAGGTTGATCAGACTGCTCATGGCGTAAGGGGAGGATGGATCCATGCGTATTTTGCCATCCCAATCCACGGTCATGAAGCGAAATGTGGGATCCACCTCCTGATTAACAATCTTCAGATTTAAACGATAGCGATCCGCGATTGGACCCCAGTAATGCACCCCCGCGCCGCCCAGCGGATCCACCCCGAGGGCGATATTCGCACCTTTGATGACATCCATGTCAATTACATTTTCCAGATCGGGCACATAGGCTTGTATATAGTCATGGATATGCGTCGTCGAGGCGCTCACCGCTTTGGCGTATGCAAAACGGCGCACTCCGCTGAGATCGCCTTCAATGATTTCATTCGCTCTATGTTCAATCCAATCGGTGGTGGATTTCTCCGCAGGACCGCCCGAAGGAGGGTTGTATTTGAACCCCCCGTCGCAAGGGGGATTATGTGAAGGAGTGATGACGATTCCATCCGCTAATCCGCTCTTCCGTCCTCGATTATAGGTTAATATTGCGTGAGATATGGCGGGTGTCGGCGTATATTCCCCGGCGGGCGCTATCATCACCTCCACTCCGTTCGCCGCCAGAGTCTCCAATGCGGTGGCGTGCGCCGGCGTGGAAAGCGCGTGCGTATCCATACCGAGGTATAAAGGTCCGGTAATGTCCTGAGCCTTTCTATACTCGCAAATCGCCTGGGTGATGGCGAGAATATGAGCCTCGTTGAAGGATCTGTTAAATGAGGATCCCCGATGCCCCGAAGTGCCGAAAGCCACTCGTTGCTCCAAGATGAGGGGATCCGGAGACTCGCAGTAATACGCCGTCAACAATGCCGGTACGTCCACCAATATCGAATGAGGTGCGGGTTTACCCGCCAATGGGTTGATATCCATAATGCATTTTCCTATCCTGGATGACGCGGTCAAATATCCTCGGCAAATGCAAAAACCATGAAATCAGGCAAAATGAGAATATCCCGTGTTTAATGAAACATCTGAAAGCGACTTTTGAATCACCCGATCTTACACAATCCTTTCGCCCTTTTCAAGATTTCGAGCACGGCTTTGGGTGTGTGAATCATAATCCGCCTCAAACACATTTAAGGTGAATACCACACAATACTCCAAGCGCTGTATAATCCTATACGTTCTCATGTGACATTAAGGCGCAGGAAGCTTCAATTCAAAGACGACATTTGGACTACTGATACGCCACAATGAACAAACACACCCCTCCTTCACGGAACGCCCTCGCGCTCCAGCGACGATACACACGATATTATAGTCGATAACTCCTCCCACCGAACGCTTCCGTTTACCAATAGGGGATATAATACCTATATGAGGTAATTGTAAAAATCGCGTTTCAGGGATATCATTAAGCCTAAGGTGCGTTATCAAATCAAATGCGAAATAATACAATTCACCTTTTCATACATATTAATGGACCCGGGATCAAGCAAACGAAGGAGGAACGGATTTGAAATGGATTACGCGTGAAAACGGCAATGTGGATCGAATCGCATGCCCCTGGCTTATCAAGCGTTTTATCGATCCGGAAGCGGAATTTCTATTCGCCCCTAAGGATGTGGTATTAAAGCTTGCCGAGGAGCATGGCGCAATACCGTATGATATCCCCAGTGTTGAACTGGGGCATGTTGAAGGACGATGCTCCTTCGAAAGTATCATCAGAAAATACGGACTGGAGGATAACCGTGCGTTGGCGGTGCTGGCGGGCATCGTGCATGCGGCGGATGTCCAAGAGGATTTGGATTCAGTCCCCGAGGGGAGGGGATTGAAGGCGATAGCGAGCGGTTTCGCCATACTATTCGGAAAAAACGATCAACAAAAGATTGAACTCGAAACTCCGATGTACGATGCACTATATGCATGGTGTGAAAAGAATTTAATGTGAATGTGAAATCAAGCATATATTCCCCGCCGGCGTACGAGCACGGAGTGAGTTCGCTGGAGCGATAATGCAAACACCCAAAAGGAAGACCCCTAAAAAATGACTTCAAACTCATCAGGATCGCAAATATTACGTTCCCTCTCCAGAGACGGACGTCTCTTATTCACCACCAGAATCTTACGGCTCTTCGCCTATGGATTCCTATCGGTCATTTTGGCTCTCTATCTCGCTCAAGTGGGGCTGTCACTAAAAAGCATTGGGTTGTTGTTAACGCTCACCTTGGTGGGTGATATGGTGATCTCTTTGTGGATCACCACCCATGCGGACCGCATCGGCAGGCGAAAAATGCTCATACTCGGAGCGATGTTGATGCTCTTCGCCGGGGTGGTTTTCGCGTTCACCAATAATTTCATCTTGCTAGTCGCCGCTGCAATGATCGGTGTGATTAGCCCGAGCGGCAATGAGATAGGGCCGTTCCTTTCCGTGGAGCAGGCGTCGCTCACCCAAACCTCGCCCGGAGAGAAAAGAACGCACATATTCGCTTGGTATAACATGGTTGGCTCTTTCTCCACCGCCACCGGAGCTCTTATCGGAGGATGGTTGGCGCATTTTCTGCAACGTTCGGGGATGTCCGTTCTTAGGAGTTACCAAGTGGATGTGATCATCTACTCCGGCATCGGATTGCTGCTTGCGTTCATTTTCTCCATGCTCTCCCCCGCAGTGGAGGCGAAAAACACAGTCAAGCCTGAGCCATCCGTCGACACCCCTAAAACCCAGTTCGGCTTGCATCGTTCCAAGGGGATCGTGGTGAAATTGTCGGCGCTTTTCGCACTGGATGCATTCGGCGGAGGGTTTGTGATTCAAAGTTTCGTGGCATATTGGTTCTTTAAGCGCTATGGAGTTAATCCCGCGATCCTTGGAAGCATCTTTTTCGGCGCAAATGTGTTGGCGGGAATATCCGCCTTGGCAGCGGCGCACGTGGCGGAGAAGATCGGACTGATCAACACCATGGTTTTCACTCACATCCCTTCAAATATCCTGCTGATTCTGGTGCCGATCATGCCAAATTTGCCTCTCGCCATCACCATGCTTCTTTTACGGTTCAGCATCTCTCAAATGGATGTGCCCACGCGGCAATCCTACACGATGGCGGTAGTGGAGCCGGACGAACGTTCCGCCGCGTCCGGTGTCACGGCTGTGGCCCGTTCGGTAGGCGCCGCCATATCCCCCGTCATCGCGGGGCCATTGCTGGCGAGCGCCACTCTTTTAAGTGTGCCGTTTTTCCTATCGGGAGGGCTGAAGATCATCTACGACCTGCTCCTCTACCGAAGCTTTAAAGCGACGCAGCACCTGAAGTAATGGCGCTGATCGATGTGGCGGTTTGAATCCGAGGGGATTTTTCCGTGAAGCGCTTTCACTTTAATTTGACAACACCCGCATTCCTGGGTTATAATATCGTCTGGCTTGCGGGAGTAGCTTAATGGTAAAGCTCCTGCCTTCCAAGCAGGTGACGCGAGTTCGATTCTCGTCTCCCGCTCATATCCCCTCAAGCCTCCGTAGCTCAGCGGATAGAGCAGTTGCCTTCTAAGCAATTGGTCACAGGTTCGATTCCTGTCGGGGGCGCATACAGTCGTGGCGGCTGTAGCTCAGTTGGTTAGAGCGCCAGGTTGTGGCCCTGGAGGCCGTGGGTTCAAGTCCCGTCAGCCGCCCCATTCCTTTTTTGTCCCCCGCCATGTATGTTTTTCATATCGCGTCTCCTTTCGCGTATCGAATTCACCCATGCCTCATCATCCCATCCGCACATATCCATTCCCGATTACTGTTGATTTTGGCGGATAATCAAGAGAGGAATGAAATAATGCTGAGATCGTATGGAACGAATTGCGCCGTGAATGACATGGGGGCCACTGATTTGCATCCTGAATGAATGGCATGAATATATTGAACCACATCACCGAATTGCAAAACACATGATTTCCATGAATAGAACGAAACGTGTCTTCATCTCAACCGTATATTTGCGGGGATGAGAATATAACGGGCTTTTGGATAACTTAAAGATAGACGGGTGGGTTCCTATCTGATCGAAAACCAATAATAATGAGTCACCACCTCCCAGTATGGCAGGGAATGTTTATAAAAGACAGCTAATTGCGGAAAACGTTCGCCATGTGCATCTCAATGCGTATCATGCGTGATCTCAGCCTCGTTATTCCGTGTTTTGCCAATACCTCTCATAATCCGTGAATTTTATAGGCGATATAGAAGCGACTTCACACCCCCCCCCCTCACCCCGAGTTACAGCGTGAACCTTTTTCTTAACATATTCGCTATCACATATGTTATAATGAGAGGAAATATCGAATACGATGAAAATGCCGGAATTTGATTGTCGCATTCGTACTTCATAGTCAAATGATATATTCTTCTTTAGCCTGTGGAACTGAATTCAAATCGGTTGACTTTTTTTTTGAGAAATTCTCAAAATATCTTGACATTTAAACGGATTATGATTTATGATATTTTCATCTTCAAAGGAGGAAGGGTTATGGAATCTATTAAATTTGAATTACCGCTATCTCCAGAAATATCCAAGTTGATAGGGCGTGAGCGTAGAAGACTTTCTTTTGAGAATGACAGGGATTTCACTGACGATGAGACCGCCAAGATTCTCTTCCAAGAGTTCGTTAAGGAAAAGTCCAAAACGCAGGGAGGCGCCAAATCAAGCGGAAAATCATACGGAGAGCCGAAGATCAAAGCGAGTGACTACAGGGATTTATGGGAAAAGAACCCCGAAGGTGAAAAACCGTACACAGGAAGAGGCCCCATACCCGAATGGCTTAAAAATATGATCGCCGACGCGAATTAATGGGATTTTAACGAGAATTAATCCTCTGTACAATTAACTATTGCATGAGTATACGGGCGAACGACGCAGGTAGGTCGGATTAACGCCCGTTTTTTTTTGGATAACATAAAGACGGCTTCACCAAACTCAGTGCGTGGCTTGTAACGGGATATCGGAGCGGTATGATATAAGACGTTTTGTTAATTCATGAACTACAGCCTTCACAAACTCCCTATGGAGATATGAAATCCATCGTCATAAAGGGAAGCCCTTGAACGGTTCATGATGTCCAAGAGCTCTCTTTACGAATGTGCAATCCCAAAATCAATCCCTATGATTTTTCAAGCTTAAGGGTTATCGTGGGGGAATCGCATACTTCGGACGGGCCGAAATACTGTATCGGGCCGGGAAACACATAGCAATCATTAAGTGCCCAGTTATCACGATTGTCAGCCAACTGCTTAAAGGGCTTGCCGTTGATATCCACCAAGGCTTTTTTAATTACCGGAATGGGTTTGCCTTTGCGCACCTCCATATTGAGCATCATCGTAACAGGCGTGCCACCCGCAATCCATTCATCGGAGGATTTAATGCTATTGCGCACATTGACGGTAAAGCCAGTTAATTTCGCACGAATTAATTGCAATGCGGCGAAACCGAGCGAATAGCAGTAATCAGCATCGAAATTCGAAGGCGCGGCGCATCTGCCTTCATAACCAAAAAAGTGAGATAACGGGCTGAATTTCGCGTTCGTTTTACCTTCCGCCTTCAACACCCGGATTCGCTCCGTCACCAAGTCCATCAGCAGACGCTCGGTTTCAATTTGGGAAACGGGAACGTTGCCATGGCTGTCTCTGGAGAGAAGCACTTCGCGAATAGCCCCTGGCAGGCTTACATATACTTCGGCGCTCGCCTTGCCGAGCCTTTTGGTCACATGCTGAATGCGCTCCTCATGGCTTCCCATGGATTTCAGCGTCTCCTCGTCCTGACCCAAAACAGCGCTTAATTCATCAATCATTGTTTTAATATCCGAGATGAACTCCACCAAGCCCTCCGGCACCAGTAGAACGCCGTAATTTTTCCCTTGCGCTGCGCGCTTCACCACAACATCGGTGATATAATCCACAATCCTCCCCAAGGTTGAGCCTGTTGCGGATACCTCTTCTGATATCAGCGTGATGTTCGGATGAGTTTGCAATGCGCACTCCAAGGTGACATGACTCGCCGCTCGCCCCATTAATCGAATGAAATGCCAATACTTTACGGCGGAGGTGGCGTCTCTGGCGATATTGCCTATCAGTTCCGAGTAGGTCTTGGTGCAGGTGTCGAAACCAAAGGAGGTTTCTATCTGCTCGTTCTTCATATCGCCATCTATCGTTTTCGGCACACCCACAATGGAGACCGGGCAGCCATTGGACTTCATATATTCCGCCAACATGGCGGCGTTGGTATTTGAATCGTCTCCCCCGATGATCACCAATCCGCTAAGCCCAAGGCTCTCCAGATTCTTTTTACATGCGGCGAGATCTTCCGGCTTTTCGATCTTATCTCTCCCGCTCATGATCATATCGAATCCACCGGTATTCCGGTATTTGTCGATATAATCAGAAGTCAGTTCACGATAATCCCCTTTGATCACGCCGATGGGTCCTTTCTTGAACCCGAACAGTTGGCTCTCGGGATTGGCTGTTTTCAACGCATCAAACAAACCGGCAATGACATTATGTCCGCCCGGAGCCTGTCCTCCGGAGAGAACCACCCCCACTTTAATCGGTTTGTCAATAAGATCCCCCTCTCCCTCCTCAATGGTGACCGTAGGCTGTCCATAAGTGGATGGAAACAGTTTTCTTATCTCCTCCCGATCCGTGGCGGGTTCGGTGGGAGATCCGTAGGATATCATAATTTTATCACCACGCAACGCCTTTGGCAGTTTCGGTTGATATGTTGCGCGTGCTTTCTGCAAAGCGGATGTTTGTGTTGTCATGTTGGGTTCCCCCTTTAAATATTATCTTTCAGCGCTTTTTCGCAATCGTCAATTTCAATGAACAATCTTGCCTGCTTTTTACGGAACCGATTTCCACAATGAAAGCGAAATCACCGATTACTCTTCTTTTGAATTATGACATATTCCGAGGGGTTCCGAAACCCATGACGCATCCGAAGCGGCTAGGATACGGGGAGACGCATTCGGCGAATTGTACGCATTCGCTATCATTAACTTGACTTTTTCAGCATACAAAAGATATACTGTTTGGAGTGTTTCCCGCCTTTATTGGAATAAGAGCGGTTTGTCAAGGCAATTGTCGGAACGCGCCCGATTTCACTCTCACCGTTCATGGGTTTGAGAAGTGCGTCGGGCGTTATTGCGCAGTCGGAAGAGCCGGTGTCGAATGGAGCGATGATGTTTGAAAGCCTGAGCGATAAACTTCAAGGCGTCTTTTCTCGATTGCGAGGAAAGGGAAAGCTAACGGAGCAGAATGTAAACGAGGCTCTTCGTGAAGTGCGCATGGCTTTGCTGGAAGCGGATGTAAACTACAAGGTCGTAAAGGATTTCATCGCACGGATCAGGGAGCGAGCCATTGGCGAAGAGGTGCTTGAGAGCCTCACGCCCGTGCAGATGGTCGTAAAGATCGTCAACGAGGAGCTTGTGAATCTTCTGGGGGGAGCAAATGAGCGTTTACAGTTCGCACCTCGCCCGCCCACCGTCGTGATGCTCTGCGGTTTGCAGGGGGCCGGTAAGACCACGACTTGCGCGAAATTGGCTTACTGGCTGCGGCGTCAGGGGCGAAATCCGTTACTAGTGGCTTGTGACATCTATCGTCCCGCCGCAGTTCGTCAGTTGGAGACACTTGGCGAACAGTTAAAGATGCCTGTTTTCAAGAAGGAGGACGGCTCCGCTCCTCCGAGAATCGCGACGGAAGCGATCACGCACGCCAATCGCACGGGATGCGATGTCGTTCTTTTGGACACCGCAGGCAGGCTGCACATAGACGAGGCGATGATGCGCGAGCTTGAGGAGATCAAACGGCTCGCGGCGCCTACGGAGATTTTGCTTGTCGTGGATGCGATGACGGGACAGGACGCCGTCAATTTCGCCACGGAGTTTCACTTGGCGCTTGCCGTGGACGGCTTCATCATGACGAAGATGGACGGCGATGCGCGAGGCGGCGCGGCGTTATCCATTCGTCAGGTGACGGGTGCGCCCATTAAGTTCATCGCGATCGGCGAAAAAATTGAAGCGTTGGAGAGCTTCCATCCCGACCGTATGGCGTCTCGCATTCTCGGCATGGGGGATATGCTCTCCCTAATTGAAAAAGCAAGCGAGCAGATAGACGCTAAAAAAGCGATGGAGATGGAGAAGCGACTCAGAGAAAATCGCTTCGATCTAAACGATTTTCTGGATCAATTGCAACAGATGCGCAGGATGGGGCCTTTGGACCAATTGATTGGAATGATACCAGGCATGAGTTCCATGAAAGGCGTTCAGGTGGACGAACGGCAGTTGGCACGCCAAGAGGCGTTGGTTCGCTCCATGACAAACGAGGAGAGAGGAGATCCCTCCATCCTGAACGGAAGCCGAAAAAAGCGAATAGCTATGGGAAGCGGGGTGAGCGTGCAGGATATCAATCAATTCCTCCGTTCCTTTGAACAGATGCGACAGATGATCCGGCAAGTAACAGGCGGAAAAGGCAAGCTTGGCAAAAAAAAGCAACGAATGCATTTGCCTTTTTAACCTGCGGCGCACCTTGAACGGTTCAACGGGTTTGAACGTTCGAACGATCAGTTATCAACTAAGAGGAGGAGTAACTTTGTCAGTCAAGATACGTTTGCGTAGGATGGGAGCGAAGAAGCATCCGTTTTATCGTATAGTGGTAGCCAACAGCACCAATGCACGAGACGGTCGATTCATCGAATCCATCGGACACTACGATCCATGCACCGAGCCACCCATCGTCAAACTGGACGAGGAAAAGGCGATTCGCTGGCTATCCAACGGCGCTCAGCCCACGGATATCACCCATGCTCTCTTGAAAAAAGAGGGAATCTTCGACAAGCTTAACGCGTTGAAAGGGAAATCCGCGGAATAATCCGAAATTCCCGTCTCGGAACGCTTCAACACGTCCTAAATGGAGCGTGATCATCGTACGTGGAAACGGGAGGTACCATCCATGGTGAAATTTATTGAAGAGGTTGTGAAAACCCTCGTCGACAACCCCGATCAAGTTGTCGTCAACGTGATACAGGGCAGAGATGGCGTCACATACGATATTCATGTCGCCCAGAGCGATCTCGGAAAGGTCATCGGCAAGCAGGGGCGGATTGCGAACGCCTTAAGGTCGGTCGCAAAGGCGGCGAGCGTGAAGAACGGACAGCGGATATTCGTGGAGATCAATCCATAGGGAAAGCGACACGTCACAATTCGGGAGTTTTAGAGTATGCAAGGATAACCACGGAGTCATCGAGGTAGGAAAATGCCCGATAATTGGGATTGGATCATAGGTATGGTGCTTGGAACGTTCGGACGTATCGGCGAGTTGAAGGTGCGAGTGGAAACCGATTACCCCGAACGCTTTCAGGAATTGAAGCAGGTGTGCCTGCATAACCCATCTGGCGTTTCCGTTCTCTTTGATGTGGAGAATTCGAGGATGCACAAAGGACGGGTTCTCCTGAAGTTAAAAGGCTTGGATAGTATCTCCGATGCGGAATTGTGGCGTAACGCAACAGTTCGAACCCAGCGCCAGGAGAGACATCAGCTGGAGGAGAATCATTTCTACGTCTCCGACCTGATAGGCATGGAAGTAATCACGTCGACGGGGGTTTTATTGGGGCGATTGGAGGAAGTCTTGCCATATCCTGCGCAGGATTTGCTTAAAATCGGCGAGGTGTTAATACCCATTGTCAAGGAGTATATCCTAGGCGTGGATTTGGAAAGGGAAAGAATTACGGTTCTCCTTCCCAAGGGTTTTTTGCAGGAGGAGCCTGATGAAACGTTTGGAGGTGGTGACGCTCCTCCCGGAGATGATCGAACAAGCGTTCAGTCACAGCATCATTTATCGGGCTCAAATCCGCGAACTGGTGCGGATCCGCACAGTGAACCTGCGAAATTACGCTCAGGATCGGCATCATACCACCGACGACACCCCTTGCGGAGGGGGCGGCGGGATGATACTCAAGGTCGAACCGATCGCAAGAGCTCTAGATGATCTGAAGTCCGAGGAGCCGGAACCTTTTGTGATACTGACCGATCCTCAGGGGGAGACATTCACTCAGGCTATGGCGCGCGAACTGGCGCTCAAGGAGCGTATCGTTATTATCTGCGGCCATTACGAGGGTGTGGACGAACGCGTGAAGACTCACTTGGCGGATCAGTGTCTCTCAATCGGCGATTACGTTTTAACCGGCGGGGAGTTGCCGGCTCTGGTGATAGCTGACGCGTTGATACGGCTTCAAAGTGGTGTGTTGGGCGAAGAGGGTGCACCCGACAAGGATAGTTTTGCGGAGGAACTCCTCGAATATCCGCATTACACTCAGCCTCGATTGTTTCGAGAGTGGGAGGCTCCGGAAATACTCTTTTCGGGGCACCACGCGCGAATTCAAAGATGGCGCAGATGGAATCAGTTGCAGAATACACGTCGATTAAGACCCGACCTTTGGAGGAGATTCATCCCAACAGCGGAGGATCTCAAATTACTTGATATGCTGGAAGACGAGATTTGATCGGCTCTCTTTACGCCAAGCGGACTACTTCCTTATGAGGAAAGCGCATGACATGGAGGTGCCCGTCTGATACAAATCCATTTTTTACGGCATATTCAGAGACCGTGGATACGGTCGTTATTGACGATGGCGGAAGACAGGGAGCCGCCCGCTCGCCAAAAGGAAACTTTCAAGGAGAAAAATAAACGATGAATCCTGTCATTACTGAAATAGAAAAATCCCAGTTAAAATCCGAGTACCCCACCTTTAAGGCGGGTGACACGGTTAAAGTTTACGCCAAAGTCGTGGAAGGCGGCAAAGAGCGCATCCAGATGTTCGAGGGAGTCGTCATCTTACGGAAGGGTTCCCTCAACAGAGCCAGCTTCACCGTGAGAAAAATATCCCATCAAATAGGAGTGGAACGAACGTTTCTTCTACACTCTCCTCGCATAGATCGAATTGAAGTGGTTCGAAGAGGCTTAGTGCGAAGAGCGAAACTCTATTATCTGCGCAATGTTGTGGGTAAAAAGGCGCGTATTAAAGAAGATCGATCCGCTTAGAATGAATAACATTCCGTTGAGGCTGTTCCATTTTCCTCCGGGCCTTCGCCTTAAGAGTGGGTCCGGAGGGGGCATTCACCCAATGGGGTAAAAAGCAATAGGATAGTCTATCCGCTTTACGCATTATACGGGATGGCTGTTGATTGGCGGAGATCCATAAAAAATGCAGCAGGTAATTGCGAAGTTCGCTTTGCGAGGCGTTTGATTCGTTACGATATCCTACACCGGCCCGCATCATTGAAGTTTGCAATTTTCACAGAGGATTGTCCTTATGTCACATGAGGTTGGCGCGACGGAATGGCTGGCTAATCTGAGTATCGGGTATATCGTACTATCCGTTTTCGTATTCACCGTCATTCGATTCGCGTTGCATCCCAATCAATCCACCATCGCTCGTTCCATTTCCGAACTGGTGGAATCGCTGATCATTGCGGGCGTGTTGGTCTTCATGATAATCCGCCCCTTCTTCATACAGGCGTTTTACATCCCGTCTGAATCCATGGAACCCACCTTAATGGGGCATAACGCCGGTGTATCTTCCTTCGGGGTGATTTACAAACACACTATACACGACCATATTTTTGTAAACAAACTGATTTACCGTTTTGAAAACCCGAAACGCGATGATGTGGTTGTATTCAGAGCTCCCAAGGCCGCAGACAAAGAGGACAACCCCCCGGTTGAAAACACACTGATCAAACGGGTGATTGGCCTTCCCGGAGAAACGATACAAATCAAACCGGATTCCCATGGAGTGATCCATGTTTTCATAAACGGGAAACCTCTAACTGAACCATTTATCAAGGAGCCAATGGACATCCAACGTCCCGATGCGATCTACGGGGTGACGGCTCTGCTTAAACTCGGACCCAATCAGTATTTCATGATGGGGGACAACCGCAATAACAGTTATGATAGCCGTTTTTGGGGGCCTTTGAACCGAGATCGTATCATAGGCAAGGCGGAATTTATTTTTTATCCATTCAACCGAATGGGATGGATAAGGTGAGGCAAAACTAATGACTCATGAAGTCGGCGCAACGGAATGGCTGGCTAATTTAAGTATCGGGTACATCGTGGTTTCCGCGTTTGTGCTCAGTATCATCCGTTTCGCATTCCATCGCAACCAATCCACCATCGCTCGCTCCATTTCCGAACTAGTGGAATCATTGATAATTGCGGGCGTTCTGGTCTTTATGATCATACGCCCGTTCTTTCTCCAGGCTTTCTTCATTCCCTCCGAATCCATGGAGCCCACCTTAATGGGGCATGACGCGGGAGAATCGAATACCGGGGTTTTTTACAAGCACACCATCCACGATCATATCTTTGTCAATAAACTGATTTATCGCTTCGAGAAACCGAAAAGAGGCGATGTCATCGTTTTCCTCGCACCCAAGCGAGCAGACGCCGAGGATAATCCCCCGAAAGAGCAGATATTCATCAAACGTTTGATTGGTTTGCCGGGAGATACCGTGCAGATGAAACCAGATTCAAATGGGGTGGAGAGAATCTGGGTGAACGGTAAACCGCTGAATGAACCGTATATTAAGGAAACCATGGACATCCCGCCAGGCGCGAAATTCGCCGTGGATGGCCCCCTGAAACTAGGGCCGGATCAATACTTTGTACTTGGAGACAATCGCAATCTGAGTTACGATAGCCGTTTTTGGGGTCCATTCAAGCGTTGGAGAATCATAGGCAAGGCGGAGTTCGTATTCTATCCGTTTAATCGTATCGGCTTTATTCACTGACCCGCCATCTTGGATTTTCCTTCCTACGGCGGGGAAGCGAGATTGCCTCGGATTATCCATTCATTTCGCGAAGCATCCGTCAATCGCGTCACGCAAGCCGTTTTCGGGCATCGAAACCATTGAAAAAATCATAGGGTCGACGTTCATTGTTTCCCCCTTCCCACGAAAATTGATGGAATTGTAAATCGGAGAGCAGCGATGCCGCCACTGAAAAAAACGAAGAGGGATATGTGGAAGGAGGAGCGCGAGATCAGCGGCAAAGGTTCGCTCCTCATTGGTGGAATAGATGAGGCTGGGCGCGGTCCCCTAGCAGGACCTGTTGTAGCCTCATGCGTTATCCTTCCTTTCGAACACCCCGTGGAGGGGGTGGATGATTCCAAGAAACTGACGGAAAACCAGCGCGTGCAGGCTTACCACAAAATACTGGATTGCGCCGTAAGCGTGGGAATTGGGATTGTTCCCCCCGAACGAATTGATGAGATAAACATCCTGCGCGCCACTCGGGAGGCGATGATTTACGCAGTCGAGGACTCCGCCGTCAAGCCGGATGTCGTTCTTATTGACGGACTGCCCGTGAAGTCCTTCCCCATTCCCCAAATACCGCTGGTGAAGGGGGATTCCCGCAGCATGTCTGTCGCGGCGGCTTCCATTATCGCAAAAGTTACGCGAGACCGGATTATGCTGGACATGGATCATCAATATCCGGGATACGGTTTCGGCAGACACAAGGGCTACCCCACCGCCGATCATCTTGAAGCATTGGAGCACCTCGGGGTCAGTGAAATCCATCGAAGATCTTACGCACCGGTGGCTCGTCTACTCGAATTCCCCTCCCCTCAATCAAATCCGGTTCAACGCTCGTTGTGGGAGGATGTGCATGAACTCGGATCATCCGGCGAATACATTGCGGAGGAGCATTTGCGCCGAATAGGCTGGAGCATATTGGAGAGAAACTATCGCTCGAAGGAAGGCGAGATTGACTTGATCGCGATGGACGGTGAAACGATAGTCTTCGTCGAGGTGAAGGCGAGAAGAGGGCGTCTGAGCGAACCAAGCGAGGCGGTGGATTTAAGAAAACGACGCAGAATATGCGTCACTGCGGAGGAATGGCTGGCGATCCACCATCGCAGCGAATCCCCCTGCAGGTTTGACGTGGCGGAGATACGCTTCGGGGAGAACGGGGAGGCGAGCGTGAACATAATCCAGTCGGCATTCATGGCGGGAGAGTAACCATAAAAAAAGCGGGACAAAATAATAGGGACCGCGAAATCCCCCCAGCTCGCGGTCCCTCCTCTTCACCCAGGAGAAGTACATCCTCACTTTAAAACCGGGTAAAGATCCCTGATACTGTTTCCGCAATCCCCGCGGAATGCGGTGTCCTCATTAACCTTATAAACGCTAATATCAAGAAATAAGTTCCCAGCCTTTCACCTTACATCCCGCCAATACAAGACCTCGTGAAACCAGCTCACATTATCAAAGATCAAAACCATGCATGACGACCCTTTTCCTATCATAATGCGATTTACCGGGATTATAACTCCATCCAACCTACTCGAAATGCGTATCACACAGGAATTCGTTCCGTAATGCCATGGTTCGAGGGATTTGAGAAGGAAGCTTATGAAATGGAATACGTTAACCCTCCGGATTGAGCGGCGTGATGAAAAATTGAGGGGCGAGTCAACTCACCCCCCAACATAGCGCATGTCTTCAACTGCTTTTTTTTATCCCTTCCCGGTATACCGTCGCATATGGAAAGTGACTTCGAGGGAAGGAGAAACTTTGCATCCTTTATTTCGTTTTTTGACTGTTTCCGTTCAAGGAGACGTTCCGCTTGATGAACTCCATATACTCCTCCCGATAATACCTTAATGTGCTTAACACCGGGTTCGGAGCGGACTGTCCAAGTCCGCAGAGGCTGCAGGTTTTGACCATATCGCAAAGGTCCTGCAGTTTCATGATGTCGTTCTCGGTTCCATGCTCTTCCCTTATCTTGGTTAGAATCCTGTAAATCTGCACCGTGCCCGCACGGCAGGGAATGCATTTGCCGCATGATTCATCCATGCAGAACTCCATGAAGAACCGCGCCACGTCCACCATGTTGTTGGTGTCATCCATCACGATCATGCCGCCGGAACCCATGATGGAACCGATCTGACTTAGGGATTCGTAATCCACGGGCGTATCCAGCTTGGAATAGGGAATGCAGCCGCCGGAAGGTCCTCCAGTCTGCACGGCTTTCACCATGCCGCCGTCAGGCACGCCCCCTGCCATCTCTTCGACGATCACACGGAGAGGAGTGCCCATGGGGACCTCAATCAAACCGGTGTTTTTCACCTTTCCCGCGAGAGCGAACACCTTCGTCCCCTTGCTTTTTTCGGTGCCAATGGAGCTGAACCAATCCGCCCCCTTGCGGATAATCACTGGGATGTTGGCGAATGTCTCTACGTTATTTATTAGCGTGGGAGAGTGCCATAGTCCGCTTTCGGCTGGGAATGGTGGTCGAGGACGGGGAGTGCCTCTACGACCTTCGATGGATGCCATCAGAGCGGTCTCCTCGCCGCATACAAAAGCCCCCGCGCCGATTCGCAAGTCCACACGAAAGTCGAATGACGTTTCGAAAATTCCGCTTCCGAGCAGACCGTATTTCCTCGTTTGGCGTATCGCCGTCTGCAATCTGCTGATAGCGAGCGGGTATTCCCCTCTCACATAGACGTATCCTTGGTTGGCGCCTACGGCGTACCCGGCGATCGCCATCCCCTCCAAAACACGATGCGGATCGCTTTCCAGTACCGATCGATCCATAAACGCCCCTGGATCGCCTTCGTCCGCATTGCAGACCACGTATTTGCGTTCCGCATGCGTCTTTGCAACCATGCCCCACTTCAATCCCGTGGGATAACCCGCCCCTCCGCGTCCGCGTAAACCGCTTCTGGTGACTTCGTCCACCACCGAGGCGGGTTTCATCTCATTCAACGCCTTTTGAAGAGCGAAATAACCGTCACTGGCGATATAGGTCTCAATTTTTTCAGGATCCACCTTGCCACTGTTCTCCAGTACGATGGGCACCTGTTTTGTGAAGAACGGGTGGTTGATATCGCCTTTCTTGATATCAGCCGCTCCGCCCTTTAACGATGCGACAATTGATGTGGCATCCTCCGGCTTCACTTTCTCGTAGAGGATGCCATCCGGATCAACCTGCACCAAAGGTCCTTCGCTGCAGAGTCCCATACATCCCACACCTATAACCGCAACCTGATCCTCCATGCCGGCGTCTTTGACGGCAAGCTCAAGGTTCTCCTTAATCGATTGTCCGCCTGATGAAATGCATCCTGCGGCAAGGCAACATCGTAAATTAATCGGCTTCGCCGAGTTTTGCTCTTTTTCCTTTATTTCAATTAGTTCATTCAGATCCATTGCTCATCAACCCTTTCACATAATCCCCAATGGACTCCTCGGTCTGCCCGCCAATCACCTTGCCATCGAGAACCGTGGCGGGAGCGATACCGCACGCACCTATACAGCGAGCGGTCATAAGTGAGAGAGAGCCGTCCTCCGTTGTCGATCCCGCTTTGATGCCCGCGAGGCGTTCGGCTTCCGATAGAATATTGGCCGCCCCTTTCACGTAACACGCTGTCCCCATGCAGATAACGCATGTATGCGCGCCTTTGGGTGCGAGGGAGAAGAAATGATAAAAAGTTGCCACTCCATAGACTTTGCTGAGCGGCAACTTCAGACTTTTTGCTATATGAATCAACATATTAATCTCAAGAAATCCGAAGAGTTCCTGAGCGGTGTGTAACACTTCAATCAGAGCATCCGGCTGATATTGGTGGCGTTTCATCGTGGATTCCAGTATTTTATAACGATTATCACCAGCCACGCCAGCCTTGAGAGCCGTCGTTGGAGTCTTTGAAGACTCAGCCATGGCAGTGCTGGATGTCATGCTATTCTCCTTGTCTTTTGATTGTGACGCAAATGCAAAGGCGTCGATGTGTTTCCCTCTGCGCTCGCACCTTTGCGTCAATTTGAAAGAATTTCCGGGAGGTATTCCCATACGGGGAGGGATACGGTCATGCGGAACAAATACAGTCGAGGAATTAAACATCTATGGAAATCGCAATCAAAATCACTGTGAATTATTTCACTCTACAGCAAATCCCCTGTTTATTCCTACTTTTACTCTACCTCTTGCGATGTTGATTAACCACAGGTATATAGTACTTTTTGCATGTACCGCAGTACTGTTTTTATTTACGGTATCGCTCTTGTCCGCGAATTCCCTATGGGGGGCGCGGGTCGTTACGCCCCCCTCTTTAGCGCATGTCCCGTTAATTAGTCACGTGTGATTGTACGAAGAACCTCCCCGTCTGAAGCAACCAACTCCACTGACAGAGGCATCCTTCCAGCAGCGTGCGTGGAGCAGCTCAGGCATGGGTCGAAAGCTCTAATTCCCGCCTCGACTCGGTTTAACATTCCCTCGGCGATGTCCGGCCCCTTCACGAAGCGTTTGGCTATTTGCTCCACGGTTCGGTTGATCGCCAGGTTATTCTGCCCGGTTGCGATGATCAGGTTCGCGGAGAGTACTTTGCCGTCCTCGTCCAAATGATAGTGATGGAACAGAGTCCCTCTGGGCGCCTCGCTTACGCCGACAACATCCAGACGGTTGATCCCGGCTTCCGCCCTCAGGTGATGCGAACATACATCATCATCCTCCAGCAATCGCTCGATGCCCTCTATCGCCGCAATAATCTCGATCATCCGGGCGTGATGATACAGGAACGAATTGTTGGCGACCGCTCCGCTAAGCATCTCACGATACTCCTGCAACTCACGATCCGCCAAAGGCGTGCCGATGCGATCGCACACATTCAAACGCGCCAAGGGTCCCACGCGATAGATGCCGCCCGGATAACCGAGTGGCTTAAAATACGGAAACTTCAGATAGGACCAGTTCTCGGAAGCCTCTCCGACAAAATCCTTGTAGTTATCCTCGCTAAGCCCATCCGCGACGCGATATCCAAGATGATCCACCACCCGCAGCGAGCCGCTGTAGTGCTCCCATTCCCCATTCGCGCCCACCAATCCCATATACAAAGAGGGAAAGTCACCGAAGCTTTCGGATTCGGCGGGATACCGCTCTCGCATGCGCTTGCATATCCCCAGAGCCTCTCGAGCCGTCGCGAGAGATTCCGGTATTCGGGAGCGAATCTGTTCTCTCGACTCCTCCGTCAACGACTGACGCACGCCTCCAGGAACCGCCCATGCGGGGTGAACCTTCTTGGCTCCCAGAAGTTCGATAATCTCCTGCCCCCACTGCCTTAGGCGAATCCCCTTGCGCGCCAACTCCGGATCCGCAGCAATCAATCCGAAAACATTACGCGTCGCGGGATCGGAATCGAAGCCAAGTATCATATCCGGCGAACTCAAATGAAAGAAGCTCAGCGCGTGAGACTGTGTGAATTGACCGAGATTCATCAGCCTGCGCAACTTCTCCGCCGCCGGAGGGATTGAGACAGCCAAAGCCTTGTCACCGGTCTTCGCCGACGCCAGCAGATGGCTCACAGGGCAGATGCCGCAGATTCTCGCGGTGATCCCCGCCATCTCCCACAGCGTTCGCCCCTCGCAAAACTTCTCGAAGCCGCGGAACTCCGTCACATGAAAGCGAGCGGAGTTCACCTCTCCGGAATCATCCAAATATATGGAAACCTTCGCGTGCCCCTCTATACGGGTCACTGGGTCAATTATTATTTGACGAGACATAACCAAATCCCCATTTCCATTTCCCAGTGTCGCGGAATGATCCGCGACGGATTGACATCAACATATCCTCGCTCGAATATCATCCGAAACGGAGGTTTTCCCCGGTCAGATGAGTTTCGCCCATCTCAAGGAGGTTGGTAAGAGCCTCTTTAATCCGAGATGAGGATGGAGGACATCCCGGGATGAAGTAATCCACATCTATCTCCTCATGAACCGGGCGAACGCGATCCACTAATTTCGGAACAATCCCAGCCTCTTTCGGGGCGATGGGATGTGTATCCGCTCGATCCACGTACACCAATTGGAGTATTTTCTCCGGATCCCCCAAAGGGTTGCGCATCGCAGGCACGTTACCTGTCACAGCGCAGTCCCCGAACGAGATCACCACTCGGCTCGCAGCCCGTATCTTATGGCACAACTCAACATGATCCTCGTTAGCGACCGATCCTTCCACCAATGTCACGTCAACCGATTCCGGAAACTCCTTCATATCCGCTATCGGGCTGTATACAACCTGTATCTTCTCGGCAAGGTCGATCAGGAACTCATCCATGTCTAAAAATGACATGTGACAGCCCGAGCACCCTCCAAGCCATACCGTCGCCACTTTCACCCTATCCATTGCTTCTTCTCCCTAGCTGTCACTATAAATTCCAGACGAGTTCTATCCTTTTGCATCTCTCCGACTGTCGCTCCCTTTTGGAATATCGCACCCGTGGGACACGCCTGTACGCACTTCCCGCACGACGTGCAGCTTGTGCTGTCGCCCCAAGGCTGATTCATATCCGTGATGACGAAGGACTTCGCGCCGCGCCCCGCCATATCCCATGTATGAGCCCCCTCCACCTCGTCACAGACGCGCACGCATCTTCCGCAGAGGATGCAACGGTTGTGATCCACCCCGAAACGTTGGTGTGTGATATCAACACGCTCCACAGGATAGATGTAGTCGAAACGGGAGTGATCCACGCCGAGTTCCACCGCCATATCCTGCAGTTCGCAGTGGCCGTTCGAAACACAGACCGAGCAGACATGGTTACGCTCCGAAAGCAGTAGTTCCACGATCATCTTCCTGTATTTGCGAAGACGATCCGAGTTGGTTCGAACCTCCATCCCTTCCGCCACCTTCAGTACGCATGCGGGTTGAAGCTTCGGTGAGTTCCCAAGCTCCACCAAGCACATACGACAAGCGCCAAGGTCGGAGACGCCGTCCAAGTGGCACAGAGTTGGTATATGAATCCCCGCCTCCTGAGCCGCCTCCAAAACCGTCTGCCCCTCCATCGCGCTCACTAATCGACCGTCTATGGTTAGCGTTTTTACCGCCATGTTTTTTCCTCACTTTTCCGCACTGACACTACAACTGAGCTTTCAATAATTCACTTCGCGGCTTTGACCGCGTTTTTGTTACCATTGCGTTTTGGATTCTTGTGAATACATTCGATGTATTCATTGCGATAGTATCGCAATGTACTTACAACCGGGTTCGGGGCGGACTGTCCCAGCCCGCAGAGACTGCAGCTCTTCACCATCTCGCTGAGTTCCTGAAGTTTCGCGATGTCCCCATCCTCCCCCATGCCATTAAGTATTCTATCCAGTAAGCGATATATTTGAACAGTACCCGCACGGCAGGGGACGCATTTACCGCAGGATTCATCCACGCAGAACTCCATGAAGAAATGCGCCAAATCCACCATGTTGTCCGTTTCATCCATGACGATCATGCCGCCGGACCCCATAATGGCGCCGATCTGCACCAGAGACTCGTAATCCACCGGTGTGTCCAGCTTTTCCGCTGGAATGCATCCTCCGGAGAGTCCACCTGTGTAGACCGCCTTAACCTTGCCTCCGTCCGGCGCCCCGCCCGCCATCTCATTCACGATAACGCGAAGGGGTGTTCCCATCGGCACTTCGATGAGACCGGTATGCTTAACCTTCCCCGCCAAGGAGAAGACCTTTGTTCCCTTGCTCCGTTCGGTCCCCATGGAACTGAACCATGCGGCGCCCTTCCTTATGATAAGTGGGATGTTCGCATAGGTTTCCACATTATTAATAAGGGTTGGAGAGTTCCAAAGCCCGCTTTCCGCAGGAAATGGCGGTCTGGGGCGCGGCGTCCCGCGACGCCCTTCGATGGACGCCATCAACGCTGTCTCCTCGCCGCAAACGAAGGCTCCCGCACCGATGCGCAGGTCAACTCGGAAGTTGAAGGATGTGTCGAAAACCGCGCTTCCAAGCAATCCGAGATTCCTCGCCTGACGGATGGCGATTTGCAGTCGTTTAATGCAGAGAGGATACTCTCCGCGCACATAGATGTATCCTTGATTGGCTCCGACGGCGTAAGCCGCTATCGCCATGCCTTCGAGTACTCGATGCGGATCGCTCTCAAGAACGGAGCGATCCATGAATGCACCCGGATCTCCCTCGTCCGCGTTGCAGACCACATACTTGCGATCACCGGGCGTTTTCGCGACCAACTCCCATTTAAGTCCGGTTCGGTACCCTGCGCCCCCTCGACCACGCAGACCGCTTTTCGTAACCTCCTCCACCACCTGTGAGGGATGCAATTCGTTGATGACGGTGTTGAGAGCCTGATACCCATCCCTGGCGATATAGGTTTCGATCCGTTCGGGATCCACTTTGCCGCTGTTTTCCAGAACAACAGGCACCTGTTTGGTAAAGAAGGGATGGCTGAGGTCACCGATCTTCGCAGTCGCCTTGCCGCCCTTCAACGCAGCCACGATGGAGCGAGCGTCGGAGGGTTTCACCTTCTCGTACAAAATCCCATCGGGATCAACCTGCACCAGAGGCCCTTCGCTGCAGAGTCCCATGCATCCCACTCCGAGCACCTCCACCTGATCGGTCAAGCCCTCCTCCTCCAAGGCGTTTTCCAGAGCTTCCTTAATCGCTTCTCCTTCCGAGTAGAGGCACCCAGCCGCCAAACAGCACCTGAGGCGTATGGGTTTCGCGGAGGCTATCTGCGCCTCCTTTATCTCCATCAATTCATTAGAATCCATCCTCAATCCACCCTTTCAGTTGTTCCGTAACCATCTCCTCGGATTGCCCCCCGACCACCTTGCCGTCCATCACAATCGCGGGAGCGATGCCGCACGCCCCGATACACCGAGCGGTCATCAGGGAGAGGGAACCATCCGACGCCGTTTCGCCAACCTTCAACCCGGATATTTTCTCCGCCGCTGCGGAAAGCTTGCGCGCGCCTTTGGTGTAGCAAGCGGTGCCCATGCAGATAACGCAGGTGTGCGCTCCACGCGGTGAAACGGAGAAGAAATGATAAAAGGTGGCAACTCCGTAAACTTTACTCAGAGGCAATTTCAGGTTTTTGGAAATATGAACCAGCAAGTCCGTATCCAGGTATCCAAAAATCTCCTGGGCGGCGTGCAGAACTTCAATCAATGCGTCCGATTGCGATTGGTGACGCTTTATGGCGGTTTCCAGTAGCTTGTATCGGCTGTCACCACCCATCACCGAACTGGGCAAGGCTGAATCTATCGCGCTAAATGACATCAATATCTCCTTTATTCCAAGGATCCGCAAATTGCCAGACACGCAGGTCCTTCTAAGCTATCGGTTTATGCGCATCAAATATTGAGTTTGGTGAATTGCAAAATTCGTCTTGAATACTTTACCTCAGTCGCCTATCCACATCTATCGGCGGGGTGAGCGTTCTTTTGCAATCACTTCGGCAGATCAAGGGTTGCTATATGGTGTAAGAAAACAATGCAATTGAGATATTTTTCACAATTATTGATGAGTACTATCTCTCTTTTTAATGATATCAGACAGGACCATCACTGTCCATAGGTATATTTTACTCCATATTCTTTCCGGAGTACTATAGGGGAATACGAAAAAATACCATTTTTTCGTTTTTTTCACCTTGCCTACTAGGATATATGCCCTTTGATAACATACATAATGTTAATAGTTGTCAGAATGCAACTCGTACAGCGTTCAATCATACACAGGATTCGCCGCGAAATGGCGAATATTCCCAATTTCATTTGCGATAAATTGCACAATCTAGTCATGCGAATAACTCATCAGTTAGTTTTCAGCTAATGTGACGCCCAATACGCACCGATAATGGGATGGTGAAAAACATTCTTGGAGAGAAAGATGTCTTATACTTGGCGATACAACTTAGAGTTGGGGGTGCCTGCGGTTGATCAGCAGCACAAGCGACTCATCGTTAAAATTAACAGCCTCATCGACGCGATGGAAAGGGGTGAGGGATTGGATGAATTGAGGAACAGCCTCAGATTTGTGGAGAGTTACATCACTCGTCATTTTCACGCCGAAGAGAGCTTCATGATGAGTATCGGCTACCCCGATCTTCCTTCGCATATTTTGGAGCATGAATACTTCAAAAGAGAGTTCCAAAAGCTGAAACGCGACATCCACGCAAACGGAGCGAACCTTAGAACTCTCATGCTTACGGAACGAATGCTCTGTTCCTGGATTAATGAGCATATTTATCGAACGGACCTAAAAATAGCCGTGTATGTTCGGGAAGAGCGTAAAAGCTCTTCCCGAGCGGCCTAATCATCATCATCCAGGCGGATGATGCGCTTGTTAGGAGGAAGTTGTTTGGAGAGAGTGTTGACACGGTTCATGGCCGTTTTCAACTCATGCTTATAGAGGGATCGTAGGTAATATTCGTGCACCACTATTCCTGTTGACAAAAGGAAACTGAGCACCGGGAGTATTATGGTCCATTTTCGCATGGTGTTGAGCTTCATCTCTTCCCCTTTCCCATCATCGCCACATCCTTCGTCAAACTATCCTCGGCGATCTTAACGTGGAACAGAGTGTGGAAATAGAGATTCGTCTGTTTCCACACGTGAACGGTCCATACCATTCCACCTGCAAGGAGAAGAAGTGAAACCACGAGTGACTGAAGAAATTTCCGGCGAACGACGCTTTCACTTGGACTGTACTGTTTTTGCATATCACACTCCGAATTAGCAGGGATACGGACTTATTCGATGGTGGAGGCGATTGCAACACCCTCCTTCGGTCCGTATTCAGAACAAGCAATCACACGATAAACGAACATTGCAATTACTTATATTATTGCAATTCGGACGGATATCCTTACCGGTTTTTTTCCCCGACACCCCTCATTTATGCCTGTCTATCTCGGCATTCGCTGATAGCGTTTAGGGAAAGGCGGAAACGGCGCCGTCTCCCCGAGTTGATACCAATACGCCACCGAGGATATCTCATCGGTCAAGGGCTGGTATATCCCTTCGGGCCACCACCCCAGAGCCTGAACGGTAACCCGGATATCCTTGTGAAATCTTACCGGGTCCATGATATGCCAGCGATAGAGACCATGCTTCGGAACTTTCTCACCTTCCTTCTGCTGTAAAGGATAACCTGAGAACGGGGCGCAGAACGTCTCTCCGAAACACCAAGCCCCGCCGAAGTAGTCCTCCGTTCCGGTTCCGCACCAGGTGGGATAATCCGTGTCGCCATCGAGATAAAACTTCACTTCGCCTTCACCCCACCAACCATCCGACATCTGCATCCATGCTAGAAATGTGCCCACATATTGCCCCTCTCCCTTCACGCCATCCAGGATGAGATGCTCGGGGTATTCCCGTGTTGTCATGCTGATGCGATATTGCGCGTGGAAGTAGGCGGCATTTTCGGGGACCGCGCCAAGCCCGTAGTTGATCTGATAGAAGAACCCCTGTATCGGCGCGGGGTTCTCGTTTTGAATGGTGATGCGGCAGGATTTGCGAAACGGCATCGGGAAGTAGCAATTAAAGCCACCGCTTGGGTTTACGCAGATAGGAAGGGATGTGACATTGTATCGCATGCCATTACCGTTGCAGAAGAAATCCCCCAAGGGCGCCTCCACCGACGGCTGAGCGGCGCCGTCCCAGTGGATACGCAAAATACAGTCCCGATACGAGCGCGGATCGGCGGTTATCCAGATGTGGCGTATCATCCCGGGACCTTCGATATCCGCCAGAGTGGTTAGGCTTTCCGGCGGAAGATCAATACAGGGGCGAACCTTCCAACCCACGCCCAAATCCCTGGCGGGACCTCCCTGGGGTATCTCCTTCGCTCCGGCACCGACCGATCCGTCGGGGTTCTCCGCGCTTATGGATCTAGTCTCAAACGGATCCAACATATACATGCCGCCTAAAGCGCTTCCAAATGGGGAATTCATCTCATTTCTCCTCGCCTTTCATTTTTTATGTTCGATTCATGCGCATCCGTATTTCGTTCAGACCGCAATGCTCTCCGATCGCTCTTCAATGGAACGGGGTACGTATCTTGAGAACCACAAGCAATATTGTTTGGAGACTCATCATCCATCCGCGTGATTGTGGCATTTATGACGGAAGATATTTTACCACTTCTCATTTTTCATTTTTTTGATCGCATACGCCCATTGCCGATTCGGGTTGATCCTCAGAGGCGAGATCCCTGCCTCGGCAACTCTCAGTTGTGAGTACATTCCATTCGTTGAAGGTTAAGCGGAACTATTTCGCCGATAAAAACGCGATGGCGGAATAACCGCCACCTCTTCATCTGAGATGGAGAGCATGCCGGTTTCGACGGCGTTCGACTTGATGTCCGGTTATCCAGCGAACATACAACTGTAGCCTTCGGTCATCAAAAAAAAGAGCCGTTATCGTTATTTCAGGAATATCTCGACGACAGGCACCGTGACATTCGGCTTTTTGACCGGAAGATGAAGCGTAAGCAGGTCACCTTCGTTCTTGCGCTCGCTCCATCGGATTTCGGAAGCATCGTTGAGCAGTTGGGCGTACTCCACCCTCCCCGCAAAGCCATCAAGATGCAACTGCTCGAAGGGCCATGCAAATACGTGCAGGTACAGACGTTTCCTGTCGGGATTATACGTGAACCGACAATCTTGTGGCACGGCGAACTCTTCGGGAGCCTGGGTGCACCCGTAGATGGAGCGGTTGTGTCGGCTCATCCACTCGCCCATGCCTTTCAAGCGCTCCAGCGCCCGATAATCCAACTCCCCGCGTCCCGTTGGTCCCACGTTCAGAAGGAGATTCCCGCCTTTGCTCACAGTGTCTATGAGCATCTGAATCAACTGGTCCACGCTTTTCCAACTCTCCTCGTCGCGATGGTAACCCCATGAACCGCTAAAAGTCTGGCATGCCTCCCAAACAACCGGTTCGCCATCCACCTTCACCCACTCGCGAGGCTGATATTGCTCGGGGGTCTTGATATCCCATCCGTAAGGAAGATCAAAGCGATCGTCCAGAATGATGTTGGGCATCAGCTCCCGCACCATGGCGATGAGATTTTCGCTATCCCAGTCATCCTTGCCTTTGCCGTTTTCGCCCGGATAGCTGAAATCGAACCACATCACATCCACCTGACCGTAATTGGTGAGCAATTCCCTCACCTGAGCGTGAAGGTACTGAGCGTACTGTCGGATATCGCGCCCTTCGTTGAGTACCTCCCGACTCGGATCGTCTCTCAACGGGTGCAAGCGATCTATCGTGAAGTGCGGATGATGCCAATCGATGAGAGAGTGGTAAAACCCAACACGCATATTTCTGGATCGGAACGCCTCCACCATGGGGCGTATCAAGTCCTTGCCATAGGGCGTATTCGGGGCTTTGTAGTCCGTCATCTTCGTATCCCACAGACAAAAACCTTCATGGTGCTTGGTGGTGACCACGAAATATTTCATGCCTGCATTCGCCGCCGCATCCGCCCAAAGCCCCGGATCGTAAAGGTCCGGATCGAAGTGCTTGAAATACTTCTCGTAATCCTCATTGGAGATTCGTTCGTTGTGCCGCACCCACTCATGGCGAGCGGGCAATGCGTAAAGCCCCCAGTGAATGAACATGCCGAATCGATCATGGGCGAACCACTTCGTGTCCCCGTGCATATTTTGGACGTCCAGCATTTTTGCCTCCTTGGCGTCATACAATACTTATAGCTCGGTTGTTAAAAAAAGATGCAAACATCGCATGAACGGGAGATTTCATCAATGACTTTATCCTGCAAGAGAGACACCATGAGAGACTGATCACCCGCTGTGCGCAATACCCTCTGAAGTATGAAACATCCCTTCCCTTTTATCAACACTCCGATTAAGGCAAACCGTTTTTTTATAGATTCGATAAAGGATTTCCGCTATTCAGGGTTTAATATATAATCATTGGTGCCGTTTCGACATATTAGCCATTTTATTGCATGAAGTTGTGTTCTTGCGTCCCGTTAGAGAATGCATCATCTTTCACATCCAGCATTGTTTCGCAGTGAGAACGTACCACATTCCTGTCTATTATTTAACGAAGGAGGAAACCATGAGTAACTCACCGTGCGCCGGATCGGGGCAAGCCTCGAACGAATACTGGCAAGCAAGGCGCAACCATCTTTTCGTGGCCAGTTGTGTCGCCCTCATTGTCACAGCGATGTCCTTTTCCATCCGCGCCGATATTATGGCTACGCTGACCCAACAGTTCAATCTCACCAACGAGCAATTAGGATGGGTGGTGGGAACAGCAATGTCGGGATTCACCGTGGCGATGATCATCGGTGGCCCTCTCTGCGATATTATGGGGATGGGACGTTTGTTGTTCCTGGCGTTCATCGGTCATGCGATAGGCATCCTGCTCACCATCTTCGCCACCGGGTTTTGGACACTGTTTTTCGGTACATTGGCGATGGGCTTGGCGAATGGGTTTGTCGAAGCCGCCTGCAATCCCCTGCTCGCAACTCTGTACCCCGATCAAAAAATCAAACGGCTCAATCTTTTTCACGCATGGTTTCCCGGGGGACAGGTCATCGGAGGCGTAGTGGCGTATCTCGTGGACCGTTTGGGTGCGAATCAGAGTTGGCAGCCGCATGTGTGGCAAGTGAACATGGCGACCATGTTGCTCCCAATGATCATATACGGTGCGATGTTCATTGGTCGCCAGTTTCCTGAAACCGAGCGGGTGGCGTCCGGCGTCTCCACAATGGAAATGTACAAGGAGTGCGTCAAGCCCGCTTTCCTCCTATTCGTGCTATGCATGCTAATGACCGCCTCCACGGAACTCGGTCCGCAACAGTGGTTCCCAAACATTCTCACTCTCACCACCGGCATCGCGGGAATCCTTTACCTCATCTGGATCACAGGATTGATGGCGATAGGGCGAAATTTCACAGGAGCCATTGTGAAACGGATATCCCCGGTGGCTCTCATGATTTTCAGTTCCTGCTTCGCCGCCACCGGACTATTCATGATCAGCAACGCGAACAGCGCCGCACCGGCGTTCTTATCCGCCACCCTCTTCGCCATCGGAGTCTGTTTCTATTGGCCAACCATGCTGGGCATGATCAATGAACGGTTCCCGAAAACCGGCGCATTGGGGTTGGCTATCATGGGGGGACTTGGCACTCTTTCCACCTCCTTTGTCCAACCCGTCATTGGAGCCAAGTTCGATCAAGTAACGAGGCAAACGGTTGTCGCCCAAGCGCCTCAATGGGAGCCCGCGATGCAAAAATGGATCGCTCTAAATCCTCAGGGAAGCGCGATGGGGATACCGCATAATTGGCGCTTGGAGTTCTCGCAGTCGAAAATGGATCCCACTGGCATGAAAGCGGTGAAACTGCTGCAAGAGGCTGAGGACGCAACCTCGTCGAACCAAGCTCTTAAGGCAACTTTGAAACCTGCGGAGAGCGTATTAGCGGTGGCGCAAAAGGACGGCGGATCTGCCGCAATACGCCAAGTGGTGATTCTGCCGCTTATACTGATCTGCATATTTTTCGGCATCTATATGAATGATAAAGCCCATGGGGGATATAAAAAGGTGCATCTGGAAAGCGGTTCGTAGAAGATGCGCATATGCTCGCACAAACAGCCATGCGGACGACCCCGCACGGCTGTTTGTATTATCTTTTCGATCCCGAATATTTATCGGTGAGGGATGTCGGCGATAGCGAAACTGATCACCACCTTCACCGCTCCATCCCTGTAGTATGCGGCGGTGTCGAAAGCCCTCTGCGCCTCGGCGGGCTGAAAAACATGGGAAACCAAAAGCTCCAGCTCGGCGGCGACGGTTTTCTCCTCCGCAATGGCGCAGCATCTCTTAAGAGTATTACGAGAACGTCGCACCATTAAAAATGTCAGACCTTTTCTTCGGGACATATGCCCGGGAAAGGTGACATGATCGCCCATATTTGTGCCAACCACGGATACTTTAGCCCCCGGTGCGGCGAGTTCAGCCGATTTCGTCTGCCCGTCGTCGCTTCCGGACGCCTCAATCACATAGGGAAAACCCAATCCCCTCGTCAACTTTTCCGCCGCCGTATGAGCCTCTTCCGGCGCAACCGCCATGGTCGCTCCGAGTTCCAACGCCTTCTCCCTGCGATGCGCCAACGGCTCAATGCAGAGTACCGGGCTCAAACCCGCTCGCTTAGAGAGAATCAGACAGGTAAGACCAATGGCGCCGCACCCGATAATCACCAAGGGATTTCCGCTCCTCGCTTTTAGGAGGTCTATTGTGTTCAGCGACACCGCCATCGGCTCCAAAAGCGTCGCCGCGGCGTCGGACAGAATCTCAGGAACCTCCTCGATCAAGTAGGCGGGATGCGCCACCTTCTCCCGCATCAGCCCAGGGAAGGGGGGGAGGGACACGAAGCTCTGGTTGAGGCAGAGGTTCGAACTGCCGCTCAGACAATAGGCGCATTTCCTGCAGAAAATGGTTGGTTCGATAGACACGCGCTTGCCCGCAAGATGGCGATCCGCCTCGTTCGCAGCGTCATCCACTCGCGCCACCGCCTCGTGACCCGGGATGAAGGGATACTGCGCCACGGCGGAACCGATATTGCCCTCGCGATAGATATGCAAATCGGAGCCGCAGATGCCCACGGCGAGAATGGAAAGCATAACATCGTCCGATTTCATTTCAGGTGCGCTTGCGCTTCCCAAGCCCGCTTTCGCAGGTCCGAGTAACTCCACTGAATTTAACACGATCTGGTTTCCTCTCTTATTTTAATTAACCGTTTCATGACGTGCCTTAACGGCGACGACTCCTTGGATGTTCCAAAGGCGTCATGCATATCCTTGTATAGTTGGAATAGCTCCCGATAAATCAATACATTCTCGGGTTGAGGCAGATAGCATCCCGTCTCAACGCCGCCCATCACCTTTTGTGCGGACGGGAAATCGGGATGCGCGCCGGAGATCACCGCAGCCACAATCGCCGCGCCTAGCGCACACGCCTGGTCCGATCGGGCTATCCTGACGGGGCGTTCCATTACATCGGCGTATATCTGAAGGATGAAGGGGTTTTTGTGCGCCACCCCGCCAGTGGTGATGATCTCCTCCACCTTCACACCATACTCCTCGAACCGATTCAGGATGATTTTCGCGCCAAACGCCGTCGCCTCGATCAATGCGCGATAGACCTCCTCCGGGAGGGTGCGTAGCGTCTGCCCGACAAGCAGACCGGTTAAATGCTGATCCACGATAACGGTGCGATTGCCGTTATTCCAGTCAAGAGCCAGCAAACCTGTTTCGCCGGGCTTCAGCCGAACCGCTTTTCTCGTCAGTTCCTCGTGAGTGAGCCGATCCGGCTTGATCCAATCCACCCACCATCCGTAAAGGTCCCCCAACGCCGCCTGCCCCGCCTCCAAGCCATGATGCCCTGGGAGGATGGAACCTGGCACGATACCGCACAACCCCGGGATATCCTTCAAGGGATGGGAGAGAGGCTCCACCATCATGTCGCACCCGGACGTACCCAACACCTTGATCATTACTCCCGGGCGTATGCCGCAAGCGATGGCGCCGATGTGAGCGTCGAAGGCTCCCGTGGAGATGGGTAAGTCTGCGCGGATTCCCAATTTCGCAGCCCACTCCGGTGTGAGATACCCCGCAGGCGTGTCCACCGATACAGCCACGCAACCCTCCAAAGCATTCCTTGCGCGAGCCAACTCCGGATGCAGCGAGGCGAGGAAATCTCGGGAGGGATAGCCTCCCCAGCTCTCGTGATACATCGCCTTGTGACCGGCTGGACAGATTCCGCGCGATGGGTTTCTTTCCCTCCCGGAAAGGATTGCCGGGAGCCAATCAGCGAACTCCACCCACGCCGATGCCGCCCGCGACACCTCAGTATCCACATTCGCACAGTGCCATATTTTCGCCCAGTACCATTCGGAGGAGTAGACGCCTCCGCACTTAGCCATGTATTCGGCGTGGCTCTCCAAAGCGCGATCTGTGATCATCCTGGCCTCGTCCTTGGAGGTGTGATCTTTCCAGAGCCAGGCGAAAGCGTTGATGTTTTCAGCGAAAGCAGGCTGAAACACCAAAGGCGTCCCATCGGAATCCACCGGGATTGGTGTGCTGCCTGTGGTGTCCACCCCCACCCCGACAATCCTGTCCGTGGCAAAATCCCGATCCGTATCGCGGGCGCACGCCATAGCTTGCGTCACAGAGAGAGTCAAGCCCTCGATATAGTCCGCAGGATGCTGGCGGGCAAGCTCCGGACCGGATGCGTCGCCATAAACGCCACAATTTCCATGATGATAGGGATGAACCGCTGAGCCGACCTCCGCCCCGTCCTCAATTCGGACCACGAGGCAGCGCACCGAGCCTGTTCCGAAGTCCAACCCGATTGTGTAGCGAGGGTTTCGCATGCGACAAACCTAAATGACTCGAGAAATGATACCTTGGCATGATCCCATATGAAAAAAAAGAGGCGCCCGATCATCTCCCGCACCCTTTTCACGAGATATCTATAGTATAGCCAAAAACCCCCAAAGTAGAAAAACCGCGTATATTATCCTTAATTACGATCCTTCACCACATTGCGATAGTTACTATCCTAAATCGCTCTTGAAATTAATAAATGAATAGCGTGCCTATGAGACATAATACGATAATCATTATTAGGACAAGTAAGATGATCCCCACATTCAGAAATCTCCATTTGAGGATGGATTTCCCTGCCGCCTTATCGCGAGCGATCCCTCTACGGGTAACGTCGTATAGAATCAAGACTAAACCGGCGGAAAAACCCATTACGCCGCCCATAATGGTGAGTTGCATTTTCTGGTCTGAATTCATCGGCTGAAATAAAGATACAAATATGGACGCTTTTGTTCCCACCACTGTTGCTATAAGCAGTTCTCCCGCAGATTTTAGCCATGGGCTGTTATAATGCTTGGTGTTCTCCGATAAACCATATTGTTCGAGAGCTTGGTTTTGACGATCAAGCGTGTTCAGTTGTTCCGGCAAATTGCTGATCCAGCGAAATATCAAAACCCCCATATAGCCAAAACCAATAAGGTACCCTTGAAATAAGACCGAGTAAGGTGTTTGCGTATCAAAGTAGGATAGTAAAAAGAGGGCGAAGAGACCGCAACTGAAAACCACCGCGACGTTCTCCAATTTTTCAGCGCGGTACATCGTAATCCACCTTGGGAGCAGACACCTCACAACCTTCCAATCCGCGGTGGCGAACAGAATGCCGACTATTATCCCGATGAGATATGCATACTCGAATTTGAATATCTTCGGCAGGTTGGATAAAAGGACAACGGCGAAATAGTATGATAAGACGTAAAGACGTATATCCTTTGATCTCCAGCCGTCGGTTAGGTCCTCCTTGGAGATTCGTATTACTCTAACTGGCGAAAATCCTATATCTTCCTCTCTTCTCATCCTTCCCCCCTCATGAAGTTAATGTGGTTTTATCCGTTCAAGATAGCGAAATGCCTCTATTGACTGTTAGTTGAACTTGAAATGCGTTTTTCATGAAATAAATGGGAATTTTTACTACGAACCCTATTACTTAAGTTGGGTCAGAGTAGGCACGTTTTTGGTATTACAGGAATGCATAGGGATTCTATTACAGAATACCATGCATATGCGCATCCGTGCGTGAAATATCGGGCTGAATTTTATCAATTCAATTCTCGCCCAAGTTCCCTATTGCGCAATCATTCGGTTTTGGATGGATTGGGTTTACAGGAAGGGATTATAGAATCATACGGGCGACCGGCGAATATCATAGCGCCGAAATGACACAATATACGGAAACTCGAAATAAAATATGTATTGACAACATCTCTATCGAGTCGTATAATTTGCTCAATCGCCGGCTAATTTTAATCGATTGTTGGAGATTACCCAACATATGCGTCAGGTTGGAATAACCTCACGCCCATGTCCGTTTTCGCCCGCCAAATACAACCCAAAGCCGGAGGAGGAGAGGACATGCGATGAAAGACGATTATCCCTAGCGACTTTTGCGAGATGTGCCTCGGGAAAGCCATGTATGAGTGCGTGAAGTCATCCACGCTTTCGCTGGAGCAAAGAACGGAGTGCTGTAGAAAATTCATCTCCGATATGATTCGGGGGTACGGTTGCGTTTTGGGACCACCGAGCGAAGATTGCCCTCGTAAGAATCAACTTCATCCGCGCGCCGAACACGACTTTTTGGATTTCAAACGAACACTGGATCGAATCCAAAAGCATGAAATTCCTATTTCGGAACGGGATGGGGACTTGGACGAGGGAAACTCCCTGGAACCGGTGGATCCCGCTCCGACGCCCGAGGAATGCCTGATGCAAAAGGCCTTATGGGAGGCGATCGTTGAGGCTACTAAGGAGTTGACCCCCCGACAGCAACTACTATTCCATCTGAAATACGGTCGAGGACAAATCGGTTATCGAAATCGCCGAGACCATGAATCTCAGCGAAAACGCCGCAAGTCACGCGATTCAACGGATGGAGGAGCGACTACGCAAGATATTAGTGCAAAGAGACGTAAGAGAGGAGCCTCCGGGGTTTCACAGGTCG
>DAIDHP010000017.1 GCA_027459625.1 Chthonomonadales bacterium
GGTGTGAACCGCCCGGTGCGGACCCGCATGCCGGGTGGTGTGGGAGGCGGGATCAGTAATGACCCCGCCTACCCGATCCAAATTCATTTGACACTAGACCCGAGCATATCGAGCCACCGCTCGATGGGTGATCACAGAAACAACTTCTCAAGATACTCCGGAGCGTCCGAAAACGGCGGAATCTGTTTGTGAGCCACGCGATAGATTCTCTCGTGGCTCTTCCGCGCAGCTACCTGCAGAGGCTCGTAGGGAAGGTTGCACACGTCCACAAAACCGATATTCCAGTTCTCGCCGTCGAACCTCCCCAAAGCGGATTCATCGTAGAGCGTAAAGTAATGCACGCCGATGCATCCGGATTGAACCGCCGCATTTTCCACGTAGAATCGATAAGCGTCCCCGCGCGACTTTTGATCTTTCACGCGACCGATTCCGCTTCCCGGCAATCCCACATCCAATGCGCCAAAATGCCATTCCCCAATCATCACGGGTTTCTTCAACAGCTTGACAATCTCCTTAACCTTATCCTCGGGAACTCGTTCATTGTAGCAATTCATACTGAACACATCAAAACAACGCATTCCCGACAACGCCCATTCCGGAGGTACGGTATAGTATCGCGCGCCGAGATTGAGATGGTTCGGATCGACCTCCCTGCAAGCTTCGGAGAGGGTTTTGAAGAGCTTCTCAACCATGAGGGAACTAAACGCCTCCAGATCGCTTTCAGCCTTATCGTTCAAAGGCTTGTTCCACTCTCCATGCGATATCTCGTCAATGCTCGCTGCGAGTCCCCATGCGTCGGAGAAAGCGCCATCCGTGCGATATTTTTCCCTAAGCCATTGGCCTAACCGCTTGCGTGATGCGCAGTCAGGCGTATTGAATAGCATTCCTTTGGCGGGAGTCAATTGAGTGAAACCCCATGTGGGTTCGTTCATCAGAAAGTATCCGATAAAAGCCTGGTCTTCCGCAGATTCAGACAATTGCTTCGCGTATTCCCTTGCGTCCTCTTCGAAACCGGGATCGAAGATATCCGGCATATCTCGAAAAACCATTCGAGCCCTTTTGGGAGTGAAATAAAGCGGGCGCACATATGGAAATCCCGCAGCCTTGGCGATTTTCCAGTCCGACCAGTTTCCCATCGTGTTGAAGCCCATATCCTTAAGGAGAGAGACGGAGATTTTCGCCCAGTTATCATAATAGTCCTTAGGACCGAATGCGCGAATCAGATTTGCGGCGAGGAAATTGATCTGATGAAGGTCGTCATATCCTCTGCCATAAGCTGCGGCGAATCCGGAATTCTTATCAGGAAGCCACGTGAAGGCTTTCTTCAAATGCCCTATGGGGCAACCAATGTTTACTCCCACGCAATCCATTCCAGTCGACCAAAAGGCGAAGCCATCGGGATCCACGAGCCACCATCGTTTCCCGTCGAAATGAGTGCGAAAGAAGCCTGTTGCGTCGAATCGTCTCGCGGTCCATCCCCCCCAGAAAGAAAACCCTTCGGGCCAGCGTTTCGTTTGGGAGGAATCCAACTGGGATTTGAGACGACTGGTCACCTCATCCGTCGAGAGGGATTTCTCCGCCCATGTGCGAAGAGTGTTTTGTCCCATTTCATCAATGAGCGGTCCCACTGGCAAGATGGGATCCATAAGTTTGGGAGGCTCACTCTCCCAGGCTTCCAAATCCGTCATGTGCCATTTCACAGAATGCGGACCTTTTCTTAGCAGCGTAATTCGAAGCCTGTCCACTTTTTCCATATTGACCTTGTCTCCGCCGCACATGGGCTTTAGCCAAGCGTCCTCGCGCGGATACCGCCATTGATTTTGATGCACCGCCTCCAGAGGCGCGCGCATCCTCGCCTGGCATTGGTTCAATAACCCGAAAATCATGTGGAAGGCGGGTCCGGAGTCGCCTTCCTGCAGGGAAAGCTGATAAACCACCAACAGATCCCCCTCCAGGAGAAAATCCGATTTGAGGTATTTGGCATTGCCAAGTGCGCCTACGGGGAACCGGTATTCCAACCCGTCACCGACTGAATTGGCCGTATAAATTGTCGCACTGGCAAGAGGCGATTCGCTCTTTTCACTTAGCAATCCCCCAATATAGCCAGATAAGTTCAATATCCGCACCGTATCCTTGTTCATACCATGGTGTCCTCTTCATGAGATCATATATGAAATAGATTGTGACACGGAATGTCGTGTATTACCATATCGAAATCGTTTGAGAGCATCCATATCATCCACATATCATTATTCCCTTCGTTACTCTTTTCTAATGGCGTCCCGCATCATTGGATGTTAAACTGTACTTAATAGAGGGCTACCGATTATGAAAACCAAATTGACCAGAAGAGAGTTCATCGTTGCGGGAGCTGGATTGACGATTATAAAAGGAGCGGGAAGATCATCGCGTAAAAATCCGTCGCCTCCCGCCAAAAGAGCGTCCGTTTTGATTGGATACGGATTGGTCAACCTTTGGCACACCATAGATTGCCATGAATTGGCTGATTTGCTCTATTCGGCTGGCTGCACCATGACCGAAATAGAGTATGTCGCATGGTTTAACGAAGCGGCAAGGAAGGGGCGGTCCATTGAAACCCACGTGGAATTTACGAAAACCTTCGTGGATGCGATGCGGCGTAGAAACATCACCACGATGATTTCACTCGTCAATTGGAACGCCGAGGCGGTGCGTCAGCAAGATGACGCCTGGTTTCAGGAACGATTGAATGAGATTATTCATAGCATTGGCACCAAGAAAGTCATGTTGATGGGGGTGTCCGAACCAAATGCGGATGAAAATGGCAAAGCGTATCGCTGGATGGAGTATACGGTGAAGGAGTGGAAAGGTCTCAAAATCGCCAACGGGGATAACGGCAGAGGAGACCCCACGGTGAAGGGGTTCGATCTTGTGGATTGGCATTGGTGCGGTGATTTTGATGCGAAATCGGTTCGATTGTTGACGGATGGAAAGCCGACCATCAACAACACCGATTGCTGGCCCGTCTTAAATCCGGGGCCAGATCGCACTCGCACAATGGCTCAAGCGGCTCTGAAGCGCAAGGCGAATTTCAATGTGTACGGCTTTAACGACACCAAGATAGACGAGGATGTCATCCATGTTCTGGGCGAATGCATTAGAGACGCCTGAGTCAAATCCAAGGAGAATTTCACATGAGTTTTATCAACGGCGGTAGTTGCAAAATTCGGAAAATGAGGCGAAGTGCGCTCGTCTCTCGCTTGATTAGATATCTTAAAAACGAATTATGCAATTACCCGAACAAAGTATTTATCATATCTTCAATGACGGCTGTATTATTCAGCGCGCTTGGTTCCAATCCTTCTTTTGCGACGACGCTAGGCGTGGATGGAGCTAGGTTCACAATAAACGGCAAACCCCAGTTTATGCTTGGCATAAGCTATTTCTCCGCTTTGGGGATAGATGCAAAAGCCACCCATGGGGATATTGATCAGATGCATAAGTTAGGATTTAACTGGATGCGAGTCTGGGCGCTTTGGCCGGCTTTCGGCAAAAACATCACCGCGTTCAAACCTGATGGATCTCCAATGCAACCCTATATGAATCGCCTAAAGGAACTTCTGCAGTATTGTGACAAGCGCGGCATGGTTGTGGATATCACTATGGCGCATGGGGCGACATTCGACGGCCAACCCTGCCTGCCAACGTTTGAGGATTATCTAAGCTCAATCCGCACCCTCGCAACCGATTTGAAAAAGTATCGCAATTGGTATCTGGATATGGCGAATGAGCACGATATTCGCGACGCCCGTTATGTGAGCTACGAGGATTTGCGTAAACTTCGGGATGCGGTCAAGCAAATTGATCCGAAGAGGATCGTGACAGCTTCCGGAGGAGGAATGGATGAGGCTTCATTGCAAAACGCGTTGGTAACGGCGGGTTTGGATTTCATAGCCCCTCACCTTCCGAGACAGGCGGGGTCCGCCGAGCAAACCGAATCCATTACCAGGAATTGCTTGTCTGTAATGAGTAAAATGGGACATGTCGTTCCGATCCTCTATCAGGAGCCCTTTCGCAGGGATTACGGTAATTGGCAACCTGGATTGAATGATTTTTTCACGGACGCAATAGGAGCGAAGAGCGTCGGCGCGGCGGGTTGGTGTTTCCATAACGGTTCCAATGAGCATGCGAAAGACGGGCGGCCGCGCAGATCCTTCGACTTGCGGGATGGTCCTTTGTTCAGCCAACTTGACAGCGTCGAGAAAAATCTTGTAAACCAATTAGCCGGGAAACTGGCTTCCACCACTTGGGGCTCACCATAGCTTTAATTCCCGAAGTTGTTGCCGGCGATACACCGGCTTCATATCAATATCCGGAGTGAAACCTTTCGTGTCCAAGGAAAACGATATCAATCTTTCCATGTTCCGCGCCTATGATATCCGCACCCCCTCGTCATCTCTTGGGACTGAGTTGGCGAATAGGCTGGACCATGCCATGGCTATCTATTTCAAACTAGATTTGGGAGTGAATGGGGTTATCGTGGCGCATGACGCTCGTTCCAGCGGACCGCGTTATCTTCAGATTGGCGCTGAAATATTCTCAAACGCCGGGTTGGATGTGATCGTCATTCCAGGCGTTTGTTCCACTTCCATGTTCTACTTTACAGCCATGCAGTATCCGGAAATGGCTGCGGTGTTGTTCGGTGCTTCGCACAATCCAGCCGGAGATACGGGATGCAAGATACTAGGGAAGGGAGTTATCCCCATTGCGGAGCATATCGGACCGGAGGGCGGCCTGGATAAAATCAAGGAGTATTATATAGCGGGAATCACCGCAAGCTCCAAATCGTGCGGATCCATCAAAGCTTATGATCCCACGGAAGATTATATCGCATACAGCATGGAGCTTGCTGGAGTGCGAAAAGGCGGGCTGAAGGGGCTCATGGTTTTGCAGGATTATCTTAATGGCGCTGCGGGACGCGAAATGATGCTCGCTTTCACTCGCGCGGACACGGATTTGTCGCCTCTGCATTTCACTGCGGATGGCTCATTTCCCCTAGGCGATCCCAACCCGGTGAAGGAGGAGGTGATCGCGGAGGGCATACGGACACTGAAAAAAGGCGGCTCGCTTCTCGGGGTTTTCTTTGACGGGGATGGGGACCGCATCGACTTTTACAGCGGGTCGGGGGAATACCTCTCCTCCAGTTTCGTGTTCGCAGGCATTCTGCCGGAGATACGCAAACGCTTTCCGGGGGATGGGATCGGGGTCTACGCCGACTTGAAGTCCAATCCTCTCGCGATCATGGAGATGGCGAAGACGGGGGTGACGGTTAATGTTATCCGAAACGGTCACTCTCAGATAAAAAACGCCATGTACGAAAATCCCGCGATGGTCGCCACCGTGGAGGAATCGGCGCATTTCTACGAGGCGTTCACATATCAAGGCGCGAGATACTGTACGGAAAACACGCTCTATATCGCGCTCCTGACGGCTCGAACTTGGCTTGAGAATCCCAGGAAATATTCCGAACTGTTTGAAATTCAGTCCGAAACGAGCAGAGCGAGGGAATGGGGGTACAAATTCCCAGGCGATGATCATCGCGCGGAGGCTTTGAAGGATGTGGAGGAGTATTTCAAGTCGCTTGGTGCGAATGTGATGTCCCGCATGCCTAACGGGTACGATCTCGAAGCCACTATGATGCGCAAGGGCATTCCGTTCGATATCAATGAAAATACGATACTCTCATCGGACTGGCTGCAGGTATGCCAGAGAATATCTCAAAGCGAAAACGGATTGGCGCGCTGGGAGGTTGTGTCGGGCGATCCGAAACTAACCGCCATGGCGAAGGAGGAGATCGCTCGCATTGTAAAAATACACGGCGCGGGGGATGAATACAAAGGATAGAAAAAGTGGATACTATTTGCGTATGGTAATATAGGAGACGCGAATAATGGCGCACTCTTCAGGTTATTGCGATATTTTGAAAAAAAGGCTGAGATCGCTCGTGTGAGGCTCGGGCAAGATGATTACGAAACATGTATTGCTGATCACTTGCATGTCACATGAAGCGTTATGCAACCGTATTATATTCAGTAGTAGGGAATATGATTATGCGGGAAATCAAACAATTATCAAAGAAATACTTGCCAAGTGTTGGTTACTACGGTAATCTGTAATTGGTAATCGCGTTTTCTTATTCGCCTCTGATACGAGTGGTGTTTTAGTGAATTGAAAAAGTCAAGCGCCGTGTGGAGTATGATCCCCGGTGGAAAGATTAAAGGAGATTTTTTAATGCGTTTTAATGGTAAAACGATCTTAGGGTCAGTTTTTCTCGCACTTGCCTTAGTGGCTTTCTCCGTTATGTCCACATCCTTTTGCCGTGCGGAGGATATGGAGAAATTGCCGTTGAAGTTGCCTCAACCCACATTTGTCGGAACGCCGTTGGAGTTTCTCGCCGGACCAAAAGTTGAAAAACCCAAGCCCCAGCCCATGCCGATGGTCCCCGCCGGGACTATTAACTTGGCTCTGCACAAACCCGTTACAAGCAGCAAGCCGCCATTTGATCGATCTCTCTCATTGGTAACCGATGGCAACTGCGAAGCCAAGGTGGGTACGGCGGTTTTACTGAAGCCAGGGTTGCAGTGGATTCAGATTGATCTCGGAGCGGAGTGCCCGATTTACTATATTCAGGTATGGCACTATTTCAACGAGCCGTGCGTGTTCCATGATGTCATCGTGCAAGTATCCAACGATCCGAATTTCGTGAAGGGGGTTACAACCCTTTTCAACAACGACCAAACCAATAGCGCGGGATTGGGCATTGGCAAGGATCGAGAGTATCTGGAGACCTATCTCGGCAAACTGATTGATGCCAAAGGGGTTAAGGCTCGGTATGTGCGCCTCTACAGCAAGGGCAGCAACTACCGTGATCCGTTAAACCGATACATCGAAGTCGAGGTGTTTGGTTTACCCGCCAAATGAGTCGAAAGATACTTTTTGTAGCGGCGCTGCTAGTCCTTTGGGCTGCAGCGCTGCTGTTTCGTGTGGTCTCCATAAATAACCGGCCCGTGCACGCCGACGAATCCGTGCATGCGTTGAAATTCAGTCAGCTTTGGCTTAAAGGCGTTTACAAATACGATCCCAATCAGTTTCATGGTCCCACCATTTACTACGCCGCCCTCCCGATTGTATGGGCTGAGGGTCGGATCAATTTCGCCGACACCCATATATCGGATTTCCGCCTCTCCATCGCTCTCTTCGGGGCGGGGATGATTCTGTTGCTCTTTTTCCTTTCCGATGCATTGGGAAAGCCCGCAACTTTGCTGACCGGCTTATTGCTTGCCATTTCGCCCGCGTTTGTCTTTTACAGCAGGTATTACATTCAGGAAATCGTGCTGGTCTTTTTCACTCTGGCTCTCTTGGCGTGCATATGGCGTTTTGTCGCTTCGCGCAAGCCCGTTTGGTTTTTGTGGGGGGGATTTTGTGTCGGCATGATGGCGGCGACAAAGGAGACGGTTGTTATCAATCTCTTCGCGTTAGCCGTCGCAATATGCACGTTGTATCTGCACTCTCGATATGTCGAAAAAAAGCCTATCGATTGGCGCTCGGGAATAAAGTTATCTTATCTCATCGGGGCGGTTATCATCGCATTCTTCGTGATGGCGTTTTTCATCACGGGCAATTTCCGAAATCCCGTGGGATTTTGGGATTACTTTCTCGCCTATATTCCGTGGGTGCATAGGGCCCACGCTTCAGCGCTGCATCTGCATCCTTGGGGCTATTACCTTCATATCCTCGTTTGGTGGCATAATGGAAAGGGACCCGTATGGACCGAGTTGCTGACGATCATACTCTCTCTGATTGGTCTGATTATCGCCTTCATCCCTCAATGGAGTGATCGGCTTGATATTCATCCTCGTTTCATTCGATTTGTGGGTCTCTACACGGTCATATTAACACTTGTCTATTCAACCATACCTTATAAGACTCCATGGTGCCTTCTGAATTTTTTGCTTGGGATGATCATTATGGCGGGATATGGCGGCGTTGCGATGGTTCGACTTCTTCCCGGCGCCCCCTTGAAAGTCATTGCGACTCTGCTGATTTTTGGAGGATCGTTGCAACTTGCAATGCAGTCCTACGCCACCAGTTTTAAATATGAAGCCGACACACGCAACCCATATGTTTACGCGCAAACCGATCCCGATTTCCTGAGGTTTGTGAAACGGTTCCGCGCGATAACCGCAGCCTATCCGTACGGAAATCAGACCTTGGTGAAGGTTATATGGAAGGATAACTACTACTGGCCTATCCCATGGTATTTGCGAGCCTATAAGAACGTGGGCTACTGGGGAGGCGTCATTCCGCCCGATCCTTCCGCGCCCATTGTTATCTCCTCGTATGATCTGGATGATGTCATGACGGCGAAGATAAGCAACACCCATCTCATGACCGGACTGTACGCCATACGTCCCGGTGTCTATTTGGAGTTGTGGGTAAGGATGGATGTGTGGAAGGACTATCTGAAAACCTTAAAACCCGGGGATGATGGGAATTGAGGAAGGAGAGCTTCAAGCGCTCTCCTTCCTCTCGGCTATTTATTATGCCTGGTGATCTCCGGCCAATTGTCCGTGCGGAACGGGAAAGCGGGCAGATCATCTTTGTTGTATAGGGTTACAACAAGGTAGGAAGCCCATCCATATCTCACCGCGACGGGATTTGGGACCTCAGGGGAGGATACCTCCACAGTGTCATCGCTCGTGATCTTTGCGTTCGCCCACACCCATTGCTGATCGGCTCCGGCAATGGCGAAACCTTTGACCACCCCTCCCTTCGCCATCAAACCGCCATCGGTATGGGTGAAGGTGATTATGGCTTTATCTCCCTGCACCTTCATGGATTGATACACGGGTCCGTAGCATGTCACATCCTCGCCGTAGACGTGTTTCTCCGCAACCAGTGCGAGGCGTTTACCCACATCCTGCTTGTCCTTGGGGTGGATGTCCGTAGGGTTGCCGATATCGAACGCGGTGGCGATCCAGGTGTCAGGAAGGTCTTGCGTGGTAAGCCATTGCGCCTCTCGTAACTCCGCCCATGCGTCATTCCCAGGCTTTTTGGGAGGTCCGATAAAGCCGGCAAGCTGTACGATGAGGAACGGGAAATCATATCCCCATCTGTCACGCCAGTCGGAAATCATCACCGGAAGAAGCGTGCGGTACTGATACGCTCTGCCCGCGTTGTTCTCGCCTTGATACCAGATCACCCCTTTTATTCTGATCGGTATGAGAGGGTTGATCATGCCATTGTAGAGAACTGCGGGATAATTCGAGTTCCTCTCAATGGATTGCAGAATCGGCTCATTGTGCAGTTTCATCGCCACGTCCAGTTGCGCCAATTGCGAATCGAAATCCGTCATTCGTGTTTTCAACTGCCGTTCGCTTGTCCAGGATTCCGCCGGAGTACCCCCCCATGAGGAGTGGATTAGCCCGATAGGCACATGGAGGTTCCTGTAAAGGTCCCTTCCGAAGAAGTACGCCACTGCGGAGAAACCTCCCCAATCGCCGTCCTTGCGAAGGTTATCCGGGGTGCAGACGTCCCATGCGCCTTTACAGGTGGATGCGGGTTTCAGAGTGAGTTGATTCGGAACGAAAAACAGACGAACTTTTGGGTAATTCGCTTTGGAGATCACCTTGTCAGGATCTAACAGATTTCCCACGCCGAATTGCATGTTCGATTGCCCGGAGCATAGCCACACGTCTCCGATGAGGATATTGGAGAAATGAGCCTGTGCATTGTCCGGACCGGAGACGATCATGTCATACGGTCCGCCCGCTTTCATTGAAGGCAGCTTAACCATCCATTTTCCATCCGAGGTGGCGGTCGCTTCATACCTCTTTCCTCTGAATGTTAGGGTTACGGTTGCGCCCGGGGTGGTCCATCCCCATATTGGATCGTGTTCATTCCTTTGCAGCACCATATTATCGCTGAAGAGGGATGAAACGAATGGGAGCTTGCCATCCTGCGCCAGCGCTCCAATGAAGGTGGAGCCAAAAAGAATACAGGCAAGGAGGATGGTGAAGGGTATCGTCCATGATTTTCCGAAACGATAGTCGGGCGGATCAATACGCGCTTTCGATAGCATATGTTCACCTCACATGTGGATTTCGGGATACATGCATGATCTCCTTTTACTTGAAAAAGGTGAGTATCTTTGCATATATCTTGAATTGCTAAATTTTACCCTAAAAGGTATTACGCTCATTCTATTCAATTGATTGTGGAGAATTCGGAACAGGGATCATCGTATTTTGTTCTTCGATATAGGTGAAGGTAGAATATTGAAGAAATTCATCCGACATTTGCATCCGGCGCAATATAACATTAATGTTTACGAGAGGGGGACACCGGAGGAAATGGGTTCCGCAAGGCTTTTCGTGGAGGCGTTCATCTCCCTCATCGCCATACTCAATCCGATCAGCGCGGCGCCGATCTTTCTTGGATTGACGCAGGGTCAGACTGTTCGCGAACGAGCGCAGATCGCGCGCACCACCGCCATAGCGGCGACGGTGATACTGCTCATCGCCGCGATTGCAGGTAAATGGATACTGTTTTTCTTCGGGATCAGCCTCCCAAGTTTCCGCGTGGCGGGAGGGATACTGATCGTCTTAATAGGGCTTGATATGTTGAACGCCCGGCCGAGCAGGAGCAGAGAAACGCCCGAGGAGACTGCGGAAGCTCAAAGTCGCAAGGAGATCGCCGTGGTTCCGATGGCGTGCCCGCAATTGGCTGGGCCCGGCTCCATCAGCTTCGTTATCATGTTCACTGGGAAGGGGGGCGGGATGATGGATATGGTGGTATTGATAGGTATCATTCTTCTTGCCGGAGTTGCCTCCTATCTAACGCTCTTATTGGCTTCCCCTCTTGGAAACGCCTTGGGGCGAACCGGAATGAATATCATGACCCGTATTATGGGGCTGTTACTGGTGGCTGTGGCGGTGGAGTTTGTCATAACGGGCGTGAAGGCGATGTGGATAGGTTGAAATCTTGGCGTCTCAATTATTTTTGGAAAAAAGCGTATGTCCCATGGTAGGCATCCTCAAGGCCGGGAATGCCGTTTTTTTTCGCCAATTCAACGTACTTTTGAGAACCCGGAATCAGCCCGTACCTCCATTCGCATATCCCACATAAAGTGTCGGATAAAACCAAATACCAACCCCTCTGACGACTTTCAATGATAAATATCCCTATCCCATCCTTCCAATTAGGTTTTTTTGTTGGTGTTCGCCATTCAGTTTCAAATACGGCCATGGCATGAGTGGTGTGATCTCGCCTTTCCTTAACCATTTTCGCCCATTGCTCGCTCCATAGAGTGTTTATTTAGCAAAGCGGTGACTTTGTACGGGGTGAGATGCAGCATGGATATCTCTTTTGGATCGGCTAATCGACAGAGCTCGTTTGCATCCCTTCGCTCCAATGCGCTTATCGCCAAATTTTTTACGCCGTTCGGGGAGAGCGGACCAAAGAGTTGATAGCCAATCCAGTCTAATAAGAGGAGAATAATTGCAGTTAAAAAAGTGAACCTGACCCACTCTTTTTTTGTTTTAGGAAATCGGATATATATTGTCGTCCTTGTTCGTTTCCCGCTATCCGATAGTTCATGCGGAATTCTCATAACAATGGGTTTTCTTTTTCCGGAAAACAAAGCTCGCCATATGGTCCGGATCATTTTCCCCCTCTCCTGTAAAACCTCTTGGTGGAAATGCAATATCACCAATCATCCGAAACTCTATCGGATACGGGCACCAGTTTTGAAACCACTTGGCCATTGAGACGCAAAAATATAACCCTTTTTAAATCCCATTTTGGCTCATTCCACATATCCCATTCATTATTGTGATTCACATCGGTGACAATTACAAAATTGTCGCCCCTTTTAGCCACCACATTTCTTACTTGAGCGTAGGAAGGTATATTAGGGTCCATCTCATCGAAAAATCCCGGCCATCCATAATTACTCCCGGCTGTGGGATCCGGCGGCGCATTGGGACAAAAAAGGAGCCTTTTGTCCTTTACATATGAGTTTAGAAATACTGTAAATCCGCTAATATTCGCGGGCAGACCCAATTGAGCGTCTCCCATCGCGATCCCAACGGAGGGATCCATGCCGTTATAATCCTGACGATAGATTGATGCGGCCAATCCGATCTGGTGAAGATGCGAAACGCATATCATCTGCCTCGCTCTCTCCCTCGCGGGGCCAAGCGCCGCCCAAATAATGCCCGCAAGAACAATGATAATCGCGATGACCACGAGGAGTTCCACTAATGTGAAAGCACTTCTTGCTATTATATTATTCCCTTCAAGAGACGTAAGACTTAATCCTTTCAAGTCAAATAATTTGACTCGCATAATTTGATAGATTATGAATTTTTAGAGGTGTTTGATTTATGAAATATATATATTAAATCATTATGAATTATTCCTTTATAGATCGTTTTATCAAATTCTCGATGTAGTTGTAAATAGTAATACACATAAAAGAGATTTAGTCTATTTGGTCATCATTCTATATAATGAGATTTTAATATTGAGCTCATTGATACGTTTCATTCCAGCGGATTTAATTAAAGATTGTAAGCCGAGCTTATGATTAGAATTACGTTTTAATAAAATGATATTGGGAGTAATTCTAACAATTCCATATAGTGGATTCTTCAAAATATTATACACTATACAAAAGTATTTATTATTATCTCCCGTGGAGAACTCAGAATTCTTAGGAATTAATAAAATATAATCTACTTTTGAGAACATAATAGCACTATCTAATTCCACGGAATTACAAGGGGGACTATATAATCCGGCTTCCTCCTTTAAGGCGATTATGGTTCCGCCCCAGCAAAAACTGTAGAAAGGATTAGGGAATGTATAAATTCGTAGACGATGGGCAATATGCGGAACAAACTCCCGTTGGGCGGATACGGAAGCGTATGGCGGGATAAGTTTTATTACAGAATTCGCATCAGCAACCTGAATATTGTCAAAGGGCTGCACCAAATGTTTGGATGACATTAATGGACCAGTAGTGAAATAAATTGAAGCGGCAACGAGTAACTCTAATGCGAGAAAACATGCAGCAATATTATTGCTCCAATCTTTAATACGTCTGAAGGCAACTATTGCTGATATAAATACAAAAGGAGTTATAAAAACCGTGTAATGGAACATAATATCATGCATTTGGACTCTAGAACTTAAAAGACACTCTAGTATATTTGGAATAGTGATTAACAATATTTCAGGGGCGAGAAAGGATATAAATAACACGGGGCTAAATAATTGAAAAATAAAAACGATATTATCAGAAGTTAATAAATCATGTAGGATTCGAAACGGATGAAACATAATATACCTGAAAATGAGTAAGGGCGATCCGCCATATTGAGAATATAAAAAATAATAAGGGGAAGGAATCCCATTATTATAATATTTCATGATGGATAATGCGACAGTAGTTATAATAAGTCCAAAAGAGATTGTTATACAACCGGATTTATATTTGCGTATGATAAAAAGATAAATTCCTATGGAGATGATAACAATCCCCGCAGTTTCCTTAGTTAATGCGAAAATAGTAAGAGAGATGAAATACCAACGTGTGTTATTTTTTTTTATAAAGTAGTATGATAGTAGTATAAATAAAGTTCCGAGAGTTTCGGGATGATAATCAAACGTATTTGTCCATTCCAAAGCAGGATAAAGAAGGTAACACACAGAAAACAAAACAGCAATCCATTGGGACTTAATCTCATTTTTCGCAATGAGATACACTGGCAAGGCACCCATTCCAAGTACTATTGACTGGAAGACAAGAAGAGCTTTAGGATCATCCCATATCCAATATAATGGTGCAATCAGGTAAAGTATAGGACTGAAATGGTCAGCGAATATGTTTAAGCCTCTCACCGTATCAAAGGGAAGGTGTCCATGGCTAATGAGCCAAACTGATTGGTCAAAAATTCCAAGATCAAACGCGGTCAACGCGAAATGATTATAAAGAAAAAAAGAATGGTTTATAAATAAAATGATATACAATAATATCGATAAATATAATAAGAATAAAAAAAATATGTTTTTATAATATAATATGCAAATTTTATCTTATTCATTGATCCCGAATATGTTGAGGATTAAATGTTTTTCTGATTCACAATTGGTTGAAATTGCGATCTTGGAATTTATTTCCCCAATTTTATTAAATATATTTATGTCCAGAATCAACAAATACTGCGAGGGATCGTTAGGCAATACTTTGTATTCAATATTATTATCACATGCAATTTTATTTATTTTAAAATGATAATTATATGGGGAATATACAATAATATGTTTTGTAATAGAAGGCATATCGCATTTGATTATTCCTAGTGAAATTGAATTTGGTTTTAATTCAACAGCTCGATATATATATCCATTAACCATCATATCCATTTCATGTTTGTATCGATCGTTAGATAATATCTTAATATAATCAGTGAACTCACCATGATTATATGAAGAATTTGGCCTTATATTTAGTTTGATATCGCCTCCATTTATCTTTTCAGAGGTGATATTGAGAATATGCTTGTTATAAATTATTTTTTTTAATTAAAATATTCCGAAACTTTGGATTATGATATATGATTATATTCTCCTGTATAATATTACTACATAGCATCGCGGGAAAATATAGATATTTTGGACATTGGACTATGACATTTGCGAATAATAAAATGGTAATTGGTTTATTATAGCCTTCTATCCATAGTGATAATATAATTTTCTGCCTTCCTTCTTTTCCTATGCTATTATAATGAATATTGATATTATGATAGGAATATGCCTTTAACAGGAATTGCTCCGTTGAGACAGTGGTACATCCGCATGATGGTTTATACCGTATAATATGTAGAGGTTCAGAACCTGAATTATATATTATTGCAGAGTAATCGATACTTTTTGGACTTAAGATTGAACCCATAAACGGTGAGGACACAAGATGGATAGGGGGATCAATATCTTTAAATTTATAATCAATAATATGTACCATGAAAAATACGTCAATAATAATAAACACAATCAATAATGATGCAATAATATATTTTATAGATTTATGTTTCTTGCATACTTTCATTAAATATAAAATCCTTTTTTTAAAATTAATAAAATTATTCGATAATAGCCTATTTCTCAATATTTCATATCAATTAAATTAAAGCACTTTATCATGGCAAAAACAATTTCAAATCACTGCTATCGGTTCCAGATACTAATTCGAGGGGTAACCAATTCTTTTCTTTCTCGCTCCACCACATTCTCAGTATATATGGTCCACTCGTATTGTTTTCTCTACCTTGTAAGTATAGGTGAATTTCAGCAACTGAAATCGATTTATCAATATTATAATTATCTAAAAAATTATCCTGATAAATAAATAACCCGTGTTCCACTCCAAGTTTGCTCACATTTGTTAGGTTATGTGGATTGTTTATAGGGAAATATGGTTTGCTTAATTTATTGTATTTTACATAAGTAACTGAACTGGCGGGAATGCATATTCCTTTCAACTCTGGTCCAGACGCTAGTCGATGAATCACCGCTTTGACAACATTATATGAAGATGAATCTTGTGGAGATAATCCTAATTGGGCCGCATCTTGGTTCAATTCCGCAGTATCAATCACGCATCTCACTGGCTTAAATGATTTTACAATTTCCAAATATTTATCAGGCATATCCTTGCTCGACCACATCTCAATAATGTTATATAATGAAAATTTAAGTTTGGCATCCTGGTCAGGTGTAATAATGGTACTGAAAACGGTTCGCATGTTAGCCATTCGAATCTTGAAACCGGGTGTATCCTTTATTGATTCATAGGGGAGTGATTTCCATAAAATTACCGCATCCGCATGTGGAATATTTTGCACCATCGAACTAACCGAATGACCCTCGTTGATTTGATTCAATAAATATATTGAGTACAAATAATGTTGATAAATCATTCGACTAATAAAGGCTACTGGAATCGCAATTAGAATAAAAAAAATAACCCACACGCGGATACGTTTCATTTTCGTCACTTTAATATATTTGCCGTATCTTAAGCAATATTAATCGCTTTACATCCAACCATTACAATTACATGACCCCCAACCTAAAAGATTATTGCATTTAGGTTGACTTCCTGGAGAACAGCATGTTACATCGCTTTGAATTGTACCACAGCATATACAGCATATGCCTGAAGGACATCCCACAAGCTCCCCACATCCACTGCACGCTGCAAAAGCATTTTTGGGATTTGGTAGAAATATCACCGTCAAAAGAACCACGAAATACATGACGCTAAAGAATACGTTTTTCATCGAAAATATCCTTTCCACATAATAAAGATTGTTTGCGGCATATCCTTGTGCCAAAATTGCAAATGGGAGAACATACGAGAGGCACAGACATATTAAACCAATAGTCTCTGACCACAAGATCGCTTACAACATTTGCCACCCTGAGCTTATGTAAATAAACCCCGGGTTATTCGTGACCTCTATTCGAATCACTACTTATCCTGTGAAGTTTCCGATTGCGCTTCGTCACACATGTGTCATCCTCCTTTGAAGACGGGTCGTGTCCCCCTAACTCGCCCGGTTTTCCGTTACCAATATTATATAGTCCCATCTCCGTCCAAAAACTCACGGGTGATTTTCAGGAGCTTAGTCTTCGTCGTCATTCGGCAGGAAAAAATCGGGTTCGGCATCCCGGGGAAGCAGTTCGCGGAGAGAGCTGTAATCGTCACCGCGACGCTCCAATATCCGCCGCATCTGATTCCGAACCCGCACCACCGCCATCTGGATGGCATGTGGGGTGCGGCCGGTCATCAGAGCGATTTCGGCTTCGGGGATATCCTCAAGGAATCGCAGGCGGAATACCTCTTGCTGCGAGGGCGTTAGCTCCTTCATCGCGCTCTCTATTTTGGAATGGAACGCCTTAAGGAAAACACGGTTCTCCGGAGAAAGGGAGGGATCGGGAAAATCACACGGAGAACGGTTTCCATCCTCGTCCAGGGTTTCCGGCGGGGCGCATTCAACCCTTCGCATGCGATTCAACTTCACAAGATACTTTAAGCCGATATGTTTCGCGCAGGCGTGCAATCGACTTCGTCGCCCTGAGAGCTTGCAGGCGGCGCAAACGCGTTCAATCGGGGGCGTATTTCCGTATCCGTCAAGGGGACAGAGCTTGCGTCCCTCTCGCAGCAATCCGTTCGCCATGATATGCGAAGCGCAATCCTCCCTCTCGGAGACGGGAACGTGCAATTGCGTCGCGCATCGAAGGGCGATTCCCCTTAAGCATTTTTCGAATATTTTTTCAGGGAGGTTCGGTGTTCACCTGAGTACGCATCCTTGGGATAGACGATGAAGGAAATGAATAGTTGCTTGTTAAAGCTGATATAATTATATTATAAGAAGTTTTTCACCATACGTCAATATGAATTCCATTTTTAATGCATTAAATGAGCAGATTGTGAAACTGATTGACAAATGCATAGCGGGTAAAATTAGTATCAGTTATGTTTCTTTTCCTATGAGGTATGAAGAAACTCATTCACATTTTCCACTAAGTCGCAGTTGTGCGCCGGTGTTGAAGAATCGCTTTGTATTATAGTGAAGCTCATTTGGAAAGGTGTTAGTAACGGAACGATTTTCGCCGAAAGCTCGTTTAGATTTTATGATAACTAAATATCGAGGTATTCCTCACAGCACTTAGGTTGAGCCGTCGAACACCATAAGATCATATCGTATCGCAATGTAAAAGGAGAAGAACTATGTTAAAGGAATTCAAGGAATTTATCGCACGCGGCAATGTCCTGGATTTGGCTATCGCGGTGGTCATCGGCGCTGCATTCGGGAAGATAGTGACATCCTTCGTGCAGGATATTCTAATGCCGCCCATTGGGCTTCTTTTGGGGAAGGTCGATTTTTCCAACCTTTTTGTCAACCTATCCTCCGTGAAGTACGCCTCCATCGAGGAGGCGAAAAAGGCGGGCGCAGCCACGATCAATTACGGGGTGTTCATCAATAACATCATCAACTTTGTTATCATCGCCTTCGTTATCTTTTTGGTTGTTCGGATGGCTAACAAAATGAAAAAGGAACCTGAACCCGAGTCAACAACGAAGGAATGCCCCTTATGCGCCAGCGTCATACCGATAAAAGCGAAAAAATGCCCTCAGTGTACATCCGATCTGTAGGATCATGGGCTCTCGCTCACAGTGTACGCATAGGAACGTACACTGTGAGCGAAGAAAATCTACTTGGATTTCCGAGGAATTAACCAAACGTTTCGGAAGGAAACCGGATTGTGATCTCCTTGAAGAACTAATGGTCCAACGGGAACCTCATTCTTGTACTCGCCATATTGGATCCCAGTCGGTTTTTCAAAATAGGCGTTATCCTGAATCAACGTGTTGTTTTGGTAAACTGTCACCCGGGCTTCCTGGATTACTTTGCCATCGGCGTCGAAGCGAGGAGCGTGGAAGAGGATATCATAGGTTTGCCACTCTCCCGCCTTTTTGCAGGCGTTCACCAATGCAGGCTTTTGATCGTAAAGCGCCCCGCAGCCATCCTTGTCCGGGGTTTTCTCTCCGTATGAGTTGAATATTTGCACTTCGTACCTACCCATCAAGCCTACGCCGCTATTGCCATCTGTGATTGGATTGCCGTTGGCGTCGGTTGGGCAGCGAAATTCGACATGAAGATAGATATCACCGAAATCTCGTTTGGAGGTGATATCCTTGCCATTCGGAGTGAACACGCCGACGGGGTTCATGACCCATGCGGCATCATCCTTGGTATAGCGTTGATACCAGCTGTTCGCAAACTGCTTCTGACTTTTACCGATGAGGATGATGGCACCCTTAGGCGGCTTGGTTGGGAATTTATGGGTCTTGGGGGCGGGCTCAGGTTGTGCGGATACAGTTGATATAATGCACATCGATGCGATTGCCATTAATCCCGCCAAAGTGATCGTCAATGAACGCTGGAAGATGCTGGTTTTCATATATGCTCCCTTGATTTATTTTATATCTCCGAGGCGTTGCAAAATTGACACGCTTTCAATAGGCGAATTTAACAACGCCGTCATTGAACTTACTTAAAAACAGTATGACACACTATGAACGCGAGCCGTTAAGCAGAATCCCTTATGATTTCAGCTTTTGCGCCGCCTCTTGGATGGCGGGGTCCTTGGATATCTGGAATATCTTCGTCAGAGCGGCGTCCGTCTCCGGTCCCATGACGGCAGGGTATTGCACTCCGTCTCGTTTTTGCGGTTTGGCGAGGTCCATGATGGTGTTCGCCGCTGTCGGGAAGAGGATCGGATCATCGAGCATCGTCGCCGCCAGCGCCACCGAGGAAGGGGTGCGGCAATCCTTCAGGATACTCAACGCCAGCGTTTTCTCGTCGGGGCGTTTTGCCACCTGCAAAGCCTCCGCTATATTGCTAACCTTGTCCTGCGCGGACATGGCGCTATCCTGCCCGATAAGGCGCAAGTAACCGCGTTGCGCCTCTATTTGGTTGTCTTCGTTTGTGTCTGTCTTGGCGATGTTCAATAGTACCGGTAGCGCCTGAGATGTGGTCCAACTCTCCGATAGAGCGGTGACCGCCGCGGATCTTTCCACTTCGTCTTTTGACTCGGTGGCGGAGACTAGAGCTTTGAATGCGTTGTCGCCGCCTATCTCCGCCAGCACATCCATGAGAGCCGCTTTTCCTTGGGGGGTGGCGTTAGGCAGGGAAGCGAGTACGGGTTGTATTGCCTCATCACTGTTGTTCATCCTTTGCCCAATGGCGATAACGGCGTTCTTAGCGGCGTCTCTCACCTCGTTGTTCGTCGTGGATGCGACAAGGGCTACCAGAGACGGGTGATCATCCTGCCCCCCGATCTGATCAAGCGCGTTTAACGCAGCGACGGCGATTTGAGGGTCGGCGCCCTGCGCTGCGTTCATGAGCGTGATACGTGCACTCATGTTCGCCCTCATCGCCAAAACGGACATCATTGCCGATCGCATCTCCTTCGAACTATGATTCGCCAGATAGATGATCGCGCTGTCAACCGCCTTTCCTTTCATGTCGGCGAGGGAGCGTCTGGCTTCTCCATCATTTTGAAACACCAAATTCGCCAGAGGCACCACGGCCGCAACACCGGAAAGCAAGCCTGCCGCGCGAATGCCGACTTGACGCAACGTCGGGTCGGGGCTTTGCAACGCCTTTAGAGCGATATTCGATCCCTCCTTGGCGCGGCGATCCGTCATGGATGTGAGCATCGCCGCCTGCATGTAGGGCGGAAGGGAGCCCCATATGGCGAGGCATCTTTTTGTGGAAACGGAGTCCGGCAGCAAGCCGGCGATGCCGGAGGCGATGAGTTGCAGGTCGACATCCTGGACTTTCATGCATGATAGGCAGGCACCAAGCGCTTTCGAAGAGTGTAATGCTTCCAATCCACGCAACCCTTCCGCTCTAGCGCCCAAGGGCCATGGGGAGGAGGCGATTTGCGAAAAGAGGTATTCCGCCTGCCCCTTTTCGCCATGAGTCGCCAAGGAGTAGGCGCAACTCACAATGGCTTGATATACGGGAATGGTTTTGACCGGCTGTGAGAGTAGGTACGCCAAGGCGGATGTGGTGCCGATCTTGCCCAATGCCGCTATCGCCGCCTCCGAAACAAGCGGGTTGGAGTTTCGAACATATCTCTTGAGCGCATCGACCGAGAGCGAATCTCTTCTGTCCCCGAGGGAGTTGATGATCCCGATGAGCGTTGTTCCGGTCGTTTTACCCAACGCGTAACGGAGAGAACGGTTCACGAGTGGGGATTTATTTCTTTCAAGGGCGTACCGCGCACTATCCGAAAGCTGAGGATTTAAAAGCAGCTTGCTCAACACGGGAATCGATTTGTCCGTTCCGTACATCCACAGTATGCGGCAAATCTCTTGTTTTCCCGCGAAAAAGGTGTTCGGATTTACAAGTAGGTTGTCCAACACGCCTTCAATATGAAGGTATTTCGTCGTTTCCTTTTTCAAGGATGCATCCCGAAGCATGGCTTTAACCTCTTCAACGCCTGTTCGGTTTTGGTAGTCGTATGTTTTGATTAACTGAAACGGATCATCCTGGGCGTTGCCTGGGTGACCTGATAACGGGATGAACGCCATGCTTGCCACAAGGATGAGAATGAATTTTATCTTTATCTGATTGGAGATCATGATTTGCATCCTTTCACAATGAGTGAAGCGTTGAGCGAAATCAACACCTGTCAAACATGCCATGGCGCCCTCATTGGGGTGGAAAGCATTCGGGAAGCCGAAGAATCGCCGATAATCTGCTCCGTGTCCGGGTTCCAGCGGATTTTACGTCCCAATATCATCGCTATCTGTCCTAACTCACCGATGGATGCGGCACGATGCGCCACTTCCGCCGGAGTTATGGTGGTTCGGCGGGACTTGACGCAATCAAGGAAGTTACGGTGGTGCTCGGAACTGTAGTAGAGATGCAATTCATCCGGCCCGATCACCTCCTGCAAGAGAGACTTGGGATAGGCGTCCAATCCGCCGCGATCGACCCACACCCATCTTCCATTTTCCCCGTACCATTTGCAACCGCTTCGAATGTTGTGGTTTCCCATGTTCGCCACGTGCATTTCCAATCCGTTGCGATATGTGGCGACAAAGTAATAGTGCGTGGCGGCGTTCCATATTCCGGTGGGCGGATATGTTCCCATACCATCAACGGAGATGGGGCCGGTGTGATCGAGATTGAGCCCCCAATTGGCTATGTCGGCGTGATGTCCGATCCAGTCCATCAACTGCCCGCCGCCGTAATCCAATTGCCATCTCCAACTCCAGTGAGTGCGTTGGTCGCAATAGGGCGCCCACCTTGAAGGACCAAGCCAGAAATCATAGTCCAGTTGCGGCGGCGGATTTTTGAATTTCACCGGCCCGATACCGACACCTGTGGGGAGGCCGACTTCGCAGCGCATCACCTTCCCAATTCGTCCATTACGAACCAATTCGCAAGCGAACCTAAAATTCTCCACCGATCTTTGCCAACTGCCGGTTTGCCAAATCCTGCCGTTGCGCACTTGAGCATCGCACATCATTCGTCCTTCGCGCAGACAATGGGATATCGGTTTTTCTCCGTATACATCCAAGCCTGCGTTTAACGATTGTATGGCGGGGATGCAATGCCAATGATCGGGCGTTGCAAGCGATATGGCGTCAAGATCGTCTCGCGCCAGTAGCTCGCGGAAATCGACATATGCGGCGCAATCCTGGTTGCCGTAATGCTGATCCACGATTTTCTTGGCGTTAGCGAGATGATCCTTGTCCACGTCGCACACCGCCACGATCCGTGTGTCCGGCTGGAACAAAAACGAATACATGTCGCTTGTTCCCTGTCCACCCACGCCAATGCAACCCATGACGATCTTGTTACCTGGCGAAGAGCGTATCGCCCTGCCCATGGCGGATGCGGGAATAATGCTGAATACCGAAGCGCCTAATCCAGCTCCTACCGCACCTTTTAAGAAAGTGCGTCGGCTTATTTGTTTGGAATCTTGCATGCCTAACCTCCGAAAATACCGTCCTGCATCTCATTTTGCGATGCAAAGACATGCGAGCATGAAATGAATTGAAGTTTATAAAAACGATGCGGATTGGCATCCGCTTCGTGAAATCAAGAAATACCCCTAGTTACAAGACGAAGCCCCTCATGATTTTCATCAAATTTTCATCTTCATGCCAGGATTTCGCTCTGACGGGTGAATGGTATCGAACCGGTTCGGGTGCGCCTTGCTTCGTGGTTTGATTACACCCCCGCTATTCATCTATAATAAAGGGCGTGGAAAGCGCCGTCGGGTGACTTGCATATTCAGGTAATTGAAAAATTCGCTTTTCAGGTATTTCGCCGAGCATGAAATGAGCGATATTAGCCTCATTTTCTGAATTTTGCAATTACCTCTATTGTGAATGAATACATTAATACATCGTACCACCTAAGGTTGCCGATTACGTAGAGTTCCGACGGGCAAGTTGAAATCTGATTTTAATCCGGATGGGAGAGTCAATGGACGATCGTTACGACTTTTATGAGATAGAAAACAAATGGCGAAAAAAATGGGAGGATGACGGCACATTCGCCGTGAATGACGATTCAACCCAGCCTAAATTCTACGGATTGGAGTTCTTCCCTTACCCTTCGGGATCAGGATTGTCGGTGGGGCATTGTAAGAACTACGTCCCTACGGATGCTTATTGCCGCTATATGAGCATGAAGGGATACGATGTGCTGCATCCCATGGGCTGGGACGCTTTCGGACAACCGGCTGAAAACGAAGCCATCAAAAGAGGTCGCAACCCAAGAGAGATGGTGCCGGAATACGCCGCGAATTACCGTTGCACCCTGAAACGAATTGGCTCAAGCTATGACTGGTCCCGCGAAATCAACTCCAGTCTGCCGGAATACTACCGTTGGACGCAATGGCTGTTTCTGTTGTTGTACAAGCGAGGGCTCGCTTATCGTGCGGAGACGCCTATCAATTGGTGCCCATCCTGCAAAACCGGTCTTGCCAACGAGGAGGTTAAGGAGGGACGCTGCTGGCGTTGCGACACCGTTGTGGAAAAACGTCCGATGCCTCAGTGGTATTTCAAAATCACGGATTACGCGGAGCGATTGCTTAATGATCTGGATACGATTGATTGGCCGCAAGGCATTAAGCAGATGCAACGGGAGTGGATTGGCAGGAGCGAAGGAGCGGATGTGGATTTTCCCGTTAAGGATGGCGTTTCAATCAAGGTGTTCACCACGCGACCCGACACCCTGTGGGGGGCGACCTTCATGGTGCTGGCTCCGGAGCATCCCCTGGTTGAGAAGCTAACCGCTCCTGAACAACGGGAGGAAGTTCAGCGGTATGTGCAAAAGACTAAAACCGAGACCGAAATTGATCGGATGAACGTCGAACGCACGAAGACCGGGATATTCACAGGGGCTTACGCTCTTAATCCGGTAAACGGGGCGAAGATACCGATTTGGGTGGCGGACTACGTATTGATGGGATATGGTACCGGTGCGATAATGGCAGTTCCGGCACATGATCAAAGGGATTTCGAATTCGCACGCAAATATGGCATCCCCATTGAATTGGTGTACTCCGAAGACAACGGCCCCGCCACGGGCGAAGATATGACGGAAGCGATACCGGACATGGGGCGCATGAGGGAATTTCACCCCGGTTCGGATGCGATATGCAAGGATTTTCCGTTTGCGGGCTCGCAGAACGATAAGTCGACGGTCCATCGCGTGATAACTTGGTTGGAGAAGTGGGGCGTGGGCCAAGGAAGGATCAACTATCGTCTGAGAGATTGGTTAATCAGTCGTCAAAGATATTGGGGCGCTCCGATTCCGATGATTCACTGTTCCAAATGCGGAACCGTCCCCGTATCCGAAGACCAGCTTCCAGTGCGACTTCCCGACGTGGAGAACTATCAACCCTCCGGAACAGGGGAATCCCCCTTGGCGACCATTCCTGAGTTTGTGAATGTGCCGTGCCCCGTTTGCGGCTCCCCCGCCAGAAGGGAGACCGACACCATGGGTGGCTTCGCATGCTCCTCATGGTATTTTATTAGGTTTGCGGATCCACATAACGACAAAGCGTTTGCGGATCGCAAGAAAATAGACTACTGGCTGCCAGTGGATTGCTATGTGGGGGGCGCAGAGCACGCGGTTATGCATTTGTTGTATGCCAGGTTCTGGACAAAGGTGATGCATGACGCCGGCTTGATTGGATTTGACGAACCTTTCCAAAAGCTTCGCAACCAGGGAACCGTATTGGCGTTAACTCCAGGACGCAAACCACGCGTCGGGGAGAGCGTAAGCGGAGAAGAGGGAGAGAGCGTGGTGGATTGGATCGTTTTGAAACCCGAGGAGCGGGAGATGTATCCTCCGGAACAGATTGTAAACCGCTGGGTGAAGATGTCCAAATCCAAGGGGAACGTGGTAACTCCGGACGAAATCGCGGACAGATACGGGGCGGATAGCCTGCGTGTATATGAAATGTTCGTTGCGCCATTCGAGGATAACGTGCAATGGAGTGATGAGGGCATTCACGGGGCGTTTCGTTTTGTGAACCGTGTGTGGCGATGGCTGAACTCGAATCACTCCTCCTATCGATCCGATTGGCAAAAAGAAATCGAGATGCGAACGGATGAGGAGCGCACCATTCGCCGGAAGCTGCACCAAACAATCTCGAAGGTTGGATCCGATATCGAGAATTTCGGTTTTAACACGGCGATTGCTGCCACCATGGAACTGGTGAATAGTCTGTATATTTATCGCCCCTTGGATGACAGTCGCCCCGAGAACCAATGTTTATTATCCGAGGCGATGGAATCTCTTGTTCTACTCATGGCGCCTTTTACGCCGCATCTCTCCGAGGAGATGTGGGAGAGGCTGGGAAAACAGGGATCAACGTATCACGCCGATTGGCCAACTTTCGATCCGGAGATCGCTTCCGAAGAAGAGATTGAGTTGGCGGTTCAGATCAATGGCAAGGTAAGAGATCACATAAAGGTGCCCGTCGACGCCAGCGAGGAGATGGTTAAGGAGCGCGCATTGAACTGCGAAAAAGTGGTGGAGGCTTCCCAGGGGAAGACAGTGAGAAGGATAATCGTCGCCCCTGGGAAGCTTGTGAATGTAGTGCTTGGATGATACGCGCGAACTTAAGTCAGAACTCCACGGCATAACAAGGGGCTATCGGCAATTCCGCTATCTCGGGTGCGTGAATAACCAATGCTCTCTCCTTTTGCTCGAACGTCACCTTTCCGGGATATCCGAGCAATGTGACGTTCGTCACGGCGCCCGATAACTCCTTGCCGAGTTGACGAACCGCTGCGATCCCTTTATCCGGGTATCTCATTTGGAAAGCGTATACGGTGTTGTTTTTGGCGGTAAACCGAAAATCCTCCGGAGTCCAAGGCACGGCGTCCTCCTTGAAAGCGCCGGTGGCTGGATTCGTCGGTCCTTCCGCCGCCACCTTCCATGGGTGCGTTCCGTAAACCCCTTCTGCGTTGGCTTTGAACCATTTCTCCAAGACCTTCAGTAACCACAAACATTGCTCGTCTAATGTGCCATCTGGCATTTGGGGCAGGTTTAAAAGCAGGCTGCCGTTCTTGCTGATGATATCCACAAGCATTTCGATGACATGCTCCGGGGTTTTGTATATCTGCCTGCTGTCGAAGAACCACCCCCCCACGCAAGTATCCGTTTGCCATGGATCCTCCGCGATGCCGGGTCTCTGCCCTCGTTCGATATCCAAAACGCCCACTTTATAGACTTGAGGATTGGTATCCTTCTGATTATAGACCGCATGATTTACTCCGCTATGAAGCCGTGCACTGGTGTTGTAGAGATGAGCGATCAGTTTTAACCCCACTTCGCCAAAGGGCACTCCTCCATCACTGTAAAAAAGGTCGGGATGATGTTGGTCCACCAAGTCTTTCATGCGCTCAAACCATTTCGCGTGCCACCATGGATTGGTTGTGTACCAGTCATCCTTGTCCCCTTTGTTGGGTTGATACAGGTCCTCGTATTCCGGATTGTTCCCATCATAGGGCACTCCGGCGTAGGGACCATCGGGGTCACAGTTCTTATTGTATTTCATCCATGAGAAAGAGGCGCCTATATGTTCGGACACCCCGAACGGCAATCCTCTTTTCTCAGCCGCCTGATGCCAGAGCCCCACGATATCCTTCATGGGACCGACCTTCGTGGCGTTCCATCGATGATGCATGGAGTTCCAGTTATCGAAATTATCGTGATGCACCGCCTGAGCCACGAAATACTTGGCGCCTGCGGCTTTGTACATATCCATCAACCCTTCGGGATCAAACTTCTCCGCTTTCCAGAGTTTGATGATATCCTTGTATCCGAACTTCGACGGATGACCGTAGACTCTCCAATGGTGCTGGTAAAGCGGGTCGTGAGGTTGATAGATGCGCCTTGCATACCAGTCTCCGCACATGGGAGTGCATTGGGGGCCCCAATGCGCCCAGATTCCGAATTTGGCGTCCTTGAACCACTGAGGGCATTCATAAGTGCGTAACGAGTCCCAAGTGGGGGCGAACGGACCGCCGGAGATTTCGAGTGAGGATGTATCGCTCATTGTGAAAATAACTCCTTTTTGTTTATTTGCTTTCGTCGTATTGAGTTGAGATATGGCAATGAACTGCAAACTTGGATATATTCCGGATCAAACGTATGAGGCATCACCCATACAGCTTCTCGGCATCTATCCGGAATAACCTTTCTTGAATCTGAGCCACGCTTTACGAGCGGCTCCATCCGCCTTGTGCAAGCCTAGCGTGGCGAGATATGCGCGGAAGCGTGGATCTGGCACGCGATAGTACTTTAACAGACTGTTCGTTATTGTGTCGCCAAAATCATAAAGCAAGAAGAAATTGACGCCGATAAACTGACGGCTGTATTTTTTCGCGCAGGTGAATATCGAGTTAACAAATTCCGCTTGCTTCACTTCGGAGCTATTCAGAAGCGGAGATGCGGGATACCCCGCCTCCTGCAGGATAATCCGTTTCCTTCCCGCCAATCTTGCCATGTTTTGAAAATCAACCGGTATCACAGAGATGGGGCGCACGGTGAAATCGGGATTAAGGGGATAGTAGGTCAGGGATATGAAGTCGGAGTATTGGTTGATTTGATCAAACAATGATGGATCTTCGGATGCGCCCGAATAAGTGCACGTAACCCCCACTTGAAGTTTGGGTTTCAAACGATGCAAAGTGATCGTTGCGTGGCGCATGAGTTTCATGAATGGGCTGATTTCGTTCGGATGTTGACGAAGATAGACATCCACCTCGTTTCCAAGACTGACCCACTTCACATTGTCGGGAGCAATTTTCACCAACTCGTCAAGGAGCGTATCGAACCGTGAGATCATCTCAGGGGAGTCGAAGGGAACGTTCATTAAATCCGCAGGCAGGGTCTTGTTATTGGTGTCAATGGTCTGTATCGTTATCAGAAATTTGAATCCGTAAGGGGATAACGCCTCCAGAAACTTTCGGTAGTTATTCAGATTCGGTTTTGCGGCGGCGGTGGCATCCACTTCCGACCATTTCAAACTGAGATAAATGAAATTCACGCCGTATTTGCGGGTGTCGAGGATTTCATATCCCAGACGGTCGGGCTTCGCTCCCTGCGGCAGATTGGTGGAGATGCCGATTAGAGGATAATGGGCTTCCTTGTTCCACTCATAGGACTTTGCTTCGGTGCATGAGGTAAGAATAATAACAGTGAGTATGACAATCGGAATCACTGAGCGATTTTTACGTGCCACGGTTCTGAGAAAAGGTTTTGTAGACATGATATGATAACCTTACCATATTATGTTGTTGCGATCCGTTTATGTCAATCTCTTCACGGTCGTTTTTTTGAAACGCTGTCAGGCGTGCCCTATTGAATACCTCCGATCGATCATCGATAAGTTGACACCCCGCCGGGCAAGATAGTATCATAAAACTTATCCTGAGGAAGTAATTTCTTAAGGAGAATCAAGGTAAAAATGCGGGAAAAGAATAATTGAAAAAAATACACGTTCACATAGACGGTTATGAGACCGCTGCGCGGGCTTTGGGAAGATCCCTGCTGCAGGATAATCCCACCGCCGAGGACACGGTTAAAAGTATCATTCAAAAGGTGCGCACCGAAGGTGATGATGCATTACTGGAACTGGGGCGAAGATTTGATTGTTCGCAATTGTCAGAGTTGGAGGTTACTCGGGACGAGTGGGAGGAGGCTTGCACGCTGGTTTCGGATAAGATGAAGGAAGCCATTAGGGCGGTGAAGGCGAGCATTAAGGCGTTCCATGTGAAACAAAAACGCACCAGTTGGGTAAACGCAGAGCCGGGAATGACGGTGGGGCAACTGATACGTCCTCTGGCCCGCGTTGGAATTTACGTGCCTGGAGGGACTGCGGTATATCCAAGCAGCGTTTTGATGTCCGGGATTCCAGCGAAGGTTGCCGGGGTTAAGGAGTTGGTCATATGCACGCCATGTGGTAAGGATGGACGAATCAGCCCGCTCGTGCTTTACGCCGCGAGGGAGACCGGTGTCGACAGGGTTTTCAAATGCGGAGGCGCCCAGGCGATCGCCGCAATGGCTATGGGGACGAAGACCATTCCCTCGGTCGATAAGATTGTGGGACCGGGTAACGTCTATGTAAATATTGCGAAAAAGATGCTGTGGGGTTTGGCTGACATGGATATGCTAGCCGGTCCAAGCGAAGTCTGCATTGTGGCGGACGATGGCGCCAACCCTGCATACGCAGCTTCGGACATGCTGGCGCAATCAGAACATGACACCGAATGCGCCGCTTTTCTCATAACGCCTAGCGAGCGCATTGCGGCGGAGACGGAAAAGGAGTTGAACCTACAATTGGAGGCGCTGCCCCGCAAGGAGATATTGCGAAAGGCGTTGGAAACACACGGTGCGATTGTGATAACGGAATCCTTGGAGCAGACATTTGATTTGGCGAACATTTGCGCACCCGAGCATCTTGCATTGATGGTGAGAGACCCGTTAAGCGCACTTGGGCAGATACGAAATGCGGGAGCGATCCTAATGGGCGATAATTCCCCGCAAACCCTTGGGGATTACTACGCCGGACCTAGCCACACACTTCCCACGAGCGGCACGGCGCGTTTCTCCTCCCCGTTAAATGTGGATACCTTTCTGAAGAAAACTAGCTACATCTCTTACGACAAAGCCTCTCTCTCACGGGTGGCGCCGATATTGGTGGCTTTCGCTGAGGAAGAGGGTTTCGAAGCCCACGCTTCAGCGGTTAAGGTGAGGTTGAATGACAAGCTGAAAGATTAAAGCGAATGACGGAAATCTCCCAAGTAAGTTTCATATATGCATACCCGGTTAATTGCAGCAGGATGAACGGTTGAATTGTCAGGTGGCGCTTACCATACAAATGAGTGAAGGCAAGCAAGAAAGGCATGGATATGACTAACAGACAAGCGAATGTTCAGCGTAAAACCACTGAAACGGTGATCACCATCGCCTTAAATCTTGACGGGGAGGGGGATGGGCGGATATCGACAGGGATAGGTTTTTTCGATCATATGCTGCATCACGTGGCGAGACATGGTTTGATGGATATGACAGTGTCCGCCAAAGGAGACACATTCATTGACGATCATCACACCATTGAGGACGTCGGCATCGCTTTTGGTCAAGCCATACGCCAAGCCTTGGGGGATTGCGAGGGGATAACACGATATGGCGACGCGATCATTCCCATGGACGAAGCCCTTGTGTTGTGCGCTTTGGATATCAGCGGAAGGGGCTTGTGTTACTATGAATTAAGCCCGTCCGCTGAGAAGGTGGGGGAGATGACTAGCGAGATGGCACCGGAATTCTTTAGAGCCGTGGCATATAACGCCGGCGTCACCCTGCATCTACGGCAATTATCCGGGGTGAACTCCCATCATATCCTTGAAGCTGCATTCAAGGCGTTCGGACGCGCCTTGGCGATGGCAGTGGAAAGATCTGAAAGAGTCAAAGGAGTGCCATCAACCAAAGGAGTGATTTAATGGGAGCATCGGAAACAAGGGGCGTTTCCATTGTATTCACCCCGACACGAGCAACTCGCATACTTTTTTGGCTTATTTTGGCGCTCTGCGTCCCGGCGATGCTTGGAGAGATGTTTATCATTCCCATCGTATCCTACAAACGTCTAGGGTTGCTGTTGGCATTGCAATTCATCGCCTGCCTGTTAGCTCTGCGAGCCATTCGCACCCGTTATGAAATTACCGAAACCGGGGTTTTGGTGAATTTGCTCTTTGGAAGACGGTGCATCGAATGGAATTCCCTTTTGTACCTGGATCAAATGCGCCACTCCTTTGTGGTGATAGGAAAAACAGGCAAATTGGCTCCCGATTTGATACGCCCGAATGACGCCGATCGAATGATGCGTTTAATATTGCAGCATGGACGTTTGAGGGTGGCGTCCGAAAGGGTGCCGTGGTATGTGATCGCTCGTTTCCGACCCATTGAAACCGAATCGCGTTCCGAATCGTTATAGAATACATCCAATCTTTATATCCATTTGAATTCGTTTCGTTGTGACGCTATTCATCAGCGTTGGATGCGTTAATGCTTAGGGACTTAATATGTAGTCCTTATATTGGCTGCAATGGGCTAAAGGCGAAGTCAGTGATTATCTTGTTTGAGAAAGCATTTACATATGATAGCGATAGTGGATTACGGCGCCGGAAATCTCGGCAGTGTGGACAAAGCGTTCCGATATATCGGCGCTGATGTGAAAGTGACATCCGACCCCGATGTGGTGTCGAAAGCGGATGCACTTGTATTGCCTGGCGTCGGAGCTTTTTCCCATTGCATGGATGGCTTAGAGAGTATCGGGCTGACGCGGGTGGTAAAAGACTATATTCAATCCGGCAAGCCTTTTCTTGGGATATGCATTGGATTGCAGATGCTATTTGATTATAGCGAGGAGAAAGGTGTGCACAACGGGCTGGGGGTTCTTCCCGGCAAGGTGGTGAAATTCAGCTTCGATTCAATACATAATCCACAGAATGTCCCCGAGAGACCGTTGAAAATACCTCATATCGGCTGGAATGCGCTGGAATTTGAAAAGAATTCGTCCCTGTTTGAGGGGGTGAGGGAGGGGGAGAGGGTCTATTTCGTACACTCCTTCCATGCCGTCCCCGCCCAGGTAACGGATGTAATCGCTTCCACGGAGTACGGATATCGTTTTAGTTGCGCCGTTCAACGTGAGAATGTATATGCGACTCAGTTTCATCCGGAAAAGAGCGGAGCGGTTGGTTTGCGAATCCTTGCGAATTTCACCCGTCTAATAAGTTGAGGTTATTGCGCAATTCAGGTGAATAGCATGCATGAAATCAGTTCGCGCGGATTGAAGCCACAAGCACCAGTTTTGCGGTTGCCTAAGTTCATTCATGGATGGAGATAAAAATGGATATTATTCCCGCAATAGACCTGAAAAACGGGCGTTGTGTGCGGCTTTCCCAGGGAGTGTTCAGTCAGGTGGAAACCTACTCCGAAGATCCGGTGAAATTCGCTTTGAGATGGGAAAGTGAAGGTGCGAAACGGCTGCATATCGTGGATCTGGACGGGGCGAGAGTGGGGGTTCCTCAACTAGATAACATTGATGTCGTTCGTCAAATAATACGTAAAGTGAGTATTCCCGTTCAGTTTGGCGGGGGGGTGCGAAACACGGAGATCGCGGAGAGAATGTTTCGCATAGGCGTGGAGAGGGTGATAGTGGGCACAAGTGTCGCACAGAACGATGAAATCGCAAAAAGTCTTTTCATGCTCTACGGTCATAAAATCGTGGTAGGCATTGATGCCAAGGAAGGAAATATCGCCGTATCCGGCTGGGTGGAGCGATTGGATGAAAGCGCTGTCTCCTTCGCCCGACGTATGGCGAACATGGGAGCGGGGCGGATCATCTTTACGGACATTGGCAGAGACGGAATGCTGAACGGACCTAATATTCTGGCTTTAAAGGAGATTCTTGCGGCTGTATCGGTTCCAGTGATCGCATCGGGAGGCGTCGGCAAGCTGGAGGATGTAAGAGTGCTTTCTGAGATGACCGCCCCAAATCTTGAAGGGGTGATTGTCGGAAAAGCGCTTTACGCCAACAAGTTTTCGCTAAAGGATGCCATTGAACTGACTGCGGTTGGATAAGAAGGTGAAATATGGGCGACTTGATACCAATCGTGGCTATAATTGCACCATTCTCAATTCCAATTATTGCGATCTGGCTCAACCACCAGCTTAAAATCGCCGAGATCCAATCAAGAAATATGAAAACCATGAATATCGCCACCAGGACGGAACTTGACACCCTGAAGCGAGATTTTGAAAATTTGCGCGATGTCGTCACCCAACACAGCATGAGTTTGGATAACACAATGCGGCGGCTGGATGACACCATATTGAGAATGGAGGAGCGTATAAATCGCTTGGAGAAGGCTGAAAATCAGGTGAATGCGCCAAATCGATTGGGATGATGATTATAGTCAATTAAAACGAGGATGCATGTCTTTTTTTCCGGGAAAGGTTATGATGAATGGATGTGGTGCAAACAATATTCTTATTTCTAATCGCCTTGGTCACCATTATTGCTTGTTCCATATCCGTTCCTATCGTATACGCCTCAAGATTAAACCATAAACGAAAAATGATGGAACTGGACATCCAAGCGAAAAACCGTATCGCCTTTGACACTCAAAGGGCGTTGGATGAGATCAGGCGAGAGATGAAAATGTTGCGTGATTCCTCCACCCAGTATAACCTCAGCCTTGATAACTCTTTACAGCGATTGGATGACACCATCATCCGTTTGGAGGCGCGTATCACCAAGCTGGAGCAGGACTATCGTGTCATGAATGGCAGGAACAGGCAAAACTAACTCAAATCTTCCCAAGGTTCACACTCCGAGAGCGTTGATAGCCTCCTCCACCGATTCTCCGAAGACGTTTATGATTTTTTCCGTCTGCTCCGTCGTGAGAATGAGAGGCGGCTCAAAACGGATCACCTTGGGATTATTCAGCGTGTAAGCGGCGATGATTCCTCTGCGTGACATACCGTTGATGGATAATTCCGCCACGTCCTCAATTTCGAACTCCACGCCGATCATCAATCCCAACCCTCTCGCCTCTTTCAACGCTTTGGGGAATCGAGTTCGCACCTGGCGCAGCCCTTCCAGCAATTTCTCCCCTTGTATCTTAGCGTTATGGAGCAGACCTTCCTCCTCAATCGTTCGGATAGCCGCCAATGCGGCGCTGCAAGCGAGTTGATTGCCTCCGAATGTGCTCGTGTGAACGAGTGGATTTTCACCGAAAGCCTTGTCCCATATCTCCTTTGTGGCAATGGTCGCTCCAATAGGCATCACACCGCCGCCGAGAGCCTTCGCGAGCGTCATGATATCCGGCGTTACCTTCCATTGTTCGCAGGCGAAGAGAGTGCCGGTTCTGCCCATGCCCGTCTGCACCTCGTCAAGGATGAGATACACTCCCGTATCCTCGCAAATCCGTTTCAATTCAGGAAGGTAATTGTCGGATGGAAGATTTATGCCGCCCTCTCCCTGTATGGGTTCGACAAGAACGGCTGCTGTGTTTTCATCAATCGCCTCTTTCACCGCCGCAGCGTCGTTGAACGGCACATGCACGAATCCGGGCACCAAAGGGTTGAAGGGTTTGCGAAAAACCTCGCGCCCGGTAGCGGATAAAGATCCCATGCTCTTGCCATGAAACCCTCCAGTCGTGCATATGAAATTAGGTTTGCCCGATGCCGCTCTGGCGATTTTGATGGCGGCTTCCACCGCCTCGGTGCCGCTATTGCTAAAGAAGGAGTATTGCAGATTGCCTGGGGTTATCCGCGCGAGTGATTCCGCGAGGTTTGCCAAAGGGGCGTTAAAAAATGTGCGAGAGGAAAGGGGAATCTCATCCAATTGGCGATGAACCGCCTCCACCACCTTGGGGTGACGATGTCCCAGGGCGAAAACACCGTATCCTCCGAGGCAATCCAAATACTCCTCGCCGCTTGAAGTTTTCAAGATGCATCCTTCGGCGTATACTTCCACGTCGGAAAAACCGGCGAAACGCATTAGCGCCGTCAAACCCGGGTTGACGTATTCCTGATATTTTGCAATGATCTCGTCGATCAGAAGTGTTTCCGACATGAAAGCCTCCGATAGGTTGAAATGATAACTGTCCCTAGGTTTTACCCTCTGAAGGGGAGTTCCGGCAAGTTGATAAGACGGACGCATCGGAAAAAAATCGAATCGAAACTATTTTTTTGAATGGGATAATATGGTATTATTGAATGAACGTTTAATTAATCAGATTGCGAAGGCGTATTCATGCCATCCAGACGACAACAAGCTGAGATAAGGCGCGTACAGATCATAGACGCTGCGCTAAAGGTATTTTCCGAAAAAGGCTATGATGGCGCCTCCATTCGGGATATAGCCGAGGAGGTGGGCGTGTCCGAAGGTTTGATGTATCATTACTTCTCCAGTAAGGAGGAGCTTTTACAGACCTGTTGGCGAGAGCGCACATGGGGAGCCCAACTGGAGATGATACTCTCCGACACTCAGGGTAAAAGTGTTCCCGAAGTGCTGCAAACCTTGGTAAAGGGCTTTCTTAATTCGTTGTATTCGTGCGCCTCTTCCGTTCGAATGTGTCTTGCGGAAATGCAGAGAAACAACGAGGTTGCCACCGTTCAGATAGAACATATAGACGAAAACCAGGAGATACTAATAAATTTCCTGAAATCGCGCCAAAATATAGGAGAGATATCCTACAAGGCGGACGTGCAAATGGCGGCGGGGATGCTTATGGGATGTGCGTTCAGTTTGTTTATTTTATGGAATAGACTATCCGAACCCGAGTGGATCGAAAAGGTGGACGCATTTGCCACTGCGGGAGTGAATTTCATACTCCATGGCTTGTATATGCCATAATTAAGCGCGTCTGTGACGGCTTGATTTGCCAGGTTTTTCATTAAGAGATTTTGGAGGATGAATGTATGTCATCTTTTGTGAAAAAATTTACGATGTTTTCCATGATTATAATGATGGTTTGGTTTGGGCGAACCTCGAACGCTAAAAAGATTCCTTTGAATTTGGAAATCACAACCAAACCTGGATCGACTCCCAAACCGCTGGCTCTGGACATCAATCAAGCGGTTCAAATAGCTCTGCAAAACAGCAAGACCATGAAGTTGGCTGCGGAGGCCGTTCAGAAAGCTCACGGAGCCGTAATTGAGCAAAAAGATGGCTTCCTCCCTTCGCTCAATTTCTCCGGCACATACACCCATCTGAACTCCGGGGCAAGCGTCTCGCTTCCGTTAGGTCCGAACGGACAAAATGTGTCAGTGCCGATTGTGATCCAGGATCAAGCGAGTTTTTCCTTGACCGCCATGTTGCCCGTGGATATCATGGGGTTGATTAAAACATCCGTGGACGCCGCCCAGTTCCAGGAGATCGCCACCCGCTTGAATTACAATGCGACGCGAAATCAACTGATTTTAAACGTTAAAAACGCCTATTACAATGTATTGAGATCACAGGCATACGTGGTGGTGGCGCAGCAATCCCTTCAAAACGCGCAGGATCAGGAAAGAACCTCACAGAGTTATCTGAACGAAGGAACAGGAACGCGATTTGACGTGCTGCGTTCTCAGACGGCTGTAGCCAACGCGCAACAAAGCCTGTTATCTGCGCAGAATCAGGTGAACTTGGCGATAGCCTCGCTAAACAATGTGTTGAATATCGATCAAAACACTCCTTTAACGCTAAAGGATGCTACGAATGATTCTCCTATCGATATCACCTTTGATCAGGCTTTAGCCAAGGCGTATGCGAACCGTCCGGAAGTTCTTCAGGCTGACGCCTCAATTCAAGCGGCGAAAAAGGGAGTGAGATTGGCTGATCGTTCGATGCTGCCCTCCTTGGGATTGTCATGGACCGGTTCCGCCAATCCCAATGCATCCGCCTTCAACCCTCTATCCACCAGTTGGGCTGTCACCGCTCAAGTTAGCGTGCCTATCTTCGATCAAGGTGTCAGCAACGCTAGAATTGAACAGGCTCACGCGGATGTCAATTCAGCCAGCATTGACAAGCAGATGACCCTTGATGGAATAGCTTTGCAGGTGAGGCAGGCATATCTTTCACTCAAGGATGCGGAGGATCGGCTGAAAGTAACAAGCGCGGCCATGACGGAGGCTCAGGAGCAATATCGCTTGGCAGAGGTGCGTTTCAAGGAAGGCGTCACCCAGACTCCGGGCGGATCCCCGTTATTGGAGATTAGCGACGCTCAGACCGCTCTTTCTCAGGCTCAGACAAACCAAGTGAACGCTGAATATGACGTCGCCAATGACAAAGCGATCCTTGACGAGGCTATGGGACTATACGCCTTCGACACTAATTCGAAACCAGGGTATTCCACCCCCACGCAGGTAAAGGGAATTGTTAAGTGATAACAGATGGCTTGTTTTCCAGTCGCGGAATTCCAAGAGATGTCTTTAACCGAAAGTATGTTCGTGCATTTACAACACTCCTTCTATGCTCCATTGTTTTTACGATGGGCATGTTCGGATGCGGAAGGAAAACCTCCAGCACCTCCGCCTCAGGCTCGAGTAAAAAATCCGCCGGCGTAGCGGTAACGGTAAAACCCGCGCGCATTGGAGATATCACGAAATATCTTGAATTGGACGGCAGCATGATAGCCTTTCAGGATGTCACGGTTGGCACTAAGACGGCGGGAAGGCTTATCTCCGTCTTTCCCAAGGAGGGGGATCATGTCATCGCCGGCCAAGTTGTTGCGGTGATGGACACTTCGGATTTTACCGCCCAGCTTCAAACCGCACAGGGGAATTTGGAAACGGCGATCAGCCACGAGCTTCAAGCCCGTTCCCAGCTCCGACAATCGAAGGCGATGCTCCAGCAAGCGTTGACAAATCAATCGCTCACGGAGAAAACGATCGCCACTGGCATCTCTCTCGCAAAAGCCGCGCTTCAAACCGCAATCGAGCAACTGGCTGTCGTGAAAAAAGGGGCGCGTGAGCAGCAACGTCAAACGGCTCAACAGCAAGTGATTGCGGCTAAATCCACCCTGGACAATGCGAAAACAACTTTGACGAGGGATCAAAAGCTGTTTGCGCAGCAAGTCATTCCCCGCAGTCAGTTGGATGACGCCCAGAACAGCTATGAGAATGCGTTATCCGCTTACAATCAGGCGAAATTAAATCTCTCGCTTATTCAAGAAGGTCCACGTCCGGAAGAGGTTCGTGAGTCTGAGTTAGCGGTTCAACAGGCGCAGAACAATCTCAGTCAGGCTGTCTCCAACAAGGCCAACATCAAACTGAGAGAGGAGGATGTGACTAACGCTCAGGAAAACGTGTCGTCGGCGACGGCGGGGCTGACAGCCGCCATTGCAGGCGTCGATGTCGCAAAAGCCTCCCTCAAAATCGCTCAGGACGCCCTGAATAACTGTTATATTCATACGCCCATATCCGGAATCGTCGCCGCACGGCGAAACGAGCCGGGCGCACAATTGGGAAACGGCAATCCGGTGTTGCGGATAGTCAATCCTAAATCGATCTATTTTCAGGCCATCCTAAGCGAGAGCCAATACGCCGAAGTGCATTTGGGGCAGTCAGTCACCGTGAAAGTGGACGCCTTGCCCGGTCAAAGCTTTTCGGGAAGGGTTGCGCGCATATTTCCCGTGGCAAGCTCCGCTCGTAATTTTCTTGTGCGAATCAATTGCCAGTTGTCTCCCTTAATGCGTCCCGAGATGTTCGCTCGCGGTAATATCCTCATTGATACCCATCGACATACCGTGCTCGTGGATAAGGACGGTGTCATTTTTGATCCTGTGAATGGATCGGCAAAAGTGTTTGTTGATGATCACGGGATTGCACGCCAACATCCCATTCGCGTTGGGTATAGCAATCCGTTTGTTGTTGAGGCTCTTTCAGGTGTCAAAGCCGGTGATGAGATCATCACCAACGGACAAAACGCTCTCCAAAACGGGGATAAGGTCTTCATCAGCCGCTGAAATAATTGCATCCTTCGGATTAGGGTGAGAGAACTTTTTTCATGTGTATCCTCGTTTGCCTATCATTGTGTTAAGTCATCCCATTTAGGAGCAATTCGATGTGGCTCACGCAAGTTTCCATTCGCAGACCCGTCTTCATTTTAATGGTGGTTTCAGCGTTGATCGTGCTTGGATTGAACTCTTGCATGAAAATGCAAGTTGAGTTGAATCCCAACGTCAATTTCCCCTATATTAATGTCATCACCAGCTATCCCGGAGCGGGTCCAGAGGAAGTGGAAACTCAGGTGACCAAGAAGATCGAAGACGCGGTGGCTAGTGCGAACGGGATCAAGCAAATCACTTCGAGCTCTCAAGAGGGGCAATCCGCCGTAAGCATCGAATTCAACCTCGGAGTGAACAGCGACGTCGCCGCTGCGGATGTTCGTGACAAGGTGAGCGCCGTTCGAGGGCAATTGCCTACCGGATGCAAAGACCCAGTCGTCTCTAAGCTTGATTTGAATTCCATGCCCATTCTCTACTATGGTTTATCCGGCAAGCGGAACAGCAGATATCTCCGAGACCTGGCGGATAACTACATTCAACCAAGACTAAGCCAAATTGAAGGCGTAGCCGCAGTTTCCATAACCGGTGGCAATGTTCGTGAGATTCAGGTGGAAGTGAATAAGGATCAACTGGACGCTTACGGCATCAGTATTCTCCAACTCGTGCAACTTATAGAGGCGAACAACGTGAACTTCCCTGTTGGACATGAGATAGAAGGGAACAGGGAATACAATGTGCGTATCGTAGGCGAATTTCCCAATATCCAAACAATCGCGAATACCCGATTGCACATGCCGAACGGTCAAATGGTGCGGTTAGGCGATATCGCCACAGTGCGGGATACCGTGGAAGAGCAACGTGATATCAGCCGTATAAACGGTAAGAACTCCGTGGTGATCGTGATTCAGAAAACAGCCGACGGCAACACAATCCAAGTTGCTGAGGCTGTTCGCAAGGAGGTGAAAACACTAGAAACCGAGTTGCCGCCAGATATCAAGTTCGTTTTAAACCAGGATTATTCCGTCAACGTGCAGGATTCCGTTAATGACGTTGAGACAAGCTTGATATTAGGCGCTTTGCTCGCGGTTATCGTTGTATTCCTCTTTCTTCACAACATCCGCGGAACGGCGATCGTCGCACTCGCTATTCCCACCTCGATAATGGCTACATTCCTTCCCATGTACGCTTTTGGATTTTCTCTGAACACAATGACCATGCTCGCTCTGTCGCTAGCCGTCGGGATATTGGTGGACGATTCTATTGTGGTGTTGGAGAATATCTACCGACATCTCTCTCGCGGGGAGGAACCGGTGGAGGCGGCGTTCAACGGCAGAAGTGAAATCGGCTTGGCAGCGATTGCGATTACGTTCGTGGATGTGGTTGTGTTTGTCCCAATCGCTTTTATGGGTGGAATCACCGGACAGTTTTTCAGGGGGTTTGGTTTGACGGTCGCTTCCGCCACTCTGTTCTCTCTTTTCATGTCCTTCACACTCACTCCGATGCTGGCATCCAGATGGTATCGCTCCGGCGAGGCTGTGGAGGCGAAGCACGGCGTTTTCGGAATGGTGAATAGGTTCTACAAGGCTCTCGATAGGATTTACCGCAGAGCGTTGGACTGGTCCTTAAGGTTTCGTGGAGTGATTATATACACCGGGGGCGGGGTGCTTGTTCTTGTATTTGTGGCGGTGGCGGCATCCTTCAGTCATAGTTATGCGGGTGTTATCCAGGTGGGGATATTTTTCCTGTTATCCGGCATTTTGCTGCTGTGGAGATATCGTTTTTTCGGTCTGATTGTTATCGGGTTTGGCATTGCCGCAACGATTTTGGCGTTTACCATCGGCGTCACTGCTAATCATCCTCTCCTGCTGTTCCGTTTTGCACCGGATCAGGATCAGGGTCAAGTATCCATACAGGTGGAGTTACCGGCGGGAACCTCCATCGGAAAATCCTTGAAGGTGGAAAAGCAGATAGAGCAGGATATCTCATCGGTGAATGATGTTCAGAACTCCTTCGTGGAGATCGGCGCATCACAGGCGGGCATGCTCGGCATAGCAAGCATCGGACCGCAGTATATCACGATGAGCCTCAAGCTTCGAGATAAAATGAGTCTTCTCGACAGCATTAATCCATTCGTAAACAAGTCCAACTTGCGTACCATTCCCGATACACAAGTGGCGGATATCATTCGTTCGAAAATCGGGCAGATTCCCGGCGCGATCACGAAGGTGGCTGCCGTCAGCGGTTTCGGAGGGGGTTCCGCTCCTCTGGAAATCGACATACTTGGAGATAACCTCAACCATTTGAATGCGTTGGGTATGCAAGCGCTTGCAATTTTCAAAGCCGAACCGGGTGTTATTAATGCGGATACATCCAGCAGATTAGGCAAGCCTGAGCAAAGAATCATCATTGATCGAACCAAGGCGGCGTCCTTTGGACTCACGATATCAGATATCGCGAACGTGATGCGCACTGCGATCGAGGGGAATGATGATGTGGTATATCGTGAAAACGGGAATGAGTACAAAATTCGCGTGCAGTATGCGGACAAATATCGCCACAACGTGGGGAATATCGGGAATATCGTTGTTGGAAATGCTTTGACTTCAAACGGATCCGTTCAACCCATACGCTTAAGCGATGTGGCGGATATCTATCTTAGCACCGGTCCAACGAAGATAGATCGCATGGATCGACAAAAGGTGGTTAAGATCACCGCGAACATCAAACCCGGATACGCTCCTGGTAATATGCAATTGGACCTTGATAAGAAACTTGCCGCTCTCAAATGGGGGCATAATCGTTATAAATGGGGCGGTGAGAACCAAATGCAATCGGATGAACAGGGATATATGTTTTCCGCTCTCGCCTTGGCGATCGTTCTGGTCTATATGTTAATGGCTGCGTTATTCGATAATCTTTTGTACCCCTTCATCATCATGCTTGCACTACCTCAAGCTTTAATCGGAGCGTTGATAGCGTTAATGATTACCGGATACGCTTTAACCATTGTATCGATGATTGGCATCATCATGCTGGTGGGGTTGGTGACCAAAAACGCCATATTGCTGGTGGATTATATCAACACGCTACGCTCTCGAGGAATAAAGCGAAATGACGCGATACTCGAGGCTGGCCCAACGCGTTTGCGTCCGATTCTGATGACCACCATTGCGATGATATTCGGTATGCTGCCGGTTGCAATCGGAATCGGTCACGGCGGTGAATTCCGTGCTCCGCTAGCGGTAGCGGTTATTGGGGGAATGCTATTATCCACGATGCTGACTTTGCTTGTTATCCCGTGCGTATACACATATTTCGACGACTTTAATCTATTCCTTTCCGCCAAGGTGTTTCGCCGGAAGAGATCAGAGTAATCCAACCTTATATTCATACCATCTAAGAAGGTAATATAATGGAAATACGGGAGTGGGTTATCTTCTCGCCATAACCCTTCCTCTTATCATTCTCTCCAAGCTATTCCAGAAATACGCCAATCGATATGGTGTGCATTCGTGCGCACCGGACATCTATTTTTCATTTCATTACTAATAGGGGCCTCTCCGGGGGTTGAAAAAAGGGATGCATATGCTCAAACGTCTTAATTTGAACAGTTTGATTCTCGATTCCTCGCGAAGATTGATACATTGCAGCCATATATCGCTATTGTCCACTTATTATCCTGATGTCAATTTATGGGATGTCATAACGGACATTCATATGTTGGAGAATGCGATTCAGGAGCTTGTAAACCTGTCATGTTCCAGAATGTGCAACGGGTCCAAGTGTTTTATCGAAACGCAAAATATCACGCTTAACCATAACTATTGCAGCACACATGCGGACGTGGCGCCGGGAGATTACGTGACGCTTCTTTTGTCCGATAATGGCAGGGGATATACGGAAAACGAGTTGCAGTTATTGCTTTCGAAGCCTTTGAAAGACGGAGATGTGTCGATGGATCAGTCATTCTTGGAAAAATGTCAAGTCTTCGCCACGATGAATCGGGGCGCATTGCATGTTTATAGTGAGGTCAATAACGGAACCACGTACAAAATGTATATACCTCGTGCGATGGAAGGAAGGCGGAAGGATGATGCGGAATGGATGGAAAGTTTGCCGAAGGGGAATGAGACGGTTTTAATTGCCGAAGATGACACCCCACTTTCTGAAATATGCTTGACCGTGTTGAGACAGTATGGATACAGAGTATTGAGCGCCTCCAATGGAGCGGAAGCTCTTCAAGTCGCAAAAGAATATCCCGACCCTATTCATTTGTTGATCACCGATCTTATCATGCCCAACATGGCCGGGGATGAGCTATATAAAACGATTCATAATATACATCCAGAAACGAATGTCCTCTTCACCTCAGGATATACGCGCCATGCACTCGTTCAACAAGGGGTGATGACCGAAAAAGGGTATTTCCTTCAGAAACCCTTCTCAAAAGCCGGGCTCTTGTGGATGGTGCGATCCACATTGGAAAACCCTCAAACAACGTAAGAGTGGTGTCAGGAAATAGGCAGCGTATCTCCGATTTCCCGCTTTATGTCATCAGCCGTGAGCAATCGAAACTTACTCTCCCGATTTGTATGTCTATCCAATAACCCTATTTCCAATTGCATGGTTTTCAGCGCGGTGTCAAGAAATACGTTTTCCTCAGATTCATGGACTTCGGTGGAAACTTGCTTCTCGTCCGCAACAAGTGATTTACGCTTGGAGGAACTCTCCAACGCCCCAGCGGCCCAAGTGGTTAATGCGGTTCTAATGGCATGGTTCAATGTGCATTCGGTTGAATAATCGGAAAGGGTTTCCAGCATTTTATCTTCAGCCTCCCATGTTCCCGCAACAACGGCGTAGCCGGAGCGCTGAGAAAACTCCCCGTCGTAATTCAATATAAGAAAGAGATCGCGATTCGGAGTTTCCCCCATCTCGCCGAAAATGGCGCGGATCACTGCCGGTGCGTTCAACGTATCGCCAAACAGTTTTTTCAAAGGCGGACTGAGAGAGAAACCCACGAGTCTATGGGCGGTGATATCGTCCGGGCTGCGTTCGTATCCCTCACGATGCGCCACGTCAATGGCGCCAATTCTTATGGATTCAATATCCGATTGATTCCCAATGGCTGAGTAGATAAGACGATCATATATTTCAAATATTTTACGTTGAGATTTTCGAAGTGTGAGCAAAAGAAGACCATCGTTAAAGCTCAGACCCACCACCGGGCTGCCTTCGTTGAGTTTATCTTCCACGTAATCTTTTCTATGACTGACCGCTTCGTTAAAATCAAACGGACTATATACCATACTTGCACCTAATGAAAGCTAAGAATGTGATGCGAGATTTACGCATCAAGGGAGTTGATATCTTGTGTGATGTTTCGGAGGATTTCCTCTGGAATATCGGCAATGCCATCCGCATCGATTTTTTTCGCCAAGGGCAATCTTTTCGCCCATCCACCAGTGGCGGCGTCCAAGTCCGCGGCGATATCCAGCATAATCAGCGCCTCGCGCAGCGCCTCCTCCAAACTCATCTCATGAAACGGCTTTTTTGTCTTCACTATATAATCGAAAACACCTCGTATTTGAACCGACCCGCTTCCAGCCGCACCGAATTCCGTGCTTTCGAACCTTGCGCCCATACCGTCGTAAAAGAATATCCTGCCGGTATGCATAGCCACGTCATATGAACTCAGAATAGGGATGAACCCCCCGATTCCCTGAAGCGCGGAGGGCAATCCTGCTGCAATAACCCGGGAGAGTTCCGAGAGTTTGCCTTCAAGGCTCATGGGTTGCAATTGAGAGCGCTCGAAGTATTTAAAGGAGTGACGAAGGTATTTCACCACATCCATCGCTCGCCCGTATGATCCGGATATCGCAAGGAGGGTGTAATCATCTATTGGGAGCGATTTTTCCGCCCTGTCGTACATGACAGCGAAATTGGCGGTAGCCCGTCGATCGCCCACGTTTATCACCCCTTCGCGGTACTTAACTGCAATTACAGTGGTGCCGTGAATGTCGGTAATGGGGGATGCTCCCGAGGGAATTGCGTATTCCTTGCCTAGCCATTCAGGGGGAGTGATAACAACTTCGCTTAACGGGCGTATCATCTCCAACAGGTTCGAATTGCCCATTATCACTCCCCACTTCTTTGGCGATATCTTCGAGCGGTGTCCGGATCAATACGCTTCATACGTTTCAACAGGTCACCAACATCCGGACGCTTGACGTCTGGCTTGGTTGGACCGCCGTCGTCCCCTTCCTTCCTCATCGGTTCGGCGGGCATGGGGCGACGCACTCTCTCTTCAAATTGAAATTCCATTTTATTCCCTCCTTCCTCTCTATAGTATACGAGGAAGGAGGGATTCTGATTTCCTTAGAGTGAAAATCCTTAGGCTTTTAACTTTTTCATTTCGGATTTTAACTTGGAGATGCTGTCTATGTTGGTGGGATCTATGTCGTTAAGAAATGCCGCGTAGATGCTCACATAGTCGCCGAGGTAGAATAGGCTGAACATTTTCGCCAAAAGCGAGTCTCCCTTCGCCCACGCCTCGTACGATGGGGTGTGTCCCGCAAGCTTTTTCATTACTTCCACGCGTCGTGCAATCCTCGGCTGGGTGGCGGTTTCCGAAGGGTCGCGGAGGTAGATCAGTATCCATCTGGGAGCCTGTTTGCGACATTTCTTCCAAGCCAGAATTTCATTGTGATTCTGTTCGGGAAATACATTTGCAAAGGCATGTTCCTTGGCGTTTTCGTTAAACTGGCACTTCCAACGAACAGCCACCACACCTCTATATCCCTGACTGCCGTATATCACGGGTATGCGTCCGTCAAGCTGAATCGCCAACTGTTTCGCAGTATTGTTTTCAATCGGAACATCCGTGGAGTACTCCTTGTTCAGATCGGCGAGCAATTGCATGGTTTCTTCAATGTCCTTGCTGATGGGGCGGGAAAACAACCCGAGGTGAGACAGCAATGAAAGCATGGGGAAGAACATATATCCCGTAGCAGTACGAGGGGGTTGTCCGCCGGGAATGGTACAGACCGGAAACCCATCCCTGTTCGCTCGTTCCGCCAACTCCCCTCCGCTGGTCACGCAGACGATTTGGGCGTTGCGTGCGCGCGCCTGGTTGTAGGCTGAGAGCGTCTCTTCCGTGCCCCCTGAATAGGAAGCGCAAATTACCAGGGTGTCCTTGCCTGCGAACCCAGGAAGAGTGTAGTCACGATTGACAATCATCGGGATGTCGCCATATTCCTCCATCAAGATTCGAAGCATATCCCCGCCAATCGCCGAACCTCCCAAGCCGGAGAGCACGATGTTGTTGATGGGGCGTTTTCTCGAAAGTCCTTGGATGGCGAATTTTTCACCGATCTCATAAGCTGTGCGGCATTGTATGGGGAAATCAGCGGTAAGTTGAAGGATATTGGACGGGTCTAGTTGACGCATTGCGGCAATATCATCCAAAACCGATTTTGATTGCAGCATCATAAATCTCCTTTTAGGATGTTGGATTCGCAATAACGGCCCAATGGCTAAGCGTTGAAGGCAACTAGCATCGGGCCGGGTTTTGCAGCGGATAATTTGTTATTATTTAGCCACGAAATTCAAAAATGCAATGTGGCGCGCACGTTTGATCGCTTCGCTCAACAGACGTTGATGTTTTGCGCATGTTCCCGATGAGCGTCTCGGATACATTTTGCCCCGTTCGCTCACGAATTTACGAAGCTTTGCATATGACTTGTAATCTATGCTCGTGACTTTATCCACGCAAAACTCACAAACCTTTCGGCGCGGTTTGCGAAATTTGTTTGGAGCGCGTTTGCGCACGACGTTATTCATCTATACCCTTTCTCATAGGGCCCCCATAGGGAAGACCCCTTAAAATTGACAAGTTGGAAAAGGACTATTCCTCTGCGAAGGGATCATAATCCTCGGGTTCCGAAGTTTTAGAAGATTGCGGAATGTTTTCCCGGACAGGGGCGACGTGGTCCATTTCAGCAGCATCCGTTCCCTGGGATTTCGGTCGATCCAATCCTTGAACGTTATCGGCTATGATTTCCGAGGTTTTACGCTTGGAACCGTCTTGCGCGTCCCATGTGCGAACTTGCAAACGCCCTTCCACGAGAATCAACCGTCCTTTGGTGATGTAACTGTTTATGAATTCCGCAGTTTGTCTCCATGCCACCACATCAAGGAAATCCGTCTCCCGCTCGCCCGTATCCTGATTTTTTCGCGGGCGATCAACCGCAACCGAAAAACGGACAAAGGGGATTCCACTTGAGGTGTATTTTATTTCCGGGTCACGGGTAATTCTCCCGATGATAATAATGTGGTTTAACATTTCTCCGCTCCTTCGTCTTCTTGGACATTCATGGATGGGTGTGTCAGTAATCAGAGGGTGTTACTCTTCGTCTTCGTTTTGGCGCACGATAATATGTCTGAAGACATCGTCGCTGATTCGAAATACGCGATCAAGCTCCTTGGGTACGTTGGTGTCTGCAACGAAATTCATCAGGATGTAAATGCCTTCACGATGACCGTCAATTTCGTAAGCAAGTCGCTTTTTGCCCATTTCCCATTTACCGGCATCCGTTACGGAGCCGTTCATGTCAGTAACGATCTTGGAATACTTGTCAATGATGGGCTGGAGTTGTTCGTCCGTTAGTTCCGAATCCACAATGTACATCGCCTCGTAGTGGCGCATGGTTCTTTCACCTCCCCTCGGTCTATGGCTCCGGCGCTATCCGGAGCAGGAAGGAGTATGCCCGATGTATAATTCGGGGGACGGCTTTACACGCCGTCAAATACTCTTTTCAATTGCGTTCATTATACCAGACGTTCGCGTGAAAATGTAATTCGACATCCCGCTAAATTTATCATAAGCCGGTCGGGTGATCTATGAAAAACGTCTCCAAGTGAAATTTATGGCGTAAGATGTCCCCTAAAGCCTTTATTCCAACTGTTTCCGTTGCGTAATGTCCTGCGAATATGAGGTTGATTCCATGTTCCTCCGCGAGGAAGAAATTGGAATGACTGCCCTCCCCGGTTAACAATGTGTCGCATCCGGCGGCTTTCGCCTCGGGCGCCATTTGACCTGCGCCTCCGGAAATGATGCCTATCCTCCGTAGTCTGCGTGGCCCCGTCGCCATGACATAAGGGGTTATCTGCAGAGCTTGCTCGATTTTGTCCGATAGCTCCTCAATTGTGGTGTCCGTATCGCAATAGACGCCGATGGGCGCACCGTTTATCATACCATATCGGCCTGCAATTGGAAGATCGATCAAACGAGCCAACTGCGTATTGTTGCCAACTTCTGGATGCATATCCAATGGCAAGTGGCATGAGTACAAGGATAGGCAATTTGATATGATAGCTGAAAGTTTTCTGTAATACGCATGCGTCACCGGCGCGGTTTGTTCCCAAAAAACGCCATGATGGACCATGAGCATGTCGGCGCCTTTTGAAACAGCTTCATTTATCGAATAGAGACATGCATCCACCGCTAACGCGATACGAAAAACCTCTTCCTTGCCTTGAACTTGAAGACCGTTCCAGGCCTTGGGATAGTCTTCGATGTGAGCGACATCCAAGTAATCATTCAACCAATTTACAAGCTCCTCCGTATGCATGGAGTGTGTCCTCCTTTTTTTCATCCATTCGCCACCCGTTGGCAAAGTCCTGCACTTGGTTAATATCTATTCCTTGAGATCATGATTAGAGCACGTTCCCTTTGAGATTACCCCTAAATGTGTATTGTCGAGGAAGCATCGCCGCCCATGATCGAAACGCAAATTTGAAAGTGAATATCGCTTTTCAGAATAATGCAGTCATAGTGATTGTTACCGCTTTCGGCGTGCAGCACTTGCGGCTACCTTAGGGGGGATGCGCCGCGAAAAAAAATCTTTGTTACGAAATAAATGAGCAAAAATATCTTTGCGGCATCTTGTATCGTTTTATCCTATATGATATACTTTGCTATCTTGCAGACAATGAGTTGATATTCCAAGGAGCATGCACATGATTGCTGATCACGAAGAATCCAGCTTCACCTTTGTGGATAAACGTCACACCGTTCAAGAGGAAAGTGCGAACGTGGATGAGTCCTCAATTACCAATTCCGAAACCCCGCAGGAACAGACACAGGATAGCCCCAAGGAGGGGACCGATTCCGTCGAAAGTGAAATCGGCACAAGCCCTTCCATCACGGATCATCTTGTCACCTGTATTGAATTACTGCATCAAGGGGCGTGGATTTGCATGGGTCTTGTCGCGGATCCAGTAACAGGAGTCATCAATCGTGACTTGGAAGGCGCTCGCATAGCGATTGACACAATTGAATATATTGCCTCAAAATTGGAAACGAAGCTTGATCCAGTCATGCAGAGAGAGTTGAAAAACCTATTGACGGATCTGCGATTGAATTATGTACAGCAAATGAACCGATAGAGTTCACCATTACGGAGGAAGCAGTATGATCCGAATCGGGTTGCCATCCCCTCTGTTTTTTAAGCTGCGACTGAGGGCGCAGATAGCCTCGAATCATATCATCCATCAATCCAATGAATTAAGACGTTGTTATGCCGAACACTTCAGCCTGGGCGAAAAAACAAAAATACTAAAATCGGGCGCTATTTCATCCGTTTTTTCATCTCGAAAGAAATTATCATATCAAATGCGAATATTGTCGGAATTGAGCGCCAATCATCAGGATTTAGTGGATTTGCTATGCAGCGCCGCAAAAAACGGTTTGCGCAAGGAGGATTTTCCTCGATATGCGCATTTAAGAGAGTGGTTCCTGAAGAACTATTTCTCCCAATGCCGTCCCATACTCAACAAGTCAATGGCGGATAATGGTTCCGCCAATGTGTTGAACGGTGAAAATGACCCCTTCGCCCTATTGTTTACCAATCCGACCATTCTAGAGGCGATTCATTCCTACGAGGTTCTCGGAGCGATTGTGCAGTCTCGCGATATTCTGGATTCCATCAATACGGTAAACAAGATCAATTGACAGCAATAAAAAGCTCCTACGCTCCTAAAATTGTGGTGGCGACCGGTAATCGTAAGAAGGGTGTCGAAATGCAAACGATACTTGCCAATTCCGGTCTTGAAGTTTGCACTATCGCTGATTTCCCGCATGTCGATTTTGAAGTTGAGGAAACTGGCTGCACCTATGCGGAGAACAGTGAATTCAAGGCCGTGGCCGCCGTTTCTCTCACGGGCATGGTGTCGGTTGCGGATGACGCCGGATTGGAGATAGACGCATTGGGCGGCCAGCCTGGCGTATACTCGAAAAGATTCCTCGGAGAGCACACTCCTTTTCCGGAAAAGATGCATCGTATTCTCCACCTGCTCAAGGATACTCCTATCGAGGAGAGAAAATGCAGGTTCATTTGCGCCGTCGTGATAGCCACTCCGGATGGGAAAAAAATCCTCTGCGATGGCGTTTGCGAGGGAATAGTGGGCTGGGAGATGAAGGGGGAGTATGGTTTTGGATATGACCCCATATTCTATTTGCCGGATCTGGGCAAATATATGGCTGAATTGCCCCCCGAGAAGAAGCATCTCATTAGCCACAGAGGCAAGGCTCTGGCGAAGGTCAAAGTGGCTCTTGCCGAGCTTTTCGGTCTCATGAGTTAACGCTTCCCCTGTTCCCATCGTCCATGTTCCTCTATAATCTCCTTCATCGGAAGATCAGAAGGTCTCGCATTCTATATAATCCAACGCTTAGCGAACTGTCAGGTATAATCTATTTGCATACTGGGTAATTGCATGAATCGTGGATAGGTGTTTCGTTGTCATCAGAAATGCCATACACGTTGGTCATCGGGGAAATCGCAATTATCACATCCATTATGATCATTTGGAACGGTGAAAAATGAGTTCAGTTGACGCTTTCATTCATACATTGAGAAGTCTCGGAGATCCTCGGGAAATGGCATCATGCGTAAATGCAGACGACGCGTTCGCCTTTCATCGGGATACAAACACTCATGTTCATCTGCCTCCGAATTTCAGCGCCTTTCAAAGCCTCGGTCAGGCATTGGAAATGGCGACAAATGAGGGCGTGAATGCGCTCGGAGCCAGCAACTATTACGACTATTCTGTTTATGGACAGTTCGCAACCCTGTCCGTGCAAAAGGGGATATTCCCGCTTTTCGGTATTGAGATTATCGCACTCATGGATGATCTGGTTGAAAGCAGAACGCTTATTAACGATCCCGGTAATTTTGGTAAAATCTACATTTGTGGCAAGGGTATCACCAATTTCTCGCCGATGAGTGAGAACTCCTCCCGTTTGCTTCAAACCATTCGAGTGAACGATAGCTTGCGCATGAATGAAATGACACGGAAGCTTTCCACGATATTTGTTAACGCCGGAATCGATATTCCTCTCACCCCGGATATCATTAAAGAACGGATCGCCACTCGAACCGGCGTATGCCTGAATACGGTCTATCTGCAGGAGCGTCATTTGGCGCAGGCTTTTCAAGAGGCGTTTTATGAATCGACGCCTGTCGCGGATCGCTCCGAGAAGCTTCGGGCCATTTTTGGAGCTTCGCCCAAGAATGCGATGGATCCGGTTCTTGTGCAAAATGATATTCGAACCCATCTTATGAAAGCGGGCAGACCGGCGTTCGAGCCTGATACGTTTGTGGATTTCGAACACGCTTATAATCTGATTCTCGCGTTGGGAGGCGTTCCATGTTATCCGACTTTAGCGGATGGTGCGAAGCCGATTTGCGCTTATGAAGAGCCTGTTGAGGAGTTGATTGCAAAATTACGGCGACTTAACGTTCACACGGCGGAATTCATCCCCAATCGAAACACCCCCGAGGTTTTATCCCGGTATGTGCACGCCATGCGGGATACTGGCTTTGTGGTGACAGCGGGCACGGAGCATAATACGCAAGAGCTTTTGCCGATAAAGCCTGCGTGCTTAGGGGGAACGCCGATTCCGGAGGATGTACAGGCTATTTTCAGAGAAGGGGCTTGCGTGCTGGTGGCGCACCAGTATCTGGGTTTGATGGGGTTGACCGGCTTTGTGGAATCCGATGGGGCTTTAAATTCCCATTACGGTTCCGATAACGAACGCATTTCCTTTTTCCGCACTCTCGGAGAATGGATATTGATGAAATATCAGGATGCCACATCTCAAGCAAATTGAAACTCCTATCCTCTTGTGTTTTAACATCATTCTTATTGATGCTCTTCATCACACCGATGTTTGAGAGCCAAGCGTTCGGACGACAAATACATTGGAAGGCAAAGAGCCTTGTTTTGATCCAAAAAGGCGCGACTTACGCTCGAATGATACGCTTGGAGGACGGTGCCATACTATGCGCCTTTGAGATGGATGGGAAATCCTGGGTCAAGCGAAGCGTTGACGAAGGCGTGCAGTGGGGGAATAGTGTGTTGGTGGCGTCATCCCCCCTCGGTTCCGATTCCAACCCATCTCTTCTGCAGCTTCAAAACGGTTCTATTCTCTTATGGTATAATTTTCGTCCCACCGATAGCGTTCATCCCTATGAGATAGGTTATAATGTCAGCGATGACGCAGGAGTAACCTGGAAAACAGGGAAAACCGTTTGGGCGGGGGGGATCACGGCAAACAAAGGTTGTTGGGAACCTGCCGCAGTTCAATTACCTTCTGGCGAGATTGAGCTTTTTTTCTCCATGGAAGCTCCTTTCGGCACGGTGGGAGAACAGGGAATAGCGTTGGCTCGATCCTACGATGACGGGAAACACTGGTCCCATCCTGAAATAATCTCCTGCAATCCCGGTAAAAGAGATGGTATGCCCGTACCGATGATATCAACTTCCTCTGATCGAATTTATGTATCGATTGAGGCGAATCGGGCAACCACCAACCAACTGCAACCATCCGTGATATGGACGACGTTGAATGATGATTGGCATATGGGTTGCATCGGGGAAAAAAGCCCATATCGACTTTCTCGAATCGTGCATCCTCGCTTGCCCGCCAACGTGTACGCCGGAGCCCCTTATCTTTGCGAACTCAGTCAGAACACCCTCATTCTTTCATGTCAACTTACCAAAAAGCACGCTGATGCGCCTCGGATGATGGTGTATTCAGGCGACTTAAAGGATATGCAATTTACGAATCCCACGCAACCTTTTGGCGATGGGGAGGCTGCCGGGTGTTGGTGGAATTCCCTGTTCGACAAAAATCAGAGCACAATTACCGCGATTTCAAACACCAGTGTTAACGGGGTGCGTGGAATTTGGGCGATTGACGGAACTTTGTCGTAGAAGAGTTTTTATGAATCAGCCGGTATGTTATAACGATGTACACTCTTCTGGGATGTGGCGTTTTGTGTTGCAAGTATCGAACCGTCTTCCATTCTCAGGATCAGTTCTCCCTCCGAAGTGATACCCACCGCCGTTCCTGGTCTCTCCCCGGAATCCGTTGTTACGCGGTAATGCTCGCCCGTATACCCGTCATGCTCACGAAGCATTTCCGTAATGGGATCGAGACCATGCCAAAGCAAAATATCCGCCCACCATAAAAGTTTATGATAGAGCGTTTTGGCAAGCGCTTGAGGCGTGGGGGCTTGTCCGCCTTCCATCGCGATGGAGGTGGCGATGGATTCAATATCCGGGGGGAATTCAAGCTGCGTCAGATTGACCCCCACACCGATGATCGCCTGGCTAAGTGATTGCTTGAAGGCGGGGGTTTCAATTAATACTCCGCATACCTTGCGATTGGAAATCAGTATGTCATTAGGCCATTTATATTGAGGGGTGAGGTTGGTGGATTCCGATATTGCGGTGATGGCGGCGGCTGCCGTTACCAAGGAGATGAGCTTTACATGGCGCTTGGAAAATCCACTTAAATCAAAGATGTAGCTGACTAACAATGAGGAATTGGGAACGGCGTCCCATTGCGATTTAAGGCGTCCTCTCCCAGAGCTTTGATAATCCGCTCGAACTCCAACGATATCCCTGGCGCAGGTTGAGATGATTTTCTTTGCGTAATCCTGCGTTGAGGTAAGATGCGGAAACGATAGAATGTACTTTCCTTCCGCAACCTCCTCTTTTAGTCCGTTCATTCTCGTTTAATAGGTTTCTATTATGTCCAAGGCGATATCCAAGGCGGGTGCGGAATGGGTTAGAGCGCCTACGGAGAGCACATCCACGCCTGTCGCAGCGATCTCTTTGACTGTCTCCTCCGTGATGCCACCGGACGCTTCGGTGAGCGCCACTCCCTCGCACATTTTAACGGCAACCGCTCTTGTGGGGTTATCCATATTGTCCAGCAAAAGAACATCCGCACCGGCTTCAAGAGCCTCCTTCACATGATCAAGGTTTTCACATTCCACGGTTATAGTCATCGTATGGGGTACCGCTGAGCGCGCACGCTTTACAGCGGCGGTGATCCCTCCAGCGGTGATGATATGGTTGTCTTTTATCATAACCGCGTCATCAAGACCCATACGGTGATTTTTTCCGCCGCCCACGGTTACGGCGTATTTTTCCAGAAGACGTAACCCAGGCGTGGTTTTACGCGTATCGACAATGCGCACCCCGGTGCCGCTTACCAATTCCACAAATCGCGCCGTGCGCGTGGCAATTCCGGAGAGATGTTGGAGAAAATTAAGGGATACGCGCTCGCCCGATAGAATCGCTCTGGCGCCGCCTTCAATACGCGCCAATATCTCCCCTGTGGAGACATGTGCGCCATCCTCGCGGATCATGGTGAAGGATATATCCGGTGAGACTTGGTTAAACACCTCTTCGGCGACGGGCAATCCCGCAATGACCCCCGTCTCTCTCGCAACGATATTGGCTCTTGCCTGTACGTCCGGGGGAACTGTCGCTAACGTTGTCACATCACCCGTACCGACATCCTCCCGCAACGCTCTGCGAACGATATCCTCAATCAGTAAGCTATAGATGAGTTGTATGGTTCACCTCCCGCCGCGGATAAATAGATTAATAACGAATACATTCCGTCGGCAATTACAGTATGTGGGTTCCTTCGAAGTAATAACAGTATACATTCACTGGCAAATCAATGAGTTCATAATTCATGCGGAAGTCGATGATGAGATTACGGGATATTGAGTGAATTTTTAAAACCCGATGCGATGATCTATTTTGACGGGGGAGTTGTCTCCCTGTTCTGCGGTTCATCGGTGTAGTGATCCACAAATCCAGTTACGAAATCAGACATTACCTTGGCGGCGTCCTCAACTGTCACGGGTGTATTCTGAGGTGATAGCAGAGGCGACTTGGGTGAGAGCATTCGAAAGGATTCCAAATCCTTAAGAGCCTGAATTATCTTGGGATCATCTTTAAGCTTTTGCAAATCCGGTTGAGGTTTGATAGCAAGCGAATGACCATAAACCTTCAATGGATTATAATGAAACCCGTTAGAAATCCAACCACCAAAACGATTTAGTGTAACTGCTAAATCGTAACGGGTTACATTTAATGTTTTGGGTGCAATTTGGTCGGAGTTTTTCAAGCCTGGCTGAGACTTAACATCCTTCCATTTGCCGTGGATGAGCGAAAGGCGGAAGGCGTCGAGTATCACAGCCAACTCTCCGATGGTTACTTTTTCACCACCTATAAATCGTCCATCGATGGTCTGCATAACCCCGCGTTGCAGGACGCTATCAACCGAGGGCGCCGCCCAACTATTGGAAGTGACATCGGCGGGTAGGGCGGCTCCGGCGCTGCTTGACAAAACCATCCAAATGCAAAGGATTATCGCTGTTTTCATAGGCGCTCCTTCGGACTAATCGCTAATGGCGGGAGGAGACAATTTGCCGTGATTCCACCTGACTAATAGCGTGTAACTCTTCCAGCGCTCTGCCGGTTCCAATGGCGACACATGACAAAGGGTCATCCGCGACGTAGACGGGAATGTCGGTGGCCACGGACAGAAGCTTATCCAATCCTCTGAGGGATGCGCCTCCCCCTGTGAGCCAGATGCCTCTCTGGATGATATCCGCCGAAAGTTCGGGCGGAGTGCGCTCCAATACGTGTTTGACTCTGTCTATGATTTGAGTGACAGGCTCCGAAAGCGCCTCTCTTATCTCTTCAGAGGTTACCTTGATGGTGCGGGGCAGTCCAACCACCTGATCTCTCCCTCGCACGTCGTACACTAACTCCTGCTCCAAAGTGTATGCTGCGCCGATCTGTATCTTGATTTCCTCTGCGGTTCGATCTCCGATCATCAAGTTGTAGGTGTTCTTGATGTGGCGCATGATTACCTCATCCATCTTGTTCCCGCCGACGCGCAAACTCTCGGAAAGAACGATTCCGCCTAATGAAATAACAGCAATATCCGTCGTGCCGCCGCCGATATCCACAACCATATTCCCGCCAGGATTGGAAATGGGGAGTCCCGCCCCAATCGCAGCCGCCATAGGCTCCTCGATGGTGTATGCGTCTCCGGCTCCCGCCTCTTTCGCCGCCTGCAGGACGGCGCGGCGTTCCACGCTGGTTACTCCGGAAGGGACGCACACCAAAACACGCGGTTTGAAAATCTTTTTACGCCCTACAACTTTGCGTATGAGATGTTCCATCATTTTGGCGGTGGTGGTGTAATCCGCTATGACTCCGTCGGAAATGGGGCGGATAGCGGTGATATTGCCGGGAGTCCTCCCTAGCATAAGTCGAGCCTCCTCCCCCACGGCAAGCACTCTGCCCGTATTCGCCGCGATGGCAACCACCGATGGCTCTCTTAGAACAATTCCCTTGCCGCGAAGATAAACCAAAATGTTCGCGGTGCCAAGATCGATTCCGATTTCAGGCGTTAAAGAGAACAAACCTTCAAACCTTCCCAGCTATCCTCGGAGCCTTTGCAAATGCTCGCTCCAAGTTCAGCTAATTTACCCACATAGTTTTCATAGCCTCGATCGATATGTTCGATTCCGGCGATTTCCGTTTCACCTTCGGCCGCTAGCGCCGCGCATATTAATGAAGCGCCCGCCCGCAAATCCGTCGCAGTGACCGGAGCTCCTGTCAATCGTTCCACGCCGGTGATAACCGCGGTTCTACCCTCCACCTTGATATTGGCTCCCATGCGGTTCAATTCGTTAACGTATCTGAAGCGGCTTTCATATACGTTTTCCGTGATGACCGATGTTCCGCTTGCGATGCTGAGCAGCGCTGCTATGGGCTGATGCATGTCGGTTGGAAATCCCGGATGGGGCATCGTTTTAATGTTAATGCCGTTAAGCCGCCCATTACATCTGACTCTCAGCCCGTTGAAATCCTCGGTCACTTCCGCGCCTGCCTCAACAATCTTGCTGATCATAGGTTTCATATGGGAGTATACCGCGTTTTGCAGCTTAAGGTCGCTACAGGTTATTGCGGCGATTATGGTGAATGTTCCCGCTTCCATACGGTCCGGAATAATACTGTATTCACCACCATGCAAGCGCTTTTTTCCGCTAATTCTAATAGTGGTTGTGCCAGCGCCTTGGATATCAGCACCCAGGCTGTTCAAAAAATTGGCTAAATCAACCACCTCCGGCTCCGTAGCGCAGTTATCGATTGTGGTTACTCCGTCAGCAAGCGCTGCGGCGGTCATAAGGTGTTGAGTCGCTCCTGCACTCTGAAAATCGAAATATATGGAGTTTCCGTGCAAAGAGTTGCATTCGGCTGTGTAGATGCCATGTTCGGTATGGAGGGATGCGCCAAGTCGTTTTAATCCCTCGATATGAAAATTGACCGGTCTGGCGCCGATATCGCAACCCCCGGGGACAGGTACGCGCGCAAAACCGAATCTGGCGAGTAAGGGACCTAACACGCAAAACGAGGCTCGCATCTTGCTAACCAATTCGTACGGAGCTTCAAGACAATGGATATTTCGAGGATCAATCGTGACGGTGTTCATATCAACGAATTGCGTGGAAGCCCCCAAGCCGTTCAAAAGCTCCACCATAATCTGGGTGTCCAAAATGCGGGGCACGTTGTACAGGGTTACCACGTCTTCGGCGAGTATCGCCCCCGCCATAATCGCCAAAGCGGCGTTTTTACTTCCGCTTATCCGCACAACCCCGGAAAGTTCGCTGCCTCCGTTGATGTATAACTTTTCCAATGATAGCCAGCCTCCCTTGAAACTTGAGCATCGAAATCCGATATAAAAGGAACAAAAACAAGAGTAACCGTGTTAAATTGATTTCATGATGATTTATCGCTTTTCACATTACAGTATACTGGATAGTTCAATTCCATGTCAAATTCATGAAATAAGGCGAATGTTGCATATGGCAAGCGATAGGTCATTTTACGGGGTGATTTTGCAACAGCCTGAGAAGCTTGCAACTCACTTCGGTGGGGAATCCGTGGGTAAGGAAATGTGAAAAATGAATGATTTGCCTGTAACTTCTACGGTGAAAAACTCGTATATACGGTAAATAAACCGCAGAATATTTTTCATATTTTGTCTTGACAAACCGTTTATGCGGGCGTATTATTAGATAGTGGCGATACGATACGAGGACAGATGGAAGCGCATAAATCAACCCGATTGAAATTCCATTGACCAGCTAGCCGAAAGATATCTTTCGACATCACTTAACGAAAGAACGACTGTTTGAATGACATGAAGATGTCGTTCACCGTTTAACTAACGTTTTGTTTAGATGTGGTTGATCCACTTTTTCAAACTGCAATCATGTTAAAAAGATCAACGCAATTAATTGTCGAAGGAGCGAAGACAATGTGGAATTCACCGGAAAATGATCAGTTTGCGGATGAACTGTACTTGGCGGGAGAGAAGGTGCCATCAGGTGTTTACAGGCAGATAGGAGGCAACCGTGAAGTTCGACTCGAAAAAGAGGATTTTCTACCCGCCAGCTTGGATGGCCGTGTTGCCTGTTACATGAGAGTGAATATGACTTGGGAGCAATTGAGGCAACACGCTGCTTGAGGATGCATATACTTATGGTGAACGGATGCAATAAAGAGTTCCTGATCTTGATTTCAGGAACTCTTTTTATATGCTGTCCGGTATTCCGATGATTTTCAATTCCTCGCGGGCTCTATCTATCTGAGGGACTAAAATGTTCCGCACCTCCTCCACGGTCAAACCGCTTCGAGCCAACGCCTCGTTTAAAAATTTCGGTCGATCCTCCGCCAGCAAAAGATCGATGGTGGATATGTTGAGTGTTTCGGAAACAAGTCCCAAGGATGGAGCGATTCGATGGATATCCTCCTCGGTTTTGGCGCGTAACATTTTACGGGCGATATCCAAATCCTGCTCTGCTCTTTCCAAGGGGGCGAGGAGCAGAAGGTATTCATTCAACTTCTCCTGTATGAGTTCTCCTTCATCCATCATTGCTTTCCTCCTCGCTGGGTGTTTGTTCCACATACTCACCCATGCGCCTGAGCCGCTGGTACCGTGTTTCAATCAAAATGTCAACGCTTGGGAATGAATCCAATTTATTCAACGAAGTCAAAAGCGATGTTTTGATCGTCTCCGCCATGGTGACCGGGTCTCTGTGAGCTCCTCCCAAAGGCTCGGGCAGTATGTCGTCAATCACTCCGAGAGAGTGAGCGTTTGACGCTGTAAGACAGAGCGATTTTGCAGCGTCACTTGCACGGGATTTGTCGTGCCAGAGAATGGCGGCGCATCCTTCGGGGGAAATCACCGAGTAAATCGAATGTTCCAACATGGACACATGATCTCCAATTGCGAGACCGAGAGCGCCCCCGCTTCCTCCTTCGCCAATGATTGTGACTATGATGGGTGTTTTCAACAATGAAAACTCACGGAGATTGTGCGCGATTGCTTCGCTCACACCGAATTCCTCAGCATGCAGATCTGCCGCTGCGCCTGCGGTATCCACCAGGGTGATCAAGGGCATATGAAATCGTTCCGCCAACCGCGCCAAGCGTAACGCCTTACGGAAGCCTTCCGCATGTGCGCTGCCGAAATTACGTCGCTGTCGCTCTTTGATGTCACGTCCCTTTTGCTGTCCGATCACCATCACCGGTCTGTTTTCCAATATCGCTGGGCCTCCAACGATGGCTTCATCATTCGCCGCCAGCCTGTCTCCGTTTAACTCAAAAAAATCATCGAAAATCAAACGAATGTAATCCAGGGAATAGGGTCGGTCCTTATGACGCGCTAATTGCGTTTTTTCCCACGGCGAGAGATTTTTATAAACCCTCACCATCACTCGGTGCAATTCCTCTTCCAATTCAGCGATTTTCGCCGAAAGATCGATGCCCTCGTGAAGCGCCTCTTCACGTCTTTGAGGGGATTTTAACTCCTGGATAAGATTTTCCACCTCTGTAATGGGCTTTTCGAAATCGAAAACGTCACCTATCATTGTGCCGCCCCCCGTCAAATAGTTTTAGCAGCAACGCTAGCGCGGTTCTCATCTCTTTGCGTGGAAGGATGCGATCCACCATGCCATGTTCCGCCTGAAATTCGGAGGTTTGAAAGTCATCGGGCAAGTTAACACCGGTATCCTGATTACCCACTCTTCTTCCTGCAAAACCCACGATAGCTCCCGGCTCTGCGAGAATAACATCTCCCAAACAGGCGTAACTGGCATATACGCCACCCGTGGTTGGATCGGTGAGAACGCAAACAAAGAGGATTCCCGCCTCCCGTAATTTCCCGGCTGACGACGAAGTTTTAGCCATCTGCATCAGAGAGAGAAGACCCTCCTGCATTCTGGCCCCGCCCGATGCGGTGAAGAGAATAACAGGCAGACGATGAGCGAGCCCGTACTCCATCGCTCGTGAAATGCGCTCACCCACAACGGATCCCATGGAACCGCCCATGTAACCGAAATCGGACACTCCGATTACAACCGGTTTATTATCGATAAAGGCCGTGCCTGTAACAATGGCTTCGCTAAGTTTGGTATTTGTCCGGGCTTTCTCAAGCTTGGCGGGGTACTCTATGAAATTCAAAGGATCCCTTGAAATGATGTCTTCGTTCAAAGGTTGAAAGGAACCTTCATCGACAGTTATTTCAATTCTTTCATATGCGGATAGTTTATGGTGAAAACCGCATTTCGTGCAGACCTTCGAGTTTCTTTCAAAATCCCTCACAAAAAGGATTTCATTGCATCGTTGACATTTGGTGACAATTCCTGCGGGGATATCCGTCGAGCTTTTATTGCCGGTCGGTTTCCGACTGAACCATCCGCTTCTCACCATATTTCCCTCTCCTTAGACAAATAAAGAGTGCAATTTCCAAGTATAATAAAACCATTGAATCCGTGCTGTGTCATATCCCATAATATTCCTGCATCCTGCTTGGCAGATGACTTCCAATCAGATACGCATGCATGAAATGATGCAAATCAATCTTATTTTCTTAGGGGCATCCATGAACCTGACCGACATACGAAAACAGATAGATGAAATTGATGAGCAGTTAATCGAATTACTCAATCAACGCGCACGTTTCGCTCAGGAGGTAGGGATGCACAAAGAGCGCACGCGTGCACACTATTTTACCCCTGAACGGGAGGAAATCGTATATAAGCGTGTTCAAAGCCTGAATAATGGCCCATTATCGAACGAGGCGGTGCGCAATATCTATCGTGAAATCATCTCCGCCTCTCGCGCACTCGAAAAGCCTTTGAAAATTGCCTATTTAGGGCCGGAAGGCACCTATTCGCATTATGCGTCCCTTCTCAAGTTCGGTGGTTGCGCGGAATATGTTCCGGTTGATTCCATAACCGAGATATTCGCATATGTGGAACGAGGTTATGCGGATTACGGAGTGGTTCCCGTGGAAAACTCCCAGGCGGGTGTGATCCCGGAGACATTGGATACTTTTATGGAATCCAACATGCATATCGTATCGGAATTATACATACCGGTGATTGTTAACCTCGCTTCGCATTACACCAATCTCAATGATATTAAAGTGGTGTTTTCGCATCCGCAACCAAAAGCGCAATGCAAACTATGGCTGAGAAGCAATCTTCCCAATGCGGAGGTTATTGAAACTCCAAGTACATCCCGTGCGGCGGAGATGGCCGCACAAACCCCTGATAGCGCAGCTTTGTGTCCTCGCATCGCAGCGGAAAGATCCAACCTCCCGATATTGGTGGAGCACACGGAGGACAATCCAGGAAATCGCACCCGATTCATCGTATTGGGGTACAACGAACCCGATAAGACAGGCCAGGATAAGACATCTATCATGTTTTCCTTGCATCATCAGTCCGGGGAGCTCTACAAAGCCATTGGCGCATTCGAGAAATATGATGTGAATATGACGATGATTGAATCGCGACCGGCTCGTTTGGGGGGGTGGGAGTATATGTTCTACGTGGATATACAAGGGCATATAAAGGATGCACAGGTTGCCAAGGCGATAGACATGCTTTCCTCTCATGCTCGTTTTTTGCGCCTGCTTGGATCCTATCCAGCCGCGGAATAACTTGAAGCCATTCATTCCGCAGGAATGGCTAATGATTCGTCATTTTCCTGATGATATCAGGTAGTTCATTCAACGTTCGGATCGCGCACACACCCTCGGGCGCGGAATTCGATGTATCATTGCGCAGCCAAATCAGATTTTCAATCCCCGCCTCTTTCGCCCAATGCAGGCAGCGCAACTGATCGTCCAAAACGATGGAATCCCTAGGGTTTGCACCGATTACGGATGTTATTCGACGATAAAATTCCGGGCCTTCCTTGGCGCAATCCACTATGTCGGGCCCGAATTTGCTTTCCGTAAAGCTTTCAATTCCGGCTCCGATAAGAGCGGCCAAGAGATATTCCGATTCCTGACTTGAAGCCATTTGAATGCGGACGCCCATTTCAAAAAGTTCCTGGAGAGTGGCGTGCGCTTCCGGAAACGCCGCATTGCAGGATGTCAAAGCTTCGAATTGTAATCTGGATGCGAGTTCGGACGGGGTTTCGGAGGTTTTTAAAGAGATATTCATAACTTGGCAAGCGTCCAAAAGAGCACGAGCCCGCTCCTCTTTTATCCAAGTCTCATAACCAGACAGACTGGTGTTTTCATTGAATCTTTCCTTGTACCTGTTCAACGAATTGCTCAACGCTATCCGCACCGCCCGCTCCCAATCCCCTTCTCCGCCTGCAATTTCACGGGGTAGCAATTGACACAGCTCCCCAATGTACTCCTCCGTCAGATCAGGCTGACATGAAAGCGTGTCATCGAAATCCGTGAAAAGGAATACATCTTTGCTAATAATTGAATTATCCACCATTTGCGGTTCCTTACCTCTCGCCCGCTTCGTCCGTATATTGTCTGGACGTTTCAGGCTATAATCCGTCACGGACTTCGCACCATTCGCCTGAAAGGCGATCCATTAAGATTCCCACGCGTGTTATCCGGCTCTTATTCAATAATCCAAGATAACTGCAAAAGGCGCATTGCGGGTCTTCACCAAGAATGGAAGGTGGCATGTAATCCTTTTTTCCGCATTTTGCAATTAGATCAACTGATAAGATTATGCCGTATACACTTGTCTTTGAACAGATTTATCGCTTTCCGTTTTATTTCCGACATATCGTACTGCATGATATCGCAAAGATATTCGCGTGTTTGAGAAAGCGGCAAACTCATTTTGCACGACGACTCCTTGGCAAGTTGCTCCAAGTTCCTGAGACCCCATTCCTTCGCGGATAAAAGTATTTCATGCAAATCCTGTTTGGGAGGCAAGGATTCCAGCCATGCCGCGTAAACGAATGGTAACCCGGTCAGTTCCTTCCATGCTTTTCCAAGGTCAAGCATATGTGTGGCTGGGGAATCAAACAGCTTGAGATCACCGATGATGAGGCAGGCATCGCAGTCTTTCAACATATCTTCGGGATTGGGGGGCAAAGAGCAATATTTCGGGTTAATGTCAATTAATTCGGCAAGAACGATGCGTGTCAAAGCAGCAGATGTGAGGGAACTAGTGTCAAGCGCCACAGTGCGAATATCCTTGTATGGTTTTTTTGAAAAAAGCCTGACGCTTTTCACAGGACCGTCGGCGGAGACGGAGATATCCGGCACAATGGCTATGTTAGGGTTTTGAAAGGATTCGAATATGGAGACCATTGCGACATCCAAGTTACCTTCGCGTAGATTTATTGCTAACTGAGAAGGAACTTGATAGTTGATGGACAGATCAAGGAAACAGTCAGAGGATTCAAACCATGCGCTTAACGGCACTCCGTTCAAATAGGGCACACAACCAATGCGATAAGATGATGTCACCTAATATCTCCGAAGGATTGTTGGCGATGATATTGGCTTTTCACTACATCAACTTCGATTAAACCATCAGTCCGATATCAACGATGGTGCAAGCGAATGTTGTTCGCCGTCTTCTTAATGCTTGAATAATCTGTCAAGAATCACAAAGGCAAAAAGGCTGATGCTAATCCAACCATTCAGCGTGAAAAAGGCTAAGTTAAGTTTACTTATATCCGTGGGACTAACCAGCGAGTGTTCGTAATAGATGAGAGCTCCCACAGTGAGCACGCCGAGATAATAAACAAAATGCAATCCGCATAAGTGCCCTATCCAGACAAGAAGAAGAAGCATCACTGCGTGCATCAATCGGCTAAGGTTCAGTGCAACCCCTTTTCCTAATTTGCATGGAAGCGAATGCAAGCCGCAGGTGGTGTCAAAATCCACATCCTGTAGTGCGTATATGATATCAAAACCGCCAATCCATAACATAACAGTTGCCCCTAAAAGCAATGAGGGAATGGATATGGTTCCCATAACGGCGATCCACGCTCCCAAGGGTGCAAGCCCGATGGCGAATCCTAGTGCGAAATGAGACAAGGAGGTGAACCTTTTGGTGTAGGAGTAACCCAATAACGCCACCAAAGCAAGCGGGGAGAGAATAAAGCACAGCATGTTTATACGCCATGCGGCGAGTATGAAAAGCACGGACGAGACTATTGTGAAAATAGTCACCTGTCCCACGCTTAACAAGCCAGCGGGTATCGCACGTTTGGAGGTGCGAGGATTTCCCGCGTCATATGAGGCGTCCACGATACGGTTGAAAGCCATCGCGGCGCTGCGAGCGGCGACCATGGCAACGATCACCCAGAAAATAACTTTTCCAGATGGGATATCGTGCGGCATATTTTTAGCAGCCAAAACGAGGCTGATCATAGCAAATGGAAGAGCGAAAATGGAGTGCTCGAATTTAATCATTTCCAGGATCACACGGATTTGATTAAATCCACCGCTTATTGTTCCTTCGTTTCCTCTTGAAATCGCCATTGCGGCATCACCTTTTGATCAACACCGAGATTTTGAAGTATGCGGGCGATTATAGTGTCCACCAAATCTTCAACTGATTTCGGGTTGTAGTAAAATCCAGGGGAGGCGGGAAGAATGATTGCTCCCGCTTCCGCGAGCTGGGTTAAGTTTCTCAAGTGAACCAGGTTAAGAGGAGTTTCTCTTATAACCAGTATCAGCTTTCTTTTTTCCTTCAAGCACACGTCAGCTGCGCGGGTTACCAGATCATCGGATATGCCGTTTGCGATTCGACCAGCGGTTCCCATGGAACAAGGGACTATGACCATCCCATCGTGTCTGAATGATCCGCTTGCGGGAGGAGTGAAGAAATTGGTGCGGTCCAAAATCTCGAATTTATCCGCACCCTCTTTGAAATATTCTTTCCACTCCTTGGATGAGGGGGAGAGCGGGAAATTCAGTTCCGTTCGCGCCACCTGCGTTGCTTGTTCGGAATAGGACAGATATATTTTTTCAAATAGAAGTGACGCCTCCCTTAAAAAACGCAAGCCGTAAATCGCTCCGCTTGCACCTGTGATGGCCACCACAAGCCTTCCGGTCAATTTATAAGGCGTCCTTTCTTATATCATACGTTCTATTTAATCATTTTACCCAAGTTAAGTCAAATAATTGTGAAATTATCTTCATATCAAGGGTTTGCATTTCTTTTCAGGCTGTAGTTCCGACATATTTTCATGGATATGAATGCGGAGACCACTCCCAATATGGAACCACCCAGAACATCCAGAGGCCAGTGATAGGCAAGATAGATGCGCGACAATGCTATGGACAACGCCGCGAACCATAACAATGCGACCAGCGCCTTGTTGGAGCGGGAAAAAAGCAGGGTGGCAACGGTCGCCATGGCGAAAGAAGTGGTCGTATGTCCGGATGGAAAGCCGTAAACCTTTAAGACCGGCAAGCCCGGAACTCTATACACTATCACATTCAGGAATTTCCCTGCGATATGTTGATTGTGATAGAACCACCATGGACGTTGCCGCGATACAAACTCCTTGATTGTATCCGCCGCAAGCCCTCCGATGATAAAACAGACAAGCAAGGGGGAGACCCATTCACGTCTGTGGTAGATTGTCAACCAGAGGCTTTTCCAGAATGCGGCAAGATGAATCTCCCTTTTGATCGCTCCCATTGTAATGGCGATGAGCAAAACGATGCAAGCCTGTACGCCACCGAGCCCCAGATTTGTGGTCTTGGAGAAGTATATATCCAAAAACGGATTTTTCAGCCCGTGATTGATCTCCAAAAAGATAGTTCGATCCCAATGGGTCGCTATCAAATCCAAGTAATGCATCTATAACCCCAGTTTTGGCCATAGTTCGTCAATTCGCCTGACGATCTCCGGCGACATTTCTATTGCATTCGGCCATTCGCGAGTGTATCCCTCAGCAGGAAGTTTTCGAGTGCAGTCAAAACCGATTTTTGATCCGAACCCCATTGCGCGGGAGGCATGGTCGAGTACGTCTATTGGGCCTTTTGAGAGCAACATATCCCTTTCAGGATCGATGTTATTCGCGATGCGCCATATGCATTCCTGGATATTTTGCACATCGACTTCCTCATCGAAGACAAAGATCATTTTGGTAAACATGAGTTGGCCAAGACCCCACAACGCGTTCATCACTTTGAATGCATGTCCGGGATAACGTTTGCGAATGGAAACGAATGCGAGGTTGTGGAAGCACGCCTCCACGGGCAGATTCATATCCGCCAACTCCGGAACCATCATCCGGACCAAGGGAAGAAAAATGCGCTCCACCGCCTTGCCCATCCATCCATCCTCCATCGGGGGCTTTCCAACAATGGTGCATGGATAGACCGGGTTTTTTCGATGCGTGATAGCGGTCACATGAAAAACCGGATAAGGTTCCACCGAGGTGTAGAATCCGGTATGGTCTCCGAAAGGGCCTTCCGACCGCCGCTCAAAGGGGTCGACATATCCTTCCAAAATCATTTCGCAATCCGCCGGCACTTGAATGTCGATGGTTTTGCATTTAACCATATTCACAGGTTTTTTGCGAAGAAAGCCCGCGAACATCATCTCATCCACATTCGGCGGAAGAGGAGCCAAAGCGCTGAAAATGATTGCCGGATCCCCTCCCAGCGCCACGGCGGCGTGTATCTTTTGACCTTGCGATTCGCTTTTTCGGTAATGCTCCGCTCCGGTTTTATGAAGTTGCCAGTGCATGCCTGCAGTGTTGCGATCGAAAATCTGTATCCTGTACATGCCAGTGTTGCGTTTTCCGGTTTCAGGATCATAAGTGAACACAAGCGGAAGTGTGATGAAAGCTCCGCCATCGTCCGGCCAACATTTCAACACGGGGATTTTGGTGAGATCCACCGCATCCCCTTCCTCCACTATTTCCTGACAGATTCCTGAGGATACCGTTTTAGGGGAGGACGATGCTATGCGACTCAGGCGGGGGAGCATGCGGATTTTGTTCATGATGCCTACGGGAGCTTCCGGCTTCACCAATGTCGAAATATCGTTTGCAATCTCTTCGTAATCATCCACCCCTAATGCCATGGACATGCGTTTACGTGAACCCATGGTGTTTATAGCAACAGGGATGTTAAAGCCGGTAGGATTTTCAAAGAGAATCGCCTTTCCGCCATCGGGGCTCTTCATCACACGGTCGGCGACTTCTGTTATCTCCAAATTGGGGCTTACTGAATCGGATACTCTCTTGAGCTCTCCTGCGCTTTCCAAATGAGACAGGAAATCCTGGAAATGCAGATATGCCATAACCGCTCCTTGATGGGAATGGGATGATTTATTTAATGTAGTTCCTATATCATACCTCACCCATGGAGAGTTCCCATACTTTGCCAGGCGCAAACCAGTCCAAGGGCTTGGATTGTGTCATAATAAAAGTGAATTATAAGCCGAAGTTCAGAAATTTGGATTGTAAAGTTTCGCTTCCCGAAGGAGTTATCTATGCGATTGCGTTCCCGGATGGTTCTTTTTTTGATTCTCCCTTTTTGCCTGACGCTATGCGGAAAATCATTTGCATTAGGGGAACCTGCTAATCGCGTACAGTGTTACACCGCTTGGGATTCCGAATATTTTTACGCAGCCTTCACGGTTCATAAGCCAAATCTGGTGGGTTCACAGTCCGCTCCGTTCGGTGATCCGACCAAGGACGACAGTGTGGCGGTTTTTCTGCAACTCGAAAACGGACCGGTTGGGACGAAGCGATCCGACAAATCCGTAGAGATGGCGGTGAGCGCAGCGGGCGGGGCTCAGCTTTACAGGGGTGCGAACGCCACTCCTTTGAAAGGGGTGCAGGATTTTATTACGCTTAAGGATGGCGATATGGCGGTGTTTAAATACGCCGTGACAACCCACGGGACATTGAATCAGCCCGGCGGGGTTGATAACAGTTATACCGTGGAATTAGCCATTCCTTGGGTGGAATTGGGCGGACCGCCTAATCCCGGTGAAAAGATGCTATTTAATGAGGTCGCTTTCAGTGCGGATCCTCAATCGCCTGCGGTAATGAGTCTCTCCCCGAAAGTCACCACTCTATCCCAAGTCCAAGACCCCTCTCTTTGGGAGGAGATCGTTTTTGTTGATTCCCCTGTGAAAAGTGTTGCATCCGCACCTAACGCCAAAGTATGCGCGCGTGTGGTGAACGCCAAACCGCTGATCGATGGGCACATAACGGAGGGGGAGTGGAATGAACTCACGGCGTTTGGGTTCGCCGCCCTCAATAACGGTAAAACGGTAAGCGTCAACCCGAATCTTGGCGAGGCAAGGGTTCGCCCCGAGGTTCAAGTTCATCCGGGCGGAACCATGATCACGCCTCCCGCCCCGTTTACAATGAAACCGAGAACCGCCTCTTTCAAAGGCGCGATACCGAAGTGGACCTTCGCCAGATACTTTTACAATATTCAAAATGACCCGAGAAAATCGGATCCTTTGAACCCCATAGTCTCAGTCGATGGCATGTCTCTGATTGCGAATCATTATGCGGAAGGGTGCGGGTCGTGGATAAGTTACGATCGCATCGGATGGCAGCTTAGCCAGTTGACATCTCTGCGTAACGCCGGTGTGGAGGTGGCGTTGCCGGTGTTTAAAGCGGACATGCAATCCCGCCACACCTACTCCAGAAGAGGCTTGATGACCATGGTGGCGGCGTTGAACAATCTATCGGATCGAGGCAAGGAGTATCCCCTTGTGGCGATGTATCTTGATACGCCATCCTTCGTGGATTTGCAGATTGAGAGAACAGGCAACGCCGAACTTCCTGACTTGACAAAGGAGGAGGTTCAAGCCGAGGTGTACGCAGCCGTCAAGGAGTTCTTTACTCTCGTACCAAGCAAGTTTTGCGCCGAAGTAAACACCGGAGGCGTTCCGGCGGATATTCTCTTTCTCTCTAATGCCAGTGCGTTTTCAGGAATGGACCAATCCGCCGTCAACTATTTGCGTTCCCATTTCGCTGCGGATTTCGGCAGAGACCTGATCATCATTGGAGATAGCGGATTTAAAGGGAAATTGCAACTGGATGGTTATTTCGGAGACGCATACTCATCCGGTTACGTCGAGGATGACGGGGGACCTATAAAAATCGCAAGCGTCTCTCCAGGGTATGACGGCACCATCGCCTCTCCCAATCCTACGAACAATTATCATTCAAGAGAAGCCGGCGCCCGGTACAAGAATGCATGGAACAAGGCGTTAGCCGCCAAATGCAACTGGGTGATGATACAGGATTGGAATAACTACGCTTTCGGCACCGAGGTGGAGGCAAGCATGGAGTATGGGTTGGAATACATGGATTACACCCGTGTGTTCACCCGTATGTTGGAGTCACAGGATGTCATGCCTGTGTCGGTGCTGAACGAGGACATCCCGGCGGCATGCGTGGCGGGAAAAGATTATGTCGTCCATCTCGTGCAGGAGAATATGGGCGTCAATCTATTGCCCGCCAACATTGACGGCATGGTCTTTCAATGGCAACCAGTTAAACCCGGCGGTCAATCCTATCAATCTGTTTCCATGTTAACGTTTCCGCTTTATCCCACAGTGACCACTCGGATGAAATATGTCTTGTCCGCTCCTAAAACTCCTGGGGATTACGTCCTTACCGGAGAAATCGCAGACGTGAATAAAAAAGGAGAAGTTACGAAGACCCTCCCGGGGATAAACGGCTCACCTTCGATACTCAGCTTGGATGTGCACGTCGCCGACAAACCCGACGCTTCATTGCCCCAGTGGTCCGCGACGGTAATTCGATCCAGTCTGCCATCCACTCTGGAGACCAATGGGGCTTACACCGCTCAAGTGACGTTGAGAAACGATGGATTCGCAACGTGGCAAAAATCACCCGGTTCCGTGATTTGCGGTCAATTATGGAACATGCCTCTGAACTCCGATGGTTCCGGGAGCGACACTCCGGTGGATATGGCTGACGCAAGCGTCACTCTTCCCAATGATGTGCCCCCTGGAGCCGAGGTGCAAGTTTCCGTGCCGATAGTCCTGAGCGACGGGAGCGGCAGCCCGTTACCGCAAAACACACTGTCTGATGATTGGACCTACCTTCTTCGCTGGGGTTTTTCCATGAAACACGATAGTGACCAGGGCGCCATGAGCCATGGCTCTCCTGTGATGTTAATTGGTGCCGATATCGGAGCGCAGTTTACAGTGGATATGACTCCCAGCGAACTTCCGGCTCAATATCGTCTGCCGATAAAGATAGACGTTCGCAACATGGGACCTCAGATATGGCGTCGAGACATGGCTTTTGTTGGATATCACTGGTATTACTTGGATGGAACTCCCGTGGTTTGGGAGGATGAACTCACACCAATACAACATGATCTTCTTCCCGGACAAGGAACTTCGGATATGCTGGCTTGGATCACCGCTCCTCCAAATGATGGATACTATTGGCTGGAATGGGATGTGAAGGTGGGACAGACATGGTGCTCAACCACTCCGGCGGTTCGACCTTTTGAAACCACAATGCACCTCATCCATGTGATAAACGGACAGTTAAGTTTTATAGATTTGAGCAAGTATTATAACATGGATGTGACTGAGAGAGGCAATCCACAAGATAAGGGGGCTTTGAATTCCGAAGGGGTGGCGATCCCGTCGGAACTGGTGCCGCCCTATTCCACAGGATATATCGCACCCTCCACGATGTGGCTTCCCGTATTGGGAACCGGCACGCAATCGCCCAGAAGGATTAGCTTCCAATGGGGGCCGAAGGGAGAGGGCGAGAAAAACGCGATTAGCTGCGCCGGACAGAAAATCATGGTACCCTATAAGAGCCGGGTGAATGTTCCCTTGCGGTATCTGCATGTTTTACTCACAACTACGGAACCGGATACCACCGCAGCGTTTACGCTAATGTTTGCTGATGGTTCTCAACAGTATTTCTCCTTGCCGTTTAGTCTTTACACCGGCAAACCAAAATACGGCGAGGAGTTGGGTTGGTTCTGCCGTTACAGCAGGACTCAATTCGGGGACTTGTTGAACAAGCCGCTCTTTCTGTTTCATTTGAAGATACCTATCAGTGACCAGACTAGCTTGACACAGGTGATATTGCCAAATGCACCAGCTATAAAAATATTCGCAATGACAGCGGAGAAATAAGCCATGAACACATCTTTGTTTTCGGAAATCGAACTCGCTCCGGCGGATCCCATACTTGGACTGACCGAAGCCTTTAACAAGGACCCAAATCCTGTAAAGGTCAATCTTGGTGTTGGAGTTTACCAGGATGAAACGGGCAAGGTGCCTTTGCTTGATGTGGTTCGAGAATGCGCCTTGAAATGGGTGCAGACCGAAACCACCAAGGGTTATTTGCCGATAGACGGAATTCCCACATATACGAAGGGGATACAGTCATTGTTATTCGTCGATGATTCAGAGGTGATATCCGAAGGAAGAGCCGTTACCATTCAAGCCCTGGGAGGAACGGGCGGATTGAAAGTCGGTGCGGATTTCATCAGAAAGTTTTTCCCTCAATCGGAAGTGTGGATAAGCGATCCGAGTTGGGAAAACCACAGGGCTCTCTTTGAATCCGCCGGTTTCAAAGTTAACTCCTATCCCTATTATGACGCCTCCTCGCATGGCTTGAATTTCAGCCACATGATTAAAACGCTAAATTCGCTTCCTAACGGCAGCGTGGTGGTTCTGCACGCCTGTTGTCACAATCCCACGGGGGTGGATCCAACGGAAGAGCAATGGGAGATCATAGCCGATATGTTCGCTCACTCCTCAAGGAAGTTGATCCCTTTCATTGATTTCGCGTATCAGGGGTTTTCCCAAGGCACCGAGCAGGACGCCTATTCGGTGCGCCTCTTCGCCAAGAAAGGAATCCCTTGTTTAATTGCCAACTCCTTTTCGAAATCCTTCTCCCTCTATCGTGAGAGAGTTGGCGGGTTGACTATACTGACCTCTTCCGCAGAAGAGTCGCGGAATGTGCTGAGTCAATTAAAGAGAGTGGTAAGGACCAACTATTCCAATCCTTCCTCGCACGGCGCCCAAGTGGTGGCGATGATACTGGGAGACCCGGTATTGCGCGCTCGGTGGGAGACGGAATTGGGGGGAATGCGCGAGCGGATTCGTAAAATGCGCAAGCTATTCGTGCAGGGGCTGAAGGACGCTGATGTGAAAGGGGATTTCGGTTTCATCACGAATCAAAACGGTATGTTTTCCTTTACCGGTTTCTCACCCGATCAAGTGGAGAAACTGAGAGATGAAAACAGCATCTACATGGTTCGGAGCAGCCGCATATGCGTCGCCGCGATGAATGAGAAAAATGTCGGTTACATCTGCAACGCGATAGCGGCAACCATGAAGTGAATAACCGTAAGACTGAACCCTCCCATAGCATGTAAAAGACAAAAAATATGGCGGCGCATGCGCCGCCATATTTGTGTGTATTTGAAATTATTCAAGCACATCCACTATGATTTTATCGTTGGTGTAAATGCATATTTCCGAAGCGATGCGCATCGCCTCCTCGACGATCTGCCGCGGTTGCATGTTCGTGTTCGCAACAAGCGCCCTTGCGGCGGCGAGAGCATAGGGACCGCCGGAACCGATTGCTGTGACACCGTCATCCGGTTCGAGGATATTGCCATCTCCGGAGAGGAGATACACTTTCTCCTTGTCGGCTACGATCATCATCGCCTCCAGACGTCTAAGGATGCGATCCGTTCTCCATTCCTTTGCAAAATCGACCGAGGCGCGGGTGAGGTTGCCGCCCGCCGCTTCCAACTTGGCTTCAAATTTATCGGATAGAGCCTGGGCGTCAGCGACAGAGCCCGCAAAACCAGCAAGAACCTTATTCTGATACATCCTTCGTATTTTGCGCGCTGTATGCTTTATGACGGTATTTTCCAGAGTAACCTGGCCGTCGCCTGCGATAGCGGTGACCCCATTGCGCGTGACTGCGACGATTGTGGTGGAACGAATCATATTAGCCCCCATTTATGAGGAAATCTGCCTGAGTCCATATTCAGGCAGATTTCATGTCTTTCGTAAAGGCATTATACCTCACAAGACTATTGCATCCTGCGTCTTCTTGCGATATAAATTTCCATCAGTACATCTTCCGTATCCTTTTCGGTAAGATGCGCCCAATGGTATGGATGCTCCATAATCTCCTCGATCGTGCTAACGTCAAGTCCGCTGTTCAACGGCAGATGTAGACCTTCACGATTGTATGCGGCGACAACGTCAAGGTGGTACCGTCTGACATGTTTTTTTACGGCGGTCATGTTGTCACCTCGTTTTCCAAAGAAAGTTATTTGAAACACACAATTATATTATTGGATGCCTCAACACCTTCTTTATCTTTTAATTTGAAAAAGAAGCGCCGATAGGCAGATAGGTCTCAGCGATTCCGGTGTTCGCTTAAAGGGCTCACCTGCAGCACGGCGCTTTTCTGGATTGGTAATCCACGCTTTTTCAATGTAATATATTAACTTTGCACGGTAATTAGTTCCCGTGATAATAATTATTTTCACGGTGGGAGAGATTTCGGACTCGAAAAAGCGATCCGTGAGCACAAAGCGAATGAGCGTCGTATTGGCGGATCGCTTGAAAAGAGATGGTTTATTCCTTCTGAATCATTCGTGCGCAAAAGGCAAGAAACAGCGAGCTCTCCATGTCAAGCGATATCTGCTATGAATGGATGCTATCCATTTCCTGTGTGAGGAGAGTGTAACTCCGGTAGCGTCTAGAGGAAATGACGCCGGTATCGACTGCCGTTTTCAGTGCGCAGCCTGGTTCATGCAGATGCCTGCAATTGAAGAAATGACATAAACCCTTATACGGTTCAAATTCCGGAAAGCAGTCGAAAAGCTCGTCGGGGGAGAGCTTGAGGAGATCAAGCTGTCTCAATCCAGGAGTGTCCGCCACCCAGGAGGTTGCGTTGAAGGGAATTAACTGGGCGGTTGTCGTGGTGTGTTTTCCTTTGTACGTGACGTAACCTATGTCCGATGTCTTCAGTTTGAGACCGGGAATGATCGCATTAAGAATGCTTGATTTACCCACCCCGGACGGACCAACAAAGGCGGACACTTTCCCGTTTAACACTTCCCTCACCCTGTCTATCCCATCGGGTTGCTTCACGCTCACGGAAATGACGAGGTATCCCAGTTTGCTCCAATCCTCGAAGACACTCTCCGCGTCAGGGTTTGATGAGATGAGATCGTATTTATTGGCGACTATCACCGGCAGCAAGCCTTCAGCCTCCGCAGCCACAAGAAAGCGGTCCAGTTTCCAAGGATCCAGGTTTGGCTCAGCGTAGGCGAAAGTGATGAGCAACTGATCCAGATTGCACACTACGGTCTGTTCCGCTCCCCGGAAACCCTGCCTCGTAAATCGCGAGGTTCTTGGCAGTACGTTTTCAATCACCGCCGAACCATTGCTTGTGGGCTCGAAGAGCACTCGATCCCCGACCGATAACGCATCCTTTGAGGGATGCTTTCTCACGCGAACAACCCGTTTCGAGAGACTTCCGCTTGTGGTGTATTGGAATTGTTTTTTAAGGTTTCCTCTCAAAGTGCAGTGAAACAGTAGATTTTCGGAATGTACGGTGTAGATTCCGTTGGACGCTCTTAATACTATGCCCTCGTGCAAATAAAACCCCCTCTTTCGCATGACTTATTCGTTCATTATGCGACCACACAAATGAGTTTGATGGAATGATACGCGGTTTGTCAACACTTTAACGGATATAATTGGAAACCTCTTCAACTCTACAGCGGTTGGAGAGCAGTGTGTTATCACGGCCGCCGTCAATTTCGCATACGGATGTGTGAATTCAGTCATACGGCTAATTTCTTCGGAAAATCCGTTGAGAGATTGCGGCGGGAGGGAATCAGTGATAAAATAATAAGGCATTCGTATCCTGCAGGCGGTTGGTGATGCATCATTGTGTTCTGAGCCAACGCCCAGTAATCATGGAGCAGCGCTCGGTATTGCCAAGTGGCAGCCCGCAAGGGAATCGCGAAGCTGGTCGGCCTGCATCCGCCCGTGTTTATCGGGTTCAGAAACTCAGTGACACACGACGTCGCGGGGGAATGCAAAAGAGGGAAGACGAAAGTCTCCCCTCTTTGTATGCCGGGCATGTTCATGCTCTCGGAGGTGCAAGTCCTCTACGGTGCAGGAAACCGTAACCGTTAAGCGA
>DAIDHP010000018.1 GCA_027459625.1 Chthonomonadales bacterium
CCCAACCCCCCGGGCATCGATGGAACACTATCGCCCGACGGGAAATGGTCCGCATTCATAGAGGACTATAATTTTTGGATTCAGAATACAACCACGAAAATCAAAACGCAACTCTCCACCGATGGCGTGCAAAATAACAGCTACGGATCGGATTTTCAGTGGTCGCCGGATTCAAGTCGTATCGTCGCGCTTCGAACGGAAGCCGGGGAAGATCATGAGGTCTACTTCGTGGAATCCTCGCCCCCGAACCAAGTCCAGCCCATTCTGCACCATATCTACTATCTCAAGCCGGGCGATAAGATTCCGATTATCAAGCCCCATCTCTTTGATGTTACTACGGTAAAAGAGATTCCGATAATCGACACCCTTTTCTACAACCCGTGGTCGGTCACGGAGGTTCGCTGGGAGCCGGATTCAAGCCGTTTCACGTTTGTCTACAACCAGCGCGGGCATCAGGTGATGCGGGTTATCGGCGTGGATGCAAAGACGGGATACGTCCAAGCGATTGTCAACGAGGAATGCAAGACCTTCTTCGATTACGCCGGAAAGTACTTTTGCGAATATCTGCCGGAGACCAATGAGATCATCTGGATGTCCGAACGGGACGGTTGGAACCATCTCTATCTCTACGATTCACGCACCGGAAAGGTGAAAAATCAGATCACCAAAGGCAAGTGGGTGGTTCGAGGAGTGGACAAGGTCGATCATGCAAAACGGGAGATTTGGTTTCGAGCGGGAGGAATACATCCCAAGCAGGACCCTTATTACATTCACTATTGCAGAATCGGTTTCGATGGTGCAGGATTGACCGTCCTGACTTCCGGCGACGGCACCCACACCGTCTCCTACTCGCCGGATCGGCGGTATTTCGTGGATGCCTATTCTCGCGTAGACTTACCGCCCGTTTCGGAACTACGGGACGCCAAGGAAGGCAAACTGATATGCCTCCTGGAAAAGGCGGAAGCCAAGGAGCTTTACAAGACTGGTTGGACAGCTCCAATTCGTTTCACCGCAAAAGGAAGGGATGGCGTAACGGACATCTACGGGGTGATCTGGAAGCCTCTGCACTACTCGCCGGATATTGAATATCCGGTCATTGAGAATATTTACGCGGGGCCTCAGGACTCCTATGTGCCCAAAAACTGGAACTCCTACTATTATCAGCAAGTGGTGGCGGAGATCGGATTCATTGTGGTTCAGATAGATGGGATGGGCACCTCCAATCGATCCAAGGCTTTCCATGATATGTGCTGGAAAAACCTTAAGGACGCCGGCTTTCCCGACCGAATTCCATGGATTAAATCGGCGAAAACGGTCGTTCCGAACATGGATACGGAACGCGTGGGAATTTGGGGCATCTCCGCAGGCGGGCAAAACGCATTGGGGGCGTTGATATTTCACTCTGAATTTTACAAGGTCGCACACGCGGACAGCGGTTGTCACGATAACCGAATGGACAAGATATGGTGGAATGAACTCTGGATGTCCTGGCCGGTCGGACCCCAGTACGCGGAAAGTTCAAACGTTGTCAACGCCTATAAAATGCAAGGGAATCTGCTCATTACGGTTGGAGAGATGGATACGAACGTGGATCCCGCCTCCACCATGCAGGTTGTGAACGCGCTGATAAAAGCCGGAAAGGATTTCGAACTAATCGTTTTCCCAGGCATGAACCACGGCGCAGGGGACTGTCCTTACGGCAAACGCAGGCGAATCGATCTTTTTGTGCGGAATCTGCTCGGCTTGGAGCCTCCCCCATTCGAAGTGTGATGCATCGCGCTTCATTGGCAGTTGCCACAAGGGTTTTTAGTATGCTATAATAACTTGTTTATGGGGCTGTGGCTCAGTTGGCAGAGCGCATCGTTCGCATCGATGAAGTCGGGGGTTCGAGTCCCCCCAGCTCCATATAATCTACAGTCAATCGCTGGTGATGAGTCCATCATCTCCTTCCTGCTTGGAAATGAATGTGACGATCCGTTATTTCGAACGTCACATTTTTACGCGCTTATTCCCCAATCAGAATACTTTACGCTTGAAAAGCAAGTCGGGCTATCCTGGCTTGCCGTAGACATAACTCTGCCCTCCGAAACCTATGTACACCAATCCGAATGTGTCCCAACTCGCCGCCATGCAAGTGGGTTGATCGAATATCCCAGCTGGATAGTAGCTGATTCTAGCCCATGTCGCACCACCGTCAATCGAACGGAATACACCCCATCTCTCATCTCCGGCTCGCTTCCCGTATACATAGACGGAATACGAAACACCATGAACACCGACGCCAAGAGCCAGAGTGATAACGTAATCCATTTCTTTCAAACGCTTCCACGTGACGCCTCCATTAATCGAATGGAAGACCCCATGCGGATCCGTGAACGCTCCTGCATACGCCCCCTCCCAGCCGTCGCATAGCCAGAGGTCGTTGCGTAACGTGTAGTTTACGTCAAGTTGTCCGTGATGAGTAACGGGCAGCGTATTCGATACTCGTCGCCAATTTTCGCCGCCATCGATCGAAACCCAGAAGCCAAGGCTGGTGAGTTTGAGGTAGTAACGATCTGGCGTAAACGGGTCCGCACGGAGCTGTCGCTGTTTGAGAAAATATCCCCAATAACCGTCCTGTCCACCCTGGAAAGCACCGTTCGAGCCGATCGGGAAACCCGATCCTGGACGCCAAGTCTTACCACCATCCTTGCTGAAATAGGGTGGTCGGTTATTCGCTGGTAGGATCACCATATGGTCAGCCCCTTCATTCCATCCGCCTCGCCGACTGACGGCGATGGATCCGGTGAACAATTCAGGAGGGTACTTCTCTGCGAAACACTTCCAAGTTTTACCGCCATCGTTGGTATACCCGTGCGCATCGCTGACAGCGATTGCCACGTATTGGGGATCGTTAGGACATGCTGCCACCCCGCAGCCATGGGCAATAAGGCTCTTCGTCTCCAGCCCAATCCACTCAGCGGTGAAAGAAGCCGGATCGCTGATAACCATGCCGGTCGCGTCATTCACCGCAACATACGCCTTCTTTCCGCCTCCTTTGGGAATAATGACATCCTGGGTACATAGCTCCTCGATTCCTGCTGAGTCGATCTTCCACTTGATAGGGTTAGATTCGTTCTCGGAGTTATCTTTAGACAGCATGCAGCGGAGGATACCTTCGTTTCCCTGAGCCACCCAGAGCTCTCCATCACGATCGAAAAATACTCCAGAATTAGATCTCCAGCCAGGTACAGCTTGAGGCAGCCAACCCAGCTTGTTTGAAAAGACGAATTGGCGCGCGATCACAGTCCAGGTCGCACCTCCGTCAATGGACCGTAGCATGTTGCCACCCCTGCCAAGTACGAAAATTCGGTTAGCATTCATGGGATCAACCGCAACGTTCTGCACTCCATCCCATAGGTCTAGGTGCCCAGACGGCGTCCATGCACCTCGGGAATATCTCCAATACATGTTCGTATCGTTCCCGGACACATAGAGCGTGCCATGCTGGTCCAGCGTGCTCTGTGCGGCATGCCCTGATAGACCCGTGTCCTTCGTGATGTTCTCCCAGTTCTGCCCGCCATCCTCGCTCCGGAAGACATCACCGTCGCCGACTGCAAAATAAATGATCCTAGACGTAGCCTGACCCTCGACATTCACTGTCCCTTCCCCAGGGCTGATCTGAACGTTGATGATGTTGCCGCCCATAGGAACCCCGCTATTTAATACCAAGCTCCAATTGTGACCTCCATCTTTGCTTCGGAAAAGACCCGATTTAGGCGTGCCGAAATAGACAATGCGGGAATTATGCGGGTCTATCTTCAGTCGTTCACCGAAGTATCGCCTTTTACCGTTTGGATCGCCAGGCAGGCTAAAGGAACTCTTGGTGAAGGTCAGGCCCCCATCTTCGCTTCGATAGACGCTTGTACCAATGGATGGCGTCGTCGCGGCGATGTCCTGAGAGTGGTTGATGGGAAAGGCTACGAGCACCACTCTCTTGTTGGAGGGGTCCATGGCGATGCTATCAATCCCTGTGCCTCCCGGGGCGCGTACGATAACTGCTGCAATGCCCTTCCTGTCGCTACTGCACACTATCATAGGCGCCCACCGGTTCAAGCTATTGTCCCAACGATATGCGTTTCCCACATCGGTACGGCAGTACCGGACGGATGCATCAAGAGGATGAGATACAAACCCGGTCACCCAACCGCCAGCGCCGATGGCAACGGGATGCCATTGATATGAAACAGCCGAGTTGACACGAGAGATAAGTGGAGCGGCAGCGGAAATCTGCACCACCCGATTCAAAAAATCACGACGGGTAATTCGATTATTTTGAACAGTCATGTTCGCTCCTTAAATGAGATGGCACATATTAATGATAGATGTATGACATTATACTCGGTACGTATCAATGGAAATGAGGCAGTTGTGTCATTTTATATTTCTAGCGTTTCGTTGTAATCGTTGTCACTCGCGGGTCTGTTGATCCATACGAAATCCTTATGAGTGGGCGACTTTGGCACGCCCTTGACAAATCATTGAGGATGTCTCATATAAGCCAGTTTCAGCGTTTCTGCGCGTCCGGGTTGAACCTCAATTCCCCCGCTATGCAATAAGCGAAGCCCATTACATATCCTTTATATCTTGTGAATTAGGCGATATGTCCGATCGGTCCGATACGTCCGAATCTCGGTGCCAGAAATCCGACACCCCCATACGTTCGCGGAAATGAACTTCCGCATAGTGGCAGACGAAATCCCCTGAATGGGATTACCCGCTCTCCAAATCTGATACCCGACACTTCCCGGTCATGTTGGAAAATGTCCGATAAATATGAAAAAGCGATCCAATGGGAATATAATTATTTCATTCCTTGCAGTTGACGGACAAATCCGTTCTTATTGGAGACGAAAGCAAATGAAACCAATCACTCTACTTATTGCGATCATTGTCGTCATCGTTACAGTACTTGCGATGCAAACGGTGTATGCAGCGAACTATTACGTAAGCAACTCAACTGGGAACGATCAATACGACGGTCTCGCACCCAAATGGAATGGCTCTCATGGACCATGGAAAACTTTGGCGAAGGCGTCAGAGACCACCTATCAGCCAGGTGACCAACTTCTGCTGAAATGTGGCGATGCATGGAACGAAACCCTCACTTTGCAAGGGGGCGGAACCGCTCGAAACCCCGTCACAATCGGATCATATGGCTCCGGAGATCTCCCCTATATTCATCGCACATTGGGAGGGAACGATGACTGCATAACCGTCATCAATGGCGCAGGGTATCGATTCCGCGATTTGGAATTGGGGGACGCATTAAACGGCGTCCACATTCGGTTGGATGAACCTGGCAGGAAGTACTTTGACTTTTATCATTTCAATGGTTGTTTCATTCATGACATAGAGAATCCCACATTCCCTTCGGTTCCCGGTCCTTGGGGGTGGGCTCTCTTATGGGACGGGTCGGGCGTGCCCCGGGATATCAGCGTCAAGCATTGCATCGGATTACGCACCCAAGGGTTCTTTTGCAATTCAGTCAGGGGACGAGTTCTGTTCGACGGCGACACGATTTCCCATGGCAGTCTCAATCAGGTGTGCCAAACCTACTCCACCGGATTTGACATTGTCAATTGCGTTTACACATACAATTACCCGTGGCTATATGACAAATGGGGCACCACGCAGGTCATGGCGGGCATTCTGAAGGGGGCGCCTGGGATTCGCAATATCGTGGAAAACAATGAATTCGGCTGGCCTGGCGATTATCCAGGTTCCCCCGATGGCTGTGGCTATGACTTCGAGGTCTCCACGGGCGATGTCACTTTCCGAAACAACTTCGTTCACGACAGCTACGGGGAGGCGGTGCTTTTTATGGGGGATCGGGTGCAGCAAAATCTCATATTCGACAACAATATATTCAAGGACAACACCCGCTTCAGTCCGCGATGGCCGTGCACTGTCTCGCTGCCCGTGAGCGTTACCGGCAGCGGAATTTTCAGCCATAACGTATTCTATCTCTGGCCAGGCAAAACCGCGTTCGGCTCCATCGATCAGCCGAAAGGGAAGGTTCTTCGTCCCACTAGCTTTACATATCTGGATAACAACGAGCACCCGGTGAAACCATTTGTCGCCATGCCGATGGTCAAGCGTATCGAGTATCGCGCCGGGGAGCGCATCTACACCCTTGATTGTAAAACCAAGGGGGTGACCATTAGGTATACGACGGACGCAAGCTTACCAACTCAAAACAGTCCGATATATCGCAAACCGATCGTTATGCGGCGAACCGGCGAACTGAATGCGAAGGCGTTCAAGAACGGTTACTATCCCAGTTATGTGAACTCTATCGCCGTGGAGTTACGCAAACCACAGGTCGGACCGCCTGCGGCGTGGTGGAAACTGAACCAGTTACAAGGACGGCTTGCCAAGGATGCTGCCGGAGGGAATAACGGCGAGGTGACCAATGCGCGATGGATACGGGAAAGTGCGCCATGCCTGAATTTTAACGGAAAGAACTCTTTTGTCTCGTTTCCATCCAAAAGACTCGCCACCATATCCAATACTTTCACCATCTCCTTCTGGACGAAACCGGAGGAGCCGCGAGCGGAGACGCCGGAGGTTGGCAGCGGCGTGGGACTATCCGGAACAGGTTGGTGGAAAATGAACGAGGGAACGGGCGACATTCTGAATGACTCCGCTGGTGGAACCGTTGGCGCGATTACAGGATGCACTTGGACGAAAGGCAATTTCGGACCGGCTCTTAAATTCGACGGAGAGAAGGATATGGTCTCTCTTAGCAATTACGGGGCGGGTCTGGACACCGTATCGAATAACTTCACCATCTCCTTCTGGGCGGATCCGGATGCCACTCGCGCGGAAACACCGGAGACGAACAAAGGAATCTCGGGCATTTCGGGTCAAAGATACGCTCTGTTCCCGCAACAGTTCAGTACCGCCAGTGGGGCGGCTGGCGCGGGCGTTTCGGTGGGAACTAACGGCGTCAGCGTCTTTGAGTTGGCGGATAGCTATCTCCCCTCCCCCTTGGTCTACAACCATGATCTTTCGGGATGGAATTGCATCACCGTGGCATACCGAGATGGGAAACCCAGCCTGTACATAAACGGTAAGCTTGTGAAAGTGGGGGTGCGCAGCGATAAGATCGTGCATCCTGTTTTCAATTTGGGCGGCGGCACGTATGGATGGTACAAAGGCGAACTTGAAGATCTCCGCGTATACCCCTACGCTCTCAGCGATAATCAAATCAGCAGGCTTGCGGCGCAAGGCGAGGATGCCATCATTCCTTGGACGCGGAATAAAAGCGCCGGCACGAGCGGATTGACCTATGCTTTGGGACCTACGCGAAACGGCGGAACGCATGATCCAAACAACGCGGGCGTCGGTGTCTCGGTCGGAACGAACGGCATCAGCGTCTGCGAATCCTCTGATGCTTATCTGCCTTCGGTATTGGTGGATAACAGGCCCTTGAAAGGCTGGCATCAGATCACGGTGGTGTACCAGGACGGGCAGCCCACGCTCTATTTGGACGGTGTCTTTGAGACGGTGGGATGCCGCAGCCTTAAAACCGTCCATCCCGTTTTCGACCTGGGCGGCGGCAATGGGTTAGGATGGTACAAGGGGGATATCAGGGATGTGAGGGTCTATGACGGCGCCCTCACGGACGCAGAGGTGCAGGAGACCGCTCAGGTGAGATGATATTCCCTAATGACGGAAAGCGGTGCGGCATACCTGGGCACACCTTGATTGGATTTCTTTTCATACGAGTGAGGGGTATCCTGTTAGAACCGGAGGTATCGCTCTTTACCTCTTGAACTGATGAGTGGATGAATCGAATCTAATTCCGCGAGAGTATTACTCGCACAAATTACAGGAGTCTTTAATGAAAGTCTTTGCTCGAATGGTTTTTTCTGTCATGCTGTTCTACGCATGCGCTCTACCCTTCCGTGCGTTCGCCGCTGTCGCGCCGTTGTCACAGGTTAACGTGAGGGATTACGGCGCCAAGGGGGACGGTGTTACGGACGATACCGCCGCTTTTCAGAATGCAATGGATGCATTGTCCCCACAAGGGGGAATTGTGAACGTTCCCGTCGGTAACTACCTCATCAAAACGCACCTTTCCATTCCAGAAAACGTCACATTGGAGGGCGTATGGAAAGTGCCCACAGCATTCTCGCAATATCACGGTTCCACCCTGCTTGCAGTGGAGGGAGCCGGGTCGGAGAACGGCACGCCTTTCATTTCCATGCACACCAACTCCGTTTTGAAGGGCATCACCATCTATTATCCAAACCAAAACCCTTCGCATATCATCCCCTACCCTTGGTGCGTCTCATGCGCTGGCGGCGATAATATATCTGTTATCGATTGTCTATTGGTGAACCCTTATCAGGGAGTGGATTTGGGCACGCATCCTTCGGGAAGGCATTTTATCAACGGACTGTACGGTCAGCCGCTTAGAAGAGGCATTTTTGTGGATCAGTGCTACGATATCGGAAGGATCCAAAACGTGCATTTCTGGACTTTCTGGAAATGGGACGCACAGTCGGGCATTCGGGACTGGATGTGGAAACATTCCGAGGCGTTCATTTTTGGGCGGACGGATTGGGAGTATGTATTCAACACTTTTGTATTCGGTTACCATATCGGCTATCGCTTCATCCAGACCAAAACCGGCGCGATGAACGGAAATTTGGTTGGTATCGGGGCGGACGCCAGCCAAATTGCGGTGGATGTGGAGCAGACTCAAACACCCGGGTTGTTAATCACTAACGGGGAGTTCGTGAGCTTCGCCGGGGAGAAGCCCACGGAGGTTGTTGTAGCTCCCTCGCACACCGGGGTGGTGCAATTCAGCAACTGCTCCTTCTGGGGGCCGGCGTATCAAATCGCCCATCTGGATGGAACCGGAACCGTATCTTTCACCGGCTGCAATTTTGTGGATTGGGATAACAACGGCAAAGGGGTTCCCGCCATAGATTTGGAGGGAGGAAATCTCATTGTAAACGGATGCAATTTCATCAAGCCCGCACCTCAGATTTTATTGGGTGGAAAGGCGGAATCCGCAGTGGTGATGGGTAATCACATGGCTGGTCCTTTGAAAATATCCAATCCCGCCCATGCTAACCTCCAGGCAGGTCTGAACGTGGCGGGGAAAGCGCCGTTCATCCCCAAAGCAAAGCCCGGTACTGTTCAAGTTGATGACAGCGAATCGTCGCCCTATTTTAAGTTGATCGGAACTTGGAACTTTGTATCAGGCGGAGGTAACTTCGGTTTAGGCGCACATTGGGCTCCAAAGGGAAACGGATCATCCAAAGCCATATTTCGACCCAGAATTCTCAAAAATGGAAAATACACTGTTAGCGTTTTTATCGGCCCAGATCCTAATGGGGATCACGCCACTAACGAGCCAGTCACCGTTCGATACGGCTCGGGCGTGAAAACCAAGTTGATCAACACCCATGCGGAAGCTGGACGTTGGGTTTCGTTAGGTGAATTCTCATTAAAAGCCGGAATGTCCTCTTTCATCGTGATAAGCAATAAAGCGAATGGCAATGTCCTTGCGGATGCAGTTCGCGTGACGCCAATCAGGAGGTGAGGATCGTCCGCCTGCGGAATAATATCTCCGCTCACACATAATGAAAGCGAGAGGGTTTCATCCCCTCTCGCTTTTATTATGAATATCTTCAAGATGAGGAATCATCATCTGGCGCAGAGTGCTTATCGTTTCCAAATTACAGTCGAAACTCATTTGACTCGGTTGACAACTTGGATGATATTGTTGAGAGCCAAGTTGAATCATGGCTTTCATTTTGCGGACTTCCCGTGCGCACGTGAAACGTATGTGGTTGACAGAGGGGGAACATGCACAACCTAAGTAAAATATAAGATAGTGGAGAATAAGTATTGCCTGATTTAGGATGCAAAAAAATGATCGCAATACAGAATACAACAAGAAGGCGGGGCTATAACAAGTTTTAATTAATGTGAGTAATTAACTCGGCAATTAAATATTGTTCTCACGCAGCATACTTAATCTTCGGATGATGAAATTTTCTCCTTACCCGATCTGGAAGCTTCTGAATCTTGTGCATGCATGAATTAACACTGTCTTTCAAATCCTGCTCTCTGCGCCAGGCGTCCTTGATTAATCGCTCCAGGAACCTGACGAACAACTTCGCATTCATCGTCTCTCTGTAAACCATGAATCTCAACTTTCCTTGGTTGGTTACGGAGGAAATCATACTGACGCTCTTTTTGGCTGCGTTCAATCGGATTGTCGGAGTCCTCCCCGCAGGGGCGTATCCACAACCCTCGCTCTCATAGATGCGAACCCCTGTCTCGTCGCACCAGTGTATCTCGGGGCGCCCTTTTCCCTGGATCTTTGGCATATCGCCGGATACTCCTCATTCAACCACCTTACAACCTCCTTCGGATTTTGCTCGTAAGCCCGTCTTTGAGGCTTTTGAGGAGTGAAACCCCAACGGCGCAAGTATTCGCCAACCGTGCTTATCGGCATCCATATCCCGTATTGACGTTGTATCAACTCACGCTCCGCCGGACGTGTCCAAAGACCATAGAGGAATTTCAACTGATCGGGCGTCTTGTAGGCGATCAAACTCCTGATTGTCGCCTCCTGACTTGCGTTCAGCGTGCGATTATGCCCAATTCGTCTTCCCCGTTCGCCTTTCGCTATCGCATTGTCCCCGTCTCGCTTATCGCGATTGTAAAGTGTGCAGTCGTAATTGGTGCTCACCCCGGAAATTTCACCAATCTCGCGGTAGGACATCCCGTTTTCTCGAAGCCGCGCAACCATCTTGCGGATTTGAAATTGCTCATCCTGGTTCAGTGTTCGTGAATCTGTTTTTTCCATGCTTTATCATGCACATTATTCTATTATTTAATTGCCGAGTTTATAATATCTGCATATTTGGTGATTTTCCGGGAAATGGAGGAGCCTTATATTAGCCTCAAATCGTGTTTGAAAGAATTGGGCGAAAACGCCATGATACAGTACAATATCCATGGCAAGACCGGTTCGCAAGACACTCATCACACTCGCTGAAGGGGGTTGCAATTATGAAAGATCCGATTAAGTTAACTAGACGAAGTTTTTTGTTTGGCGGTGGCTCCCTGGCATTAATGTTATTCGCCCCATCGGAAGCAAACGCCGGCGCAGAGTCGCCTGCGAAATTCGATTCTGAAATGATCGCTGGCAAAAAAAGTAATCCTGCATTACAAACGGACAAATTGCGTGAGATGGCGCATGGAAGGGAACTCCCCTTCTCGTTTATTTACGATGGAAAACACTCTTCCGCTTTTTTGAAAGACTGGCTTCTTACCGAGGAGATGATACCCTCTGGAAGATCATGGAATGAATGCCGTTTTATCTATCATGATCCCGTAACGGATTTACAGGTGGCGTTCGATTGTCGATTATACAAGGATTTTCCCGCCACGGAATGGGTTCTCAATTTCCAAAACAAGGGATCAGAGGACACGCCCATCATCGAAAACGTCCAGGCGTTGGATATTTCGCTGGAAAGGAGGGTGCGAGGGGACTTCGTCTTTCATCATTCGTTAGGCAGCAATGCGTCGAAAAACGATTTCGCCCCGCTGTCTGATCCATTACGGATGAGCGCCCCGACTCACATAGCGCCGGTCGGCGGACGCTCATCGAGCACAACCGCATTGCCGTTCTTTAACATAGAGGCGGTTGGAGAGGGCGGAGTGATCCTGGGGATCGGATGGACAGGGCAATGGGCGGCGAACATTATGCGGAGCGACGATAAAATCGTGTCCGTTCAAGCCGGAATGGAGTTGACTCATCTGAAATTGCATCCTCAGGAGAAGATTCGCAGCCCTCGTATTTCGCTGTTGAATTGGAACGGGGATGATTATATGGAGGGGCACAATCTCTTCCGGCGATTTGCGATCCGGCATCATTCTCCGCATATCAACGGAAAAACACCACTTTGTCCGTTCGCCTGCGGTGCCTCGGGTCCTCCTGACGAAGCGAATACCGCCACAGTCGAAAATCAACTCGCTTATGCGGCAAAATTCAAGCAATATGGGGTGGAATACTATTGGATCGATGCGGGGTGGTACGAGGGAGGATGGCCTAATGGCGTTGGAAACTGGGTTCCTCGAAAAAACGGCTTTCCGCACGGCATGAAACCCCTAACGGACGCCTTGAAGAAGATGGGGATGAAAGGGCTGATCTTATGGTTCGAGCCCGAACGTGTGTTTCAAGGAACGGATATAGACAAGGAGCATTATGATTGGGTGATTCATCTTCCCGGCAATCCCAACGGACTATTGAATTTGGGGAATGATGAAGCCCGAAAATGGCTTACCAACCACATATCGGACATGATACGGACACAAAGTATAAGCGTCTATCGTCAGGACTTTAACATCGATCCCCTCCCCTTCTGGAGAGCGAACGACACACAGGATCGACAAGGGATCACCGAGATACGGCATGTGGAGGGATTATACGCCTATTGGGACGACCTGCTAAAACAAAATCCGGGGTTGATCATAGATAACTGCGCCAGCGGCGGCAGAAGAATCGACTTGGAGACCATAGACCGATGCGTGTTTCTCTGGCGTTCGGACTACCAGTATTACGAACCGGAGGGAATGCAATCACAGACCTACGGTATCAGCCATTACATTCCTACGACCAGCACGGGGTGCGGGTATCCCGATCCCTATTCCTTTCTGAGTGCCATCAACAGCGGCGTGGTGATCTGGGTTCCGTGGACCGGGGTGGCGCCCTATGATGTTTACGATAAGTATCTTCCCTGGGTGCATTGGGATCCGAAAGCCCCCTTCCCCTACAAAGAGGCATTGGAACTGGCCAAGGAGTTTGAAAAAGTTCGAAATCTCTATTACGGGGATTATTATCCGCTCACCCCTTACAGCACGGAGAGCGATATTTGGATGGCTTATCAATACCATGATGAAGCGCATGACAAGGGCATGGCGCTCGCCTTTCGCAGAGCCCAATCTCCGGAGAACGCCTTGACCATTCATTTCAAAAAAATCAAATCCGGGAAAAAATATCTTGTGCACGTGACCGGCTATGTTGAGGATCGAATACTCTCCGGAGCCGATATGATGAAAGGTGTCACCTTAACCACTGAAAAAGCGCCCGACGCCATTCTGATGACATATGAGATGCTCGATTGATCTATTTCGCTGGCGTAATTGCGCGATTTGTGCAATTACCGTAGCGAAGAGAAACGTATAATATAATACCGAACGAAAATTTATTCGCCAAACACTATATTTGTTGTATTCACAGGTAATTGTAGAATTCGCGGCTTTAGTGTTTTACCGATGATGAAATAGGCGCGATTCGCTTCATTTGCCGAATTTTGCATTTAACTCATTTAAGGAGAACATTATGCAGTATCGCAAACTTGGGTATACGAACACAGACATATCCGCTCTAGGGCTGGGATGCATGGGAATGTCCGATTTTTACGGACCCGGAAATGACGAGGAATCCATCGCAACCATCCATAAATCCCTGGATATGGGCTGCACATTTCTTGACACTTCGGATATGTATGGCAGAGGACTGAACGAGCTTTTGGTGGGTAAAGCCATTAAAGGAAGAAGAGACGAGGTTTTCCTCGCCACCAAATTCGGTATTGTGCGCACGGACGATCCAACGATCCGGTTCGTAAACGGAAAGCCCGAATATGTGAAATCAGCCTGCGAGGCGAGTCTGAAAAGGCTCGGGGTGGACGTTATCGACCTGTACTATCAGCATCGCGTGGACCCAAACACGCCGATTGAGGAAACCGTAGGCACAATGGCGGAACTGGTTAAAGAGGGCAAGGTGAGATATCTCGGGCTCTCGGAAGCCAGTTCGCAAACCATGCGCCGAGCATGCGCGGTACATCCTATCGCCGCTTTGCAGACCGAGTATTCGTTGTGGACCAGAGATCCCGAGGATGGGATTTTGCAGACGTGCAGGGAGTTGGGAATCGGATTCGTGGCTTACAGTCCCTTGGGCAGAGGCTTCCTAACCGGACAAATTAAGTCCCCTGATGATTTCGCGCCGGATGATTTCCGCCGGAATCAGCCTCGGTTTACGGGTGAGAATTTCAGAAAGAATCTAGAGTTGGTTCAGAGGATTGAAAAGATGGCAAAGGAGAAGGGATGCACGCCGGCGCAATTGGCTTTGGCATGGGTGCTTAAGCAAGGCGAGGATATCATCCCAATTCCCGGAACCAGGAAGATATCCCGGCTTGAGGAGAACCTTGGAGCCTTGGACGTGACATTGACTGAAACGGATTTAGCGGAAATTGATTCCATTATTCCAAAGGGTGCGACTTACGGTTCGCGCTATCCAGAAGCGGCAATGAAGATGGTTAATTGTTAATATGGAATATCCAAAGGCATGCGTCCCTAAGAACGCATGCCTTTTTCATGGAAGGTTCACCACGCGCGAGAGTATTGTACGGGTGTGGGAATCGTTTGCCGTAGCTTTCGGGCGGCTTTTTGAGGCCAATAAGGGTCTCTCAGCATTTGCCTCGCAAGCAATACAACATCCGCCTGTTCCGTTCGTATGATGTGGTCCGCCTGTTCCGCGGAGGTGATAAAGCCCACCGCGCCCGTTTTCATGCAGCAATCGTACCGTATCTCATGAGCGAACACGGTTTGAAAACCTGTGCCTGCGGGAATCACAGCATTGGGAACCAACGCTCCCGAGGAGCAATCAATCAAATCCACCCCAAGCGATTTCGCCATTCTCGCTAACTCTTTGCTTTGCTCCAAATCCCATCCACCATCCATCCAGTCCGTGACGGATAGTCGAATGAACAACGGGTATTCATCATCCCAATTGTTGCGTACGCTTGATATCACCTCACGTACAATTCGCGTCCGATTTTCGAAGCTGCCTCCGTACTCGTCCGTTCTTTTATTGCTTAATGGGGAAAGAAATTCATGAAGCAGATATCCGTGTGCTGCGTGAATTTCCACGAGTTTGAAGCCCGCCTCCTTGGCTCGTTTCGCAGCTTGACCGAAAGAAGATATAATGCGTTGGATGTCATTCGCATCTAGTTCTTCTGGGACGGGATATCCCGTGTTAAAAGGGATAGGGCTTGGAGCCACGACCGGCCTCCAACCACCATGGGTTTCATCCGCCGTGCCATCCCCGTCCCACGGTCGCTGGCAACTTGCCTTACGTCCGGCATGAGCGATTTGAATTCCTGCAACCGCACCATGGTTCTCCACGAAACGAGTTATTCTCCGTAAAGGTTCGACATGCTCATCCAAATAAATACCGAGATCATTCGGACTAATACGTCCCTCCGGAGACACCGCCGACGCCTCCATTATGACGGCTCCCGCTCCGCCAATTGCCCGCGATCCGTAATGTACAAGATGCCAGTCTTCCGCGAATCCATTCTCGCTGGAATACTGACACATCGGGGATACCACGATTCGATTTCTAAAGCTCACCTTCCTTATTTGAAGGGGGGTGAATAGATTTGCCGACATTCATTCCTCCGTAATTATTATTGATAGCTTCAAACACCATTCATTATCTAAGCCCTCACCTTGGCGGACTGTCTGATGGATACTATTGAAACCGGTGTGAGACACTTTTTATTTGATTTTACGAAACTCAACCTTGATAAAGTTGCCGTTCGCTTCATGTCTTAAGTGTGATATCATGGGTATGATATAAGCGGGGTTGAACCAATCCATCCCCTATGTCGTATGGTTATGCATGCGCAATGATATTATTTGCGGAACGAAATCATAACCGGACTGGAAATTCACCATAAATCCAAAAATATGAGGTGAAATATGCAATGGACTGTTTTTGTCGTTAAATGGCTTCATTTATTCAGTATCAGCGCCATAATCGGTGGGACGGGTTTCGCTTTTCTTATCCTTCCATTAAAGATTCCCGAGGAAAACTCGGAAATTGTCTCAATGATCAAGCAGCAATGGAAGAGATTTGGCATCACCCTAGGGATTTTCTGGCTTCTTGCCATTGCGACTGGGATTTGCAACGTCTATTTCCTCATTCATAGCGTCAGTCAGATGTATATGATCTTCCTCGGCATGAAAATCGCCCTGGCGCTGATAGCATTTATCATCTCCATGTCCATCGGGCATCGGATGCCATTCTTCAAGTCCGCGTCGGAGAATCGGCGAGGATGGTTGCTTTTGACACTGGTTATATTGATCGTGATTCTTGGAATATCGGCCAAGCTCAATCTATCACGCATTAATGGAACCTGGTTGGCGCAACCCACTTATGTTCAAGGGGGAAATCCATCCGTTCCAGTGCAGGCGCCGTGATGATGGATCGTATTTTCAGTGTGGTGATGGTGCGGGATATGGATCGCGCGATGCGTTTCTACCGGGACTCGCTAGGTTTGCATCTGGAGGAGGAGCAAGAGGACTGGGCGTTTTTTACGGAGGGAATCGGATTAATGATGTCAGACATTCCCGTTGCGCTGGATGATCTGAGAATGAACTCGGTCATTATTACATTGCATACCGATAACATTGAGGAATCCTTTCGTGATTTGATGGCGAAAGGGGTGGTGTTCTCAGTGACCCCCACGGATGTGGGAGGAGCCAAGGTCGCGTCCTTCAATGATTCGGAGGGGAATTACCTTCAACTGCTTCAGTTCACGGATTAAGCGGGATCTCGTTCAATGGAACTATTCACGAATTCAACGCCGCTATGGGTGCGCTCGACATCAGAGTGTTGAATTCAATGCTCGTCTCGAAAATGATATCCAATCTTCCCGGATGAATATCCACGCTCGTCATCTTTACAGGGACGGGTAAATCTTTCGCTTGAAGCAACTCTTTTAATTTGAAGTTGATATTTTTCACTATAATTTCGGTCGTGCTTTGCGGCAACTGAAACCCAAGACATTTTAAAGCGATTGGATTGATTTTTATGATGGAATGGCTGTCGATTTCAAGAAACGCATCCAACTGAAAAGGAGCTTTAAGGGAGCGAAAAAGGGCGTATCCGCCTTTGAAGGTGACGCTTTGAGAATTCAAGGTGATTTGAAGATTGCTCAAGTTTCCAATCGCTATTTTTGTTAACCAATTGTTCAAGCGTGATTCCGACAGGATCACATGGACGTTCGTGTTCCGCGAGGATACGGCAGCGCCGGATTCGAAACATACCGAGGATCCCTCAGCATGGACTGCAACCTCGTCCAAAAGGATGTTATCACCCACTTGGACGTCCCTGAACACCATTTGAACGGTTTTCGCTTCTAATCTCATCGAATTCTCTCATTAAACTCCTTGTCTGTTATTGTGACATACTTCTAGCATAAGATAGAGGGACGGATTATGCTATAATTTTGTTGGTGCACGGCGTAGCCGAGGACGTTTACCTTTGTGTTTTTCTCCTCGCTTCAATCTTCCATAAACTGCAATGATATATCAGGATAAATAAATATGAATGTATTAAAAGGATTTCTCGGACGCTTTTCTCGTGACATGGGCATAGACTTAGGCACCGCGAACACGCTAGTTCATGTTCGTGGTCGAGGAATTCTATTACGCGAGCCCTCGGTGGTTGCTATAGAAAAGGACAATAAACGGGTGCTCGCCGTTGGGGAGGAGGCGAAAAGGATGCTCGGGCGGACGCCTGGCAATATCATCGCCATTAGACCCTTGAAAGACGGAGTTATTGCGGATTTCGACCAAACGGAGAAGATGCTTCGTTACTTCATTGAAAAGGTTCATCGCCGAACCATGTGGGTCAATCCGAGAGTGGTCGTGGGTATTCCATCCGGCGTGACGGAGGTGGAACGTCGCGCTGTGATCGATGCCACCAAGAAAGCCGGAGCGAAGGAGGCGTTTTTAATCGAAGAGCCTATGGCCGCTGCGATCGGAGCGGGCATGCCGATTGTGGAGCCGACCGGTTCGATGATTGTGGATATTGGCGGGGGAACGACCGAGGTGGCGGTTATTTCGCTCTCTGGCATTGTGACAAGCCGATCCGTTCGCGTGGCTGGGGATGAAATTGACGAGGCGATCAGTTCCTATGTGCGACGGACGTATAATCTGTTCATTGGAGATCGAACCGCCGAGGAGGCGAAATTTGAAGTGGGATCCGCTTTTCCCAGCGACCATGAAAGAACCATGCAGGTGCGCGGACGCGATCTCATGACCGGGCTGCCGCGCAGTTGCACTATATCCTCAAATGAGATCAGAGAGGCTATACAGGAGCCACTGAACGCGATAGTAGAGAGCGTTAAAATGACTTTGGAAAGCTGCCCTCCGGAATTGGCTGCGGACATCATGGAGCGAGGAATCGTGTTGGCGGGTGGAGGAGCGCTTCTCGAAGGATTGGATAAGTTGCTGTCGCGTGAAACCTCCATGCCGGTTCATATCGCAACGGATCCGCTGTCATGCGTGGTGATTGGGACGGGAAGAGTCCTTGAGGAGATCAATACGAACCCTCAACTCCGAAAAGTTCTCAAAAGCGGATAAACCCTATCTGACCAGGTGACATCGTGTTACTCAAAGAGAAAAACAATCATCGTAACCATTGGTGGGCGTTGATTTTTTGCGTTGCACTTGGTATCGGGCTTGGGGTATGGCATAATCACGCATCTCGCCATGGGAAAGCGGACCCACTTTCCGCTGCGGTACGCACCGTCACGTCCCCTATCATACACATCCTAGTCGCCACAACGGATTGGATGAATCACGAGTTCGGGTGGATTATACAAGGTCCTTCTCTTTCGCGAAAGTATGCGGCACTACGTTTGCAAAACGAAAATCTTCAAGCGCAGATCGCACAATTGCAAGAGGACGCGATTGATGCACAAAGGCTGAAATCGGAACTCGGCTTTGCCATGTCCCCTCCTTTGCATAAGATCCCCGCCATCATTTTATCTATGCGACCCATTCCTAATTTTGAAACCATGGTGATCTCTAGGGGAAGCCGTAATGGAGTGAAACCTGACAGCGTCGTTGTGGCGCCCTTGGGGGTTGTGGGACATGTGTTCGACGTTGCTCCGACCACCTCTTCTGTGATCCTATTAACGGATCCGAATTCGGCTATAGGAGCGATGGTGCAGCGCGCCAGCTCTAGGGCGGTGTGCATTTGCAAAGGTAATGGGACGCCTTTTTTATCCATTGCTTATCTTGGTCAAAACGCGGACATACGCATCGGAGATACGATGATCTCCTCCGGATTGGGAGGTGGGCAGGGAGTTTATCCCAAGGGGTTGGTTATTGGAACGGTGGTTTCCATCACAAATGATCCTTCAACTGCGTCTCGCCAGATACTAGTAAGGCCTGCGGTTGATTTTGATCGCTTGGAAGAGGTGTATATCCTCCAATGAAGGGCGCAAAAAGCAACCTGCGTTTGACCTTGATCGTTATCATTCTCTTCTTTCTCCATGAAGCATACGCCTCGCATCTAGCCATCCGAGGGGCGCAACCCAATATCGCGCTCACCGGTTTACTTACATGCAGCCTGTTCACGGACGCCACTTTTGCCGCATGGCTGGGATTTATGACGGGTATTTTGGAATCGGCATATTTGGGGATGTATATCGGAAGCCTTATCGTAACTCGCTCGTTAGCGGGGTGGATCATCGGCGCCATGGAGCCACACGTGTTTCGTGATAACGTGGTCATCGCCATCGGGATTTGTTTTTTAGGAACTTTTTTAACTGGAATGTGTTTTTATCTCTTTGCACCTCAGGCAAACACCCTATTGTGGGTCAAGGAGACTCTAGAGGAATCCATTTATAACTGCGTGATATCGATACCGATCTACTACATTGTAAAATTCACCGTTTGAGCGATGAAGGGCGATCCACCATAGCAGGAGACACATGGACTACTCCGATGGACGGTGAATGCAAAAATCATTTAGTATGATGAATTCCTTCATTCACGTATCATTTATAGAGACATATTTGAGATTTGCAATCACCTATTCATCATTTTGAATCCATTTGATGCGATCCCTCAATCCTCCGCATTTGCAAGCTTGTATAGCGCAAGTGCGTAGATTTTGGCGGCTTTGATGAGGTTATTTATCGAAATACGCTCATCTCTTTCGTGTGCGGGGCCATCTTCTGCACCCGGGAAGTGAGGACCGTATGCGACAGCTTTCGGTGTGGAGCGAGCGTAGGTGCCACCGCCCATTGTTATGGGCTTTGATTCGTAATCGCCTGTCTCCTGTCGGTATATCTCAAGCAGAGTTTTAACGGGCTCCTCGTCCAAGGGCACGTATAACGGTTTGCTATCGGTGAAACGAGCCACTTTCCATCCAAGTTCCTCGATTTTCGTCGAGCATACCTTCATTTTTTCCTGAAGATCCCAAGTAACAGGATATCGGATGTTTAGGGTGATGAGCCCCTTGCCGCCCTTAATCTCAAATACGCCGAGATTGGATGTCAACACTCCCGACACATCATCGCTTCCATCCAAGCCCAGTTTTCGTCCGGTGCTGTCAGCGGCATCCAATGTGGCTTGTATCCAACCCTTATCGTCCTTGAGATTGAGAGTTAGCAGGGTTTTCATCAAGCGCGATACGGCGTTATCCCCGTTTTCCGGTGTGCTCCCATGGGCGGATTTGCCCTTGAGAGTCACTTTGATGAAATCGGGTTCCAATGTATAACTCATATTGGAGTCCCAAAATTGATTTAGTTTTGCAACCGCTTCATAAAGCTCATCGGGATTCCCCTTAATGATGGCTTTCGCGTGATCGGGCACCATGTTCGGGCGTTCGCCACCCTTGGCGCTATCCACGCGTAATCTCTCTTCACGCACAGGAATATCCCACTCCAGATATATGTTGGAGATGCCTTTTTCAGCATATATTAAGGGGAACTCCGCATCGGGGGAAAATGCAAGAGCCGGCCGTTCCTCTTTGGCTTTATTCCAATAGTATTCAACACACCCGAAACCACTCTCTTCGTCACAACCGAAGATGACGCGCACACGTCTTTTCAGCGGCAAGCCGCTTTCCATCAGAGCCTTGGCGGCTAATAAAGCCGCATATAAAGGGCCTTTATCGTCTGCGGATCCGCGTGCGTATATGAAACCTTTATCAATCACGGCTCCGAAGGGAGACTTGGTCCACCCGCCCCCTTCCGGTACGACATCAAGATGCCCGATCGCAGCCACATACTCTTTCCCTCTTCCGAATTCCGCATGTCCGGCGTATCCATCCACGTCCTTTACGGTAAATCCAAGTTGACGGCAGATGTTCAGAGTGTGATCCAACGCCTGACGTATTGGTAATCCGAACGGGGCGTTATCCCCCGACGGAGGCTCTTTTTTACTTGGGATTTTCAGAGACTCACAGAGACTGGAAATCATAAGGTCGGAATATTTGTCAACCAAATCATATAAAACTTGAGATTCCTTGCACATTTTTGCGCTCCTTGAACCGGTATAGCGATGCTTGATAGATTATAGCACCATGCACTGCGTCCGTTTTAGTCCCTTGACAATACGGGTGAATGAGATATATGTTTCTGTTGGATTTACGCAAGCCGCGAATTGTGAGGTGTATGCCCCTTTTATCTGTTTTTAGTGGAATCCTCATTATTCAATTGCTGGCTATGGGGAGATTTTGCGTATTGCGATCAAGCAACGTGATTACCTGACCGGATGAGTATTCTTAATGTTTTATAAGCTTGTTTCCTATGGAAAATTGAGACATTTGACGAATATAAGAACGTAATGAAATTGCTATCCAAGAGTTTCGTCTATAAAAAAACCTCAATAAGGAACCATATGCAAACCAGAATTGCACTGGATCACCAAAGAGTCAAAGTCCCGAATGTCAATGTCTTTTTTTGGATCATCAAGCTTTTAACCACCGCCATGGGGGAAGCCGCCTCGGATTTCCTTGTGTTCCATATGAATCCTTACTTGGCGGTTGGCATAGGTTTTTTTAGTTTTGTTGCCGCTATGGTTTTACAGCTTTGGGTGAAAAAGTTCATTCCGTGGATTTACTGGCTTAACGCCGCCATGGTGGCGTTATTTGGAACTATGGTTGCGGATGTCATGCATGTGGTGATGGGCATACCTTATGCGGTATCAACGAGTCTCTTCGCCGTGTTGCTCGTCATTGTTTTCTCAGTATGGTTCAAGTCGGAAAGGACGTTGTCCATCCACAGCATATACACCTTTAAGAGAGAGCTCTTTTATTGGGCAACAGTGGTGACCACATTCGCCTTGGGCACAGCTTTGGGCGATCTTACCGCCTTCACCTTTCATTTGGGTTTTCTAACCTCAGGAATGTTATTCCTGGTGGTTTTCGCGACACCCGGTATCATGAGGACAGTCTTTAAGTGTAACGATATCCTTACCTTTTGGTTCGCCTATATCATGACGCGCCCTCTGGGGGCATCCTTTGCCGATTGGACATCAAAGCCGAAAAGCATGGGAGGACTAGCTTACGGTGATGGTTTGGTCGCATTGGTGCTGACAGCATTCATTATTGTTTTTGTAGGGTATGTCACCATTTTTCAGCAAGGAGGCGTCACCCTTCAATAGCACGCAAGCGGCTGACGACCGGGATCGATTTTAAAGGGATTCTACTTTCAAACGACTATGACAATATACCGTAGTATCATCTGTGAGCCCCGTGGTCGCTCATTCTAATTACTTCCTCTATAGGAGCAAGTTTTTCTCGAATTTCTTCGTCTTCATTTCTTTTTCATGCAATTAGCGTAATGTAATTATTGTTGATATGATCTTTCAAAGCCGATGCTACTTTTTCACTTCGGAGTGCGTAATGAAACTTGGTATAGGAAAGGGTGTTGTATCATGAAAAGTTTTAAGGGAATATCACTCTATCCCGGAGCTGCTTTTGGAAGCGCAAGCGTCATTCGTGTTCCGAACGGAATTCCACTTCTGCCTGCTCGCATGGTTGAGATGTTGGCGAAATCCTGTTCCGATTCGCCTCTTGAACCCATGGATGTAATTCTTGTCGCCCAGGACTATGAATATGCAAGCGCCATGACGTTCCCTTGGGCGCATGTTGTTGGCATCGTGGCGGAACACGCATCGATCGAAGCTCCTTTGGGAAATGTTCCGGCAATTATTAGTGTGCCTGATCTACTCGTCAATATAGAGGATGGGGACCTCCTCCTTATCGACGGTGACCATGGTGCCATTTTCGTGAATCCTGACGGTATGACTATCGCAGCATATCAATCCGATAAAGAACACATTAGTCCGAAAAGACGGTTTTATCTAGATTATCAAGATCAGCCTGCGGTCACCATTGATGGCAGGGAGATCCGGGTTATCGCACGGATTAACACCATCGATGATTTCGAACAGGCGCAGCGAAACGGCGCGGATGCGTTTTACATAACTGCGGGAGCCGACCTTCTTCCATTTGAGATATCGGATAGGGAGCAGTTGTCGAAATTGATCAGTTTGGCTGAGTTGGCAGATGGGAAACCTATTACCGTGATGGGTGGCAGGAATGCTTTCGATTACGCCGCACTCCTCAAAGTTGCAACTCGAGCGGAATTAACCCTGTGCCTTCCCGGAAAATATCGACTGAAGGGATTCAACGATATTCAGCATTACATGCGTGAATTAAGCGGGGAATTAATTTCAGACAATTATTTCGTGTCCGATGTTCGTTTGGCTGCTTATCTGCGGATTGGGGATATCCTCGATGATGATCTTACCGGTTATCCGATTAGCAGGATTGTGATAGATGGCTCCGATACCACGGAATTTGGAGATGGCGAAAAGGAATGGATACGCCAAGTGAGTTCCATATGCCGGTCCATGTTAACGCCCTTGGAATTGATTGTTCCCTTCCCAACCGCCTCGGTAATAACTCAAGCGATATCCCTAGGCGTTTCCGGTATGATTATTTCATCCGAACAGGTGCCATCAGTGAAAACATCGATTAGAGAAACGGATGAATGGGGAAACTTTAACGTTTCATATAACGACGCCGAAGACGAATCCCACCATCCCAAATATGTGCTTCCAGAGGATAAGAAATTACAGCCATGAAACAAGCTCTGAAACCTCTTGCGGGGTGCAAGGATATGCCAAATAACTCCTCCATATTAGTAAACATTTATAACGATGAGGACTTTATCCTCTATCGCAACGAGAATGGCGATTTAATGCTTTCCTCCTCATTGTGCCCGCATCAAAACGAACCTTTGGATCACGGTCATTTTCAAGACAGCCAAGTGATCTGCAGGAGGCATCACCTCATATTTGATCTGAAGACAGGCGAATGCTTGAACGCATGCGGATACACTCTTCAAACACTCCCTGTAGTAATTCGCGATGGTGTCATCTGCGCACTTTACTGGGAGGATTGATATGTGTTCACCATAATCACCATCCCCCTTGGTTCATTGACAGACAGCTTCATTCCTCGCTAAAATATATATCGAAAATGGCAGGTAGGGTATCGCTAAATATGCTATCAAGCGTATCATCAACAAAAAGATAGTGACATTTGCCCGATCTCATGAGCTTGGCAATTACCTCGGAATAATGAATTTCCATTCGAAGGATGCTTCAAAGTCGTTTATCCTATATTCAAATGCACGTTTCAAAGAATATTGAAAACGCCATGGGTGGTTGTAAATGCAGTTCCAATCATGAGTCCAGGCTGGCTTGTTGGCATAGCCGCATAAAGCGGAATATTTGCATCATCCCCTTATTAATATGCTTCTAGATGATTTCGATTACAACCTTCCGGTTGAATTAATAGCTCAAACGCCCGCACCCAGAGGGGAATCACGTCTTCTCTGTTTAAATCGCGGAAACGGTGAGGTAAAAGACACCACATTTCCGCATCTGCTGGATTACATTCATCGGGATGATGTGGTGGTCATAAATGATACGCGAGTATCCGCTCGTCGAATGAAAGCCGTGCGCGATAACGGTGGGAATGCCGAGATACTTCTCATCCAACCTGTCGGGCGAAATCGCTGGAAGGCGATGGTACATCCTGGAAGAGGACTGCAAATTGGACGGTTTGTGAATATTCTTTTAAATGATGGCAATCGTGTAAAGGCTCAGTCGGTCGATGTTACGGAGGATGGAGGTCGGATCCTTCTATTTGAGAGCGCTGAAGCGAGAGATTCTCTCTTATGGCAGGGGGAAATCCCTTTGCCGCCATATATTCATTCCCATCTGGCGGACGAGGAACGCTATCAAACGATCTACTCCAATCTTCCCGGATCCGCTGCGGCTCCCACTGCGGGATTGCATTTCACTCGGCAGTTACTACAAGATATTGACTCCATGGGCGCTACACTGACGCGTATCACTCTTCATGTTGGCATTGACACATTCCGTCCGGTTAAGGAGAGAGTGATTGAACACCATAAAATGCACGGCGAGTGGTACACGATTACGAAGGAAACAGCGGATACCATTAATAACGCTTCGGGTAGGATTATCGCCATTGGTACCTCCACGGTGAGAGCGTTGGAATCCGCGGCGATTTCAGACGGAGTGGTCGAGTCGAAAACCGAAGAGACCAGGTTATTTATCACACCTGGCTACCGCTTCAGGATTATCGACGCCATGTTGACGAATTTTCATTTGCCGAAATCCACTCTGCTGATGCTTGTATCGGCTTTTGGAGGAATGGAATACGTTCGAAACGCCTATGAATTCGCAGTTAGGAATCAATTACGTTTTTTTAGTTTCGGTGACGCCATGCTGATTTACTGATAGAGGTCAATGTATTTACGATCTGTAATTCTTTCCGACAGGATGCGGTATCGGTGTATCATGTTGTAAAATAAACTTGTTGTTATGGTAATGGCAAATTTCCGGAAAAATAGCTATCCTATCAAATGTTCTGCGTGGTGAATATCCTTGATAGCTTACGCTGCAATTAACTAAGTTTTTCGTAGTATGAATTGTTGGACTTTGGGAGATTGGTATGCTTTTCGAAGAGTGGCAAAAATGGCTTGATTCACAATTTCTGGATTCACAAAACCCCGATGAGATGCAGGAAGTCGCAGATACGGCTGTCTCCGTTACGCCTGGCGACCGGATATCTCCAGTTAGCGACATAAGCCAGTCAGCCCAACAGATTAATACTGCTGCGGAAAATGTAGTAGTCCCTCAAAACCGAGAGCCCATATCCAATACTTCGATACGGCAGGGCGAATCCTCGGTATTAGAGAACCTATCCGAATCCGTGGACGTCCCCACTATCGACAAGTACCTGCCCCAGTTTAGAAATGCCGCGCATGCGGATATTCCGGTTGCGACCGTTACGCCGCAGGAGTTGCCGGTTCCGGAGAAAAAAGAGGAACAATTCGAAGCGGTCCAGGAAAATGTGGCGCATGAAGATATTCCACAGGCGGCTGAAAATGAAAAGAACGAGGACATTCAGCAAACGCAGTCTTCTGAGACATGTGAATCGGATTCGATCCCTAATTCCTCCCCTCTCATTGAAGACATGGATGTGAAACAAGAAACAACCGTGGTTGCCACTTCCAACACCGAGGGCTCTGCAGTTGAAACGGAAATTCTCTCCAACCCCACTCAAATAATACCCGTTGAACCTGTGATGGTCGAGGCGGAACCGAAACCCATGGAGGTCAAAACGGTTCGCACCCTGAAGCAAACCAGAAATGCGCGTCGGCCCAGAAAAGACATCGGTTTGAAATTAATTAATCTGTGGGAAATAACACCACGTCGTTTGGAAGTTCTATTATCCATGAATCCCAGTTCCGCCACATACAGCCGCGAATTGAAAGAGCAAAGGATACAAAGCATCAAAGTGCTCACCGATCCAACAATTTCTCATATGGACGCCTCGCGCATCCTGAAATCACCCATATACGTTGCTCGCGGTGTCACAAATGGGAATCACATCATACATCTTGAATTCGCTCAAGGAGGAGAGTCCACCAAGATGGCTGAGATCATGTCGTTTTTAGAATCACAAAGTAAAATACACGTTTCTAATACTCAATAGACCCGTCTCCTTTCAAGGAAATAAATATTAAACCACCATGCGCATCGGCATCTTCTCCGAATCTTTCGAACCCGTTCAAAACGGTGTAAGCACGTCCGTCCGTACACTGTTAGACGAATTGCGAGCGCATCATCACAGAGTAGTGGTGGTGGCACCCCATTACCCCGATTACGTGGACGATTCCCCGTTTATTTTACGCGTGCCATCCGTTCGCACGCCTTTCAACCCGAATTATCCTCTTTCTTACCCTTGGTTCCCCAATTTGCGTCGTAATCTCACGCGTATCTCTCCGGATATTTTGCATTCGCATACCCCATTCTTTTTAGGTTTGTTGGCGTCTCGCATCGCAAAGCAGGATAATATCCCGCTCGTATCAACCTACCATACCTTGTACAATCATTATGGTCATTATCTGGTGTTTCTTCCTCAGCAAGCAGTGGATGGATTGTTGGAATGGTGGATACCGGAGTATTACAACCGATGCAGTCATGTCATTGTGCCTTCGAGAATCGCGGAGCAATCGTTGCGGCAATACAAGGTGGAGACTCCGATTACCGTGATTCCAACTGCGGTGCCATTGCCCCTTGAGACGGATGTGAGCGAGCAGTCTCGACGGAATGCGAGAGAGCGGTTTAAAATCCCAATGGATGGGAAATTGCTTTTGTACGTGGGTAGAATGGCGCAGGAAAAAAATATTGAACTTGCCATGGAGTCATTCCAGGCGGTCGCGCAAAAACATAAGGACGCATATTTGCTAATAATCGGCGGTGGTCCGCATTATGAGGCGTGTCGCAAAATCGTTGAGAGTTTTCCGGATGGCGACCGTATCATTCTTGCCGGTCCCATGGTAAGATCGGAGTTGGATCCCTTCTACTCCGCTGCGGATGTCTTCATATTCCCATCCTCAACTGAGACGCAAGGGCTTGTGATCGCGGAAGCGCGCGCCGCCGGGACTCCGTGCGTGGTGGTGGACGAAGGCGGAGCTTGTGAGACTGTTGTCAATGAAGAGGACGGTATCATCACCCAGTCCGATACTGAGGCGTTTTCCAATGCGATTGTTTCCCTGCTTGACAATCCTTCCTGGATAGAAGGAATGCGGCAAAAATGCTTGCTTAATGCGCAAAAATACACCCCATCATCCATGGGAGAGAAAATCATCGGAATTTATGAAGCTGTAATCGAAGACCGAAATCAGCGTTACCCCGCTTTACAAAAAAAACACCATGATTGATTCGCACACCTGCGGAAGGAGACAACGTTGCACAGCATAACGGAAATTATTGCACTGTGGATTATGCACGTCATCAGAACGTTAGGATATCCTGGCATTATTACGCTTATGGCGATAGAGAGCGCCTGTATTCCTCTGCCTAGCGAAGTCATTATGCCATTCTCCGGAGCGTTGACTGTCGCCATTGTGGCAAGCGCCCAAACTCCTCCAATGCAACCATTCAATCTTCTATTCGTGGCGCTGGCGGGGGCTCTGGGCTGTGCGGTGGGTTCCGCGCTTGCATGGTGGGTGGGAATCATTGGCGGGCGTCCTTTTGTTGAAAAGTATGGCAAATACCTCCTCATTCGAAAAAGGGACATCCAGCACGGTGACGTCTGGTTCGCCAGGTGGGGGGGCTGGGCGGTATTTGTTTCAAGATTACTCCCCGTCGTAAGGACATTTATTTCGCTGCCCGCAGGCGTCTCCAAAATGAAATTCGCACCCTTCATTGCACTTACCTTTATCGGCTCCCTCCCCTGGTGCTATTTTCTGGCATGGATTGGGATGAAACTCGGGCAGCAGTGGGATATATTGAAAACCTATTTTCACAAAGCCGACGCGCTTATTCTTGCCGTATTATTGATACTCTTCATCATGTGGTTATGGCATCATCTTCGACCGGAGCCGGAAGTCTCAAGCGAAAAGGCGTAAAAAGCATAGCCATGGTGTGGCATTCAGTTCCTGCCATCGCATGCATCTCATCAAAGCGCGTTTGGTGTTTGAACATAATCCAATGTGACGAGCATCCATGATTATTCAGCGACTTACTTTATGATTGCCCTTCAAGGATTGTCGATATAAATCTCCCATAAGGTTAGGGAATGAGTCTAACAACAGTACAATGGTTTTTTGGCGTCTTTGCGGCTGTTTTGCTCGGTTTTTCAAAAACAGGGCTTCCAGGCGCGGGGATATTGGTTGCTCCGCTCATCGCTGTCATATTTCGTGGCAGATTAGCGGCGGGCGCGATGTTACCGATGCTGATACTCGGTGATATTTTCGCCGTGCTTTATTATCGACGACATGCGCAATGGGATAAGCTTCTGAAATTGATTCCTTGGGTGTTGACGGGATTCGTCGCCGGGACAATCTTATTCCTTAAAACTCCTCCCAAGGCGCCGCATCACAAGGATATTACGGATGTGATTATCGGCACCATTGTATTGATTATGCTCGCACTGCATCTTATAAGACAAAAATTCGGTGACAGGTTAACTCCGCATTCCACCGCTACCATTGCGGGAACAGGAGGCGCTGCTGGTTTTACTACGATGGTTGCCAACGCGGCGGGGCCGGTGATGACTATTTATCTGCAGGCGATGGATATGTCCAAGGAAGAGTTTATGGGCACTAGCGCGTGGTTCTTTTTTATGGTGAATGTAACGAAACTGCCCTTATATATCGGATTGTCATACGCCCTGCCTCATTCACCTATGATGACTTCCGTATCCCTCAGGTTTGACCTTATCATGTTTCCTATCGTTGGCGTCGGCATTCTATTTGGCAAATGGCTCCTCCCCATCATTCCTCAGAAAGCGTTCAACTCAGCCGTTTTGATCCTCGCCGGTATTACGGCGCTGAATCTTGTGATATAACAAAGGGAGATTGGATGAGAATTTCATCAATCTTCACGTAATGAATGGCGTAATATGGTGATTTCAGTTCAAACAAAGCGTCAAGAGACACAATAGTGGGATTTACAATCACCCCGGGAATAAAGTGATGCCAAAGTTTTCTCAATCCTGCCCGACCTGCTGGATTATCCTATTTCTTATACTTAGCGGTTTGAATTCCTGCTTCGCAGGGACGATAGTAAACGGTTCAACAACCTCCATCAACCCGTTTCAAGGCGATGAGCGAATGGAAGCGCCCAAATCATTTGCATTTCATGATAAATCCATGCTGGATTTTCTTGCTGATCTGGAGGAGACTTCGGGTATTAAGTTCTTCCCTGACAAATCGGTTACCGAAGTTCACTTCACTCTAATCGCCCATAATTTGCCTCTGAGTCAAATTCTGCAATCCATTGCCGCCTTCTTTCATTTCACATGGGAAAAAGAAATGATGGGGAAACGAATATCCTATCGTCTTTATCAAACATCAGAGCAACAGAAAGCCCAGACTGCTGAATTGACGAAGGAAGAGGCGGGTATTATCAGTCAGCCGATTGATGCATTGCAGGATGAGTTAAGAGTGTTTCGGGATGTGGACAAATACCCTGACAGTCAGCTTCTTCCAGAGATGAATACTTTGAATGTGCAACTACTTTCGGCTCAAACTCCATCTCAAGCAAGACAAATCAGGCTGGAGATGGCGGTGATAAGAAATATGCTGCAAGATACCCCCGGGATGCGATTCGTATATCGTTTTTTATGCACTCTTACAACCAACCAACTCAACGGATTATTTCATGTTCCCTTCGTCACTTTTCAACGGCATTATATCCAGGAGGTTTCGGATATCCCGTTGAGCGTCATAGCGGGATACCCTTTTGCGCAATCGGATCCATTCACTCCTCCGGATGTAAAAGATGCGAAACCATCAAAGGAGTATGTTAATCTGTCCATTTCCTTCGAAAACTTCACCCCCAATAGCCAAACCCTTCACTGGTACACCACCTTGGTAAGTGACTTGGGGGAATACGCCCCCAACATGCAACGTGGACAGTTGCCAAGCCCCATGTTTTACGGCTCCGTTCAAAGTGCAAGGGAATCCACACCCCAGCCACTGCAAAGTCCGGATTTGGATACCAAAATCACATTGACCTCAGCATCCAATAAAACTCGCGTGAGCCTTGGAGATGAGTTACTGGAGTTGGACAAGACGCATCCTGTCAATGTCATTGCGGATTCCTTTTGGGATTCCACGTTGCCTCCGCCTAATTTTCAAAATGAAGCGGTTTCCACAATCCTTACTCAGTTAGCGGTTTCCACTAACCATGAAGCTGCGCTTAATCCTCCGTTTGTTTTTGTGAAGAGCCCTCTCTATGCGCTAAAAATCGCCGAGGAGCCTCCCGCCGAGGATGTGAAACGTTGGGAAAAAGAAGACAAAAACGAGAGTTGGAACATCGATACGTTCGCGGATATGTGCAGTCTTCCGGACTTGCAATACGACACATTGAAAAAAATGGTGTTGCAATGGCCCATCGTGCCTCATATGGATGTGTTGGATTCAGTTCGTCCCGTCCTGCAATTCTGGCATGCGTTGAATGGATCTCAACGAAATGAAATGAAGACAACAGGGTTGGCTTATAGCTCCCTGTCTCCCTCGCTGCAAAATCTATTCGCCTTGGCGTGTAACACCGTTTCCGACGACATCACCATCACACCCAGCGATCTGGATCATGCAGTGTGCTCCGTCGTCGTTGGTCAAACGCCCGGATGGGGTTATCGCAAGGAGGGAGTGATGAATTTCATCGAAAATCAGAGTGAGGATCAGGCATTGATCTATTTCCTGCAAACCGATCCGACCATTACGAAACAGGATATTCGCCCCTATCTCTCAGTCAGTGTTAATGTCTCTTTTTCCACCCCGGAAAAGATGCTCGCTCAGACAATGTTCCTCTATTACCAATCGCAGGATATGTCCGATGCTGGAGTGGGTATGTAAGCATGATGCAAAATCGTATCTATTTGGACTATTCCGCCACAACTCCCTTGGACCCGCGCGTCCTTGAGGAGATGGAGCCATACCTTCAATCCTGTTTCGGTAATCCGTCCAGCCAGCATGTCATAGGCCGCGAGGCTAAAATGGCGCTGGATACGGCGCGGGATCGAATAGCGGAATGCTTAAATACGGAATATGGCGAACTATGCTTTACATCCGGAGGATCCGAGGCGGATAATCAGGCGATTATTGGAGTAATGCTCGCCGCCCCAAAGGATCGAAATCACTTCATTGTTTCCGCCATTGAACATCATGCGGTGCTTCACACGGCCCTCTGGCTTAGAGAATTGGGTTTTGAATTAACGATATTGCCCGTGGATGAAGATGGACGGGTGAATCCGGATGATTTGCGTAACGCACTGACCCCGCGCACCGCCTTGGTCTCCATCATGCATGCCAATAACGAAATAGGCGTTGTTCAGGATATAGCGCAACTTGCGAAAATCGCACATGAAAACGGTTCCCTATTCCACACCGATAGCGTCCAGAGCTTCGTCCATTTGCCGATCCATCTGGGAGGACAATCCGCCAAATCCGGTATTGGATGCGATCTTGCCAGTTTTTCATCCCATAAAATATATGGTCCAAAAGGTTCAGGAGTTCTTTACATACGCGAGGGAGTGAAACTCCACGCCTTGATACACGGAGGATCGCAAGAGCGAGAGAGGCGGGCGGGAACGGAGAATGTCGCGGGGATTGTGGGGTTTGGCAAGGCTTGCGAGTTGCTTTACGCCGAAAGGGAGTCTGAGAGTTTACGATTGGCGGAATTGCGCGATCGTTTTATTCAACACTTGTTTGAAGAAGTCCCTGATATCAAGCTTCACGGGCATCGCACATATCGCTTGCAAAACAATGTTCATATCAGCGTAAAAGGTGTAAACGGGGCGACATTGCTCATGCTTTTGGATCGGTACGGGATCGCCGCCTCATCAGGCTCCGCATGCTCCTCCGGATCCATCGAGCCTTCGCATGTGCTGATCGCGCTTGGGCTTTCAAAGGAGGAGGCGTCTTCCGGAATTCGTTTCAGTCTTGGCAAAGAGACCACATGGCGGCAATTAGAGATCGTAACCGAAACGCTTAAGGAGCATGTAACGCGGTTGAGAATCTAATCGTCCGAATGCTCTTCGACGGTTCTCCATTCCAACTCCGTTAACGCCCTTGCAAGCGATAATCCCCCAGCTATCGCACCTGTGATTAAAGCCACTTTAAATCCGCTCTGCATCCCCTGAAGAACATCGTAATTTCGAAAATAGAGAAGCATCTCGTAAGCGGGCACACCGGGAACCATGGCGATGATGCCGGTAATGGTAAAAACCAAGCGCGGAGTGTTTATCCTGCGGGCTTGCCAAAATCCAGCCAACCCAATAAAAAGCGAGCCACAGAGCGTAGCCAACTCCAGGATGACTCCATCCGCTTTCATAACGCCTCGTAACAGTAATCCAAATGCACCGATCACGGAGACGCTCATAAGCGCTTTCATAGGGACATTAAAAAGCACTGCAAACCCTAGGGTTACGATGAATCCCACCAGCCATAATATTATCGCGTCCGCTAATTGCATGATTTTCCCTAAAAGAGATTATAACCAGTCAAACCCAAGATAACCAGCATACCCAAAGCAATTCCGATGAATAGCATTAAGGCAAGCATGCCCCTGTTCACACCCGGAAGTATGTCCAGCCTGGAAAGGTCCACGATGGAAGTCACCAACGGCACCCCTGGCACCAAAAACAACACCGAAGCGGCGATCGCCGCTTTGGGATGAACCGGGTGAATAACAACGACAAGCAGCAAACAGACTGCCGTAGCCAACGCGGAACAAAGCGTGGTTAGCAAGAATGGGTTCATTCGCATATGGGTTAACTTGATTCTCAGCATCTGTGAGATTCCAGCCCCCACACCCGCCGCGACAATTTCCCCAATGCCTCCCCCAAGCACCACCGCCAAGGCTCCGCATGCGGTGCCTGCCGCCAAGACATAAGCCGTTTTGGAGTAAGCTGGGCCTTCCCCATCCAAGTCGGAGAGAAACCGTCTTATTTCTTCCGGATCCGTGTCGGGTATGAGATGATGCGTGTAATTTTCCAAGGCAGTCACTCTATTCATTGCTACGCTGAGCCTGGATATCCTAGCGACCTGCGTGCGATGCTCGGTTCCGGAATACGCCGACCCAATGATACCGTTAGGTGTGAGGTAGGTTTCCATCCTGCCCACCCTCAAGGCTGCGGCTACCCTCTGCATCGCCTGTTCGGTGCGGAAACTGGCGGCTCCCGATTCGAGCATCATACGCCCAACTCGCATCGTCAACCCCAGCGCAAGAGCCATCTCTCCGGATGTCAGGGTCTTGCCTGAAGCCGAGGGCTGCACTCCCGAAGGGATTCGGATAAATGACGGATTGGGGTCTTGTACGTAAGCCCCAAGAAAAACCCCGGCCTGTGTCAGTAGCGTAAAAACGTATATCATCTGCGCAATTTGAGGCTTCCAAAGCGTATGCGCGGCGATTAAAAAGACGGGGTGAAAAAGGATTAGAAAACATAATATTATCGCGATGAATGCATATCCGCCTTTCGCTTTTTCCGGAGGTACGATCAGTTGAAGGAGGATGATGGGAATGAAGAAGGAAAAAAGCCATATGTTGACTGGTTGATTTCTCGCTATGGGGAGACAGAGAAATAACGATCTAATTGTCAGGGCAATGGCGTAGAACCCGACTACGAGGTTGGATGACCACCTGTTACGCACATATAAAAGGCAGAGATAGGCGAAAAGTGATATGATTGTGGCGATGAGCACAAATGCGTCTTTTTGAACGGTGAGTGAGTGAGTGATGTGAAGATACGCCCATGCGAGAACGAGCAGGAGCGTGTCGATAAAGCCTGTGGCGGGGAAGGATTTTGAAAACCGATCCATGTTGAATTTCTCACTATTAAGATATGAGTCCATATCCTCCTCTGTTCGTATGCGACTAAGTGTTAACGATATGCATTTTTAATCTGGTTCAAATCGCAGCTTAAATAGGGGCAATGCGATTCACCATGCAATCGCTTCAGGTACATAATTAATATACCTGATCGAAAATCGTCAACCACGTTAGACGCACATGCAATAACGGACGGGCAATCCCTCAAAACTTGACTGCTTCAGCGGACATGATTAAAATAAGATGGTGTTATCATCATCAAGGAGAATCCCATGTATCTTCGTCGTTTCGGCAAAACCGAACTCAAAATATCCGTCTTAACCCTCGGGGCCATGCGAATTCCCGAGGAGCAGGGGGAAGACCCGATCCTCCATCATGAGCGTGTGTCCAAGACTTTGAGAAGAGGTTTGGATCTCGGTATTAACCATATTGAAACGGCGAGAGGCTATGGTTCCAGTGAGAGTCTGATTGGTCGCGCCTTATCGGATGGCTTGATTAAAAGAGAGGAATTCATCCTCACCACAAAGATCGGTCCCACTCAAACCGCTGAGGATTTTTGTAAAAATCTGGAAGATTCGATGAGTCGGATGAATGTTGACTATGTGGATATCCTAGATATACATGGCATTAACACCCAGGGATTATTGGATTTAACGATGAAAAAAGGCGGTTGCATGGATGCCGTTCAAAAGGCGATTGATGAAAAGATCATTGGTCACATAGGCTTTTCAACGCATGGTCCATTACAGGTTATCATGAATACCATCAACACGAACGCGTTCGAGTCCGTTAACCTTCACTACTACTATTTTAATCAATACAACCGTCCAGCGGTGGATTTGGCGACGGAAAAGGACATGGGTGTCTTCATCATATCCCCCTCGGACAAAGGAGGGTTGCTTTTTAACCCACCCCAAAAGCTTGTGGATTTATGCGCCCCCTATTTCCCAATTCAAATGAATCAACGGTGGCTTTTGTCTCAGGAAAAAGTGCACACACTCTCCCTTGGCGCGGCAAAAGCCGAAGAGTTTGATGCTCATCTTCCCGGGGTGGAGAAGGAAGGACCGTTAACCCCGCATGAGGAGGAGATTTTCGAGCGATTGCACGCCGCTTTGGAGATACTCGGCGACACCTACTGCAGTTTCTGTCATGCCTGCCTTCCCTGCCCTGAAGATGTGCACATTCCCGAAATATTGAGATTACGCAATATGGCGTCCGCCTATGACATGGTGGAATTTGGAAAATACCGGTATAAAATGTTCGCCCAGCATGATCCCGAAACCGGTAAGCGCGTGGGAGGCGCGGATCACTGGTTCCCTGGCTCGCAAGGGGATTTTTGCACCAATTGCGGAGAGTGTTTGCCTCGCTGTCCGCTGAATCTGCCGATTCCTGCGCTGCTTAAGGAGACACACCAGGCTTTGGCAGGCGAAGTGGGAAAGAGACTTTGGGAGGATAAATAGAGGACGTATTTTCCGGACGAATCTCACACTGATGTTTGAAAGGCAAGTCGATTCGCTGTTTTTACTCGGATAAGGCTGCGGCAGTAGTTGTAAGTGTCAATATCAAACCGGACATTCTACAGGAGCGCTTGTGGCTAAAAACAAACAATTGATCATTATCCCCACCTACAATGAGAAGGAAAACATCACCACACTCATTGACAGGCTCTTGGCGGAGATTCCCTCAACCGACATCCTAGTGGTGGATGATCAATCTCCTGACGGCACCGCCAGTCTCGTTAAGAACACTTACAAGGATGATCAACGAATCAGCGTGATGATCCGCACGGGAATACGGGGATTGGGTCGAAGCTATGTGGACGGATATCTCCACGCGGTGCGACAGGATTACGATCGAGTGGCGCAGATGGACGCCGATATGTCTCATGATCCGAAATATCTTCCTCGAATGTTTTCCGAAGCAACCGAGTATGAGTTAGTTATTGGATCTCGATACTGTCCCGATGGAGGAGTGGCCAATTGGCCCTATCATCGCTTTTTGCTTAGCCGTTTTGCGAACTCTTATGTGGCAAATATCACCGGGTTACGGGTTACGGACGCCACCAGCGGATTTCGTGTCTACACACGAGAGGCATTGAATAGAATTCCCTTGGAGCGAATCCATTCGAACGGTTACGCATTCCAAGTGGAAATGACCTATGTTGCATTCCACTTGGGTTTGAAAATAGTCGAAAGTCCTATAGTTTTCACGGATAGAAGATTGGGCAAGTCTAAGATTTCCCGCAAGGTTATGATCGAATCAATGATAATGCCATGGAGGCTGAGATTCGGCAGATCCATGCATGAAATTTATAAAAGCGTAAAATAAATACATCCGCTGTGATTCCGGTATTCGAAAGAGAATACTCTTATCGATCGATTTACGTTTGGTAAGTTACATCATGCGGAATTTACAATTACCTGATCTTTTGGGATTTATCATTCCTCTTTGGATGGTATATCAAATCAGGCATCTGCGGAATTCAAAAGTGAGTGTTGATTGCGTATCAAATCAAGCGACAACTCTCCGTTTTCATGAATTTACAATATCTCATATCATCTCAAAGGAGCTTGAAATGAACTCACTGCAAGCCAACATCCTCGAACTTGTAATTCAAACCTCCACAAATCTCCCATCCGATGTGCGTCAAGTCATATCCAAGGCGGCTTTATTGGAGAAACAAGGTTCCAGGTCAGGACAGGCGATGTCCATCATCAATAAAAATATCGATATGGCGTGCGATAGCGTTCTTCCAATCTGCCAGGATACGGGTATGCCCACATTCTTCATCCACTGTCCGGTAGCAACAAATCAGATAGAGATGAAAAAGGCAATCCATTGGGCGATAGACGAGGCGACCCGCCGTGGAAAATTGCGCCCAAACTCCGTGGATAGCATTACTGGCAGGAACTCAGGGAATAACCTTGGACCGGGCTCGCCGGTCGTGCATTTCGAGCAATGGGAGAAAGACGAGATTGAAATAATGCTCCTATTGAAGGGTGGAGGATGCGAGAACAAAAATATACAATACTCCGTCCCCTGCGAATTGGAGGGTATTGGCAGAGCGAACCGCGATCTTGACGGAGTTCATAAATGTATTCTCCACGCAGTCTATCAAGCCCAGGGGCAAGGATGCAGTGCGGGCATACTGGGTGTGTGCGTTGGCGGTGATCGAACTAGCGGATACAATCACGCCAAGGAGCAATTATTACGTTCCATGAATGATACCAACCCGATACCCGAACTCGCCAAACTTGAAACCATGATTATGGAGGAGGCGAACAAGCTTGGAATCGGAACCATGGGTTTTGGCGGAAACGTGACACTACTGGGATGCAAGATAGGCACGCTGAACCGCTTGCCTGCCAGCTTTTTCGTCTCGGTGGCTTATAACTGCTGGGCTTATAGGCGGATGGGTGTTAAAATGGATCCGGATACCTTTGAAATAAGAGAGTGGATATTCAGGAATTCAAAACCTAACTTAATGGTGAGACCTGATGAACATATCATCACTGGAACAGAGATCCACCTTACGACTCCTCTTTCGGAGGAACAGGCGAGGAAACTCAAGGTGGGGGATGTTGTCTCCATCAGCGGTCCGATGCACACTGGCAGAGACGCGCTTCATAAATATCTTACATCTCATGATTCTCCGGTGAATCTGGAGGGTGCGGCGCTTTACCATTGTGGTCCGGTGATGGTGAAGGATGAAAATGGAAAATGGCGTGTGAACGCCGCAGGGCCCACCACCTCTATACGTGAAGAACCGTATCAGGCGGATATTCTGAAAAAGTTCGGCATTCGAGTTGTGATCGGCAAGGGTGGCATGGGAGCCAAAACGCTGAAGGCTCTGCAGGATGTCGGAGCGGTCTACTTGAACGCAATCGGAGGTGCCGCTCAGTTTTACGCGCAAAGCATACCCGATGTCATCGGAGTGGATTTCCTCGAGGAGTTTGGCGTACCGGAGGCGATGTGGCATCTCCAAGCAAAAGACTTTATCGCCGTGGTGACGATGGATTCTCATGGCAATAGCCTCCATAAGGATATCGAGGATTCCTCCCTGCATGAATTGGAAAAGATTGCGGGTTAACAAATTCCAATGGAGTGTTCCGTCCAGCATAGCAATGTTCATATCATAAAGAGAGCCAAACAAACCAGCAAACCCATCGTAAGTTTTTGGGCAATGGTTGTTATGGCTCTCTTGTTATGCGAATTAACATCCTGTGGGAAAAGGGGTAAGGCCCCTGTCAATTTATCTAACGTTCCCTATGAGGATATCGCACCGCGATGGTCGCATAATGGGAAATTCATCTGTTTTATTCGCCTTTATGAGAATGGCTACATGAGGTTGTATCTTACTGATGCAGCTTTGAGTAAAGCGACTCCCCTTACCCCTTCCTTTGAACTGGATCACAATCGTGTGTTCCGTCCGGATTATGCGCAATGGATGGCAAGGGAGGGGCCTGCATGGAGCGAGAATGACCGATCCATAGCTTATCAGGTGGGAAATTGGAATGAAATAGGCGGAAAAAAGGTGCGATGCGTGAACCTGTATCGCGTATCCTTGTCCGGCGACCTGAACACTCCGCTCGCGCTGCACGGACATGATTTCAAGGGTACCCTCACTTATTACAGATCCATCGCGTTTTCTCCCGACGGGCGGCATTTCGCTTTCATGGGCGACGGCGAGCAAGACGAATCCGATATGTTCCTGCGTGAGTTTCCCATTACCAATCCCGATGACGCAACTCCCTTGTATGATCAGTATGCGGACACGGATTTTCCCTCATGGTCCCCGAACGGTAATCGTCTGGCTTACCGTCAAGGGATACTGCGAAGCCTCACCTGCAAGAAGATGGAGGAGTTGTATATCGTTCCCGTCGGTTATGCGAAATTCCAGAGATTCTTCATTCCAGAGGGATTACCGCATCGAATTGTCGGTATCACTTGGAATCCTAATGGGAAGAGTATTCTTCTCACTCTCGCGAACGATCCATTGAATGCTCGATCGTACTCACTATGGATTGTAACACTCTCCACCGGAAAATTCAAAAGGGTGTCTCCTGCTGACAACTCCGGTTATTTCGGATGCGCATTTCTTGCTTCAAATATCATTGGGGCTCTGCGACAGAGTCATGAAAACATAGAAGCGGTTGCAATTAATTCTCGGAACGAAAAAGTGAACGACATCTGCAGCGTCAAAACCCCGGATGTGGATTGGTCCGCTGTAAATAATGCGTTGGTGTGGGCATCACCAGGGAAAATGAATCATACCGTCAAATTGTCGGTCAAGGTTTTCAAAAACACATATTAGAAAGAAATGCCAGCAATCCTTGGATGCTAGTGATGCAAATACCGGACAATATGAGAACTTTTATTCCATTTTATCAATAATGGCGTTTGTGATTTCCGTCGTGGTTGCAACACCCCCTAAATCGCGAGTTAGGAACTTACCCTCCTCCAACACAGCATGAACCGCCTTCTCAATCATATCCGCCTTCTCTGTTTCATGAATGTGCCGCAGCATTAAAACCGACGAAAGGATCATGGCGATCGGATTCGCCAAGTTTTTTCCTGCTATGTCCGGCGCGGATCCATGAACCGCCTCGAACAGCGCGGTTCCACCGGCGCCGTAGTTTCCGCTTGGCGTAACCCCCAATCCGCCCACAAGTCCTGAGCAAAGGTCGGAGATAATGTCACCGTAGAGGTTCTCCATAACCATCACGTCGAAACGCTCAGGGCGGGTGACCAACTGCATGCAGGTGTTATCGACGATAAGCTCTTCGTATTCGATCTCGGGATAATCCCTGGCGCATTTACGCATGCATTCTAGGAACAACCCGTCCGCCATCTTCATGATGTTCGCCTTGTGCACTGCGGTCACTTTTGTCCGGTGCCATTCCCTTGCGATCTCAAAAGCGAAATTCCCAATCCGCATGCAGGCAACCTCGGTGATGATTTTCAGACTCTCCACCACACCGGGAATCACCACATGCTCCAAACCCGAATACAGATCTTCGCTGTTTTCGCGAAGAATCACGATGTCCACGTTATCGAAACGCGTCTTGATTCCAGGAATGTTCTTCACTGGGCGAACGTTGGCGTAAAGGCTTAGTCTTTTTCTAAGTGTGACATTCGCACTGGCAAAGCCGCTCCCGATTGGTGTGGTGATGGGTCCCTTCAACGCTACGCGGTTTCGGGATATGGAGTTGATGACCTGATCGGGTACCGGGGTGCCGTGTTTTTGCATTACTTCGGCTCCAGCCTCCATTCTCTCCCAATCGATATCCACATGTGCGTGATCCATGATTTGGACTACCGCGTTGCTGACTTCGGGACCGATACCGTCCCCTGGAATTAACGTGATCTTATGCATTAATACAATCTCCCTGTGTTTTCATGAAGGCGATGTTGGATTTTTCCTTATGAATGAATGTACGTAATGTATCGTGCAATTGCTCGCACAATCAACTATGAACCGCTTGCCGCTGCAAAATAAAGCTTGATCGCTCGTGAATCCAAAGCTGTTTTTGAAAAGAAACGAAGTTCGTGACTTCACTATACCGTCAGCTCTCATCAGACATCTCATTTTCTGCGTGAAGCCTCTCTCGTACTTGATTTAACATACGATCCGCGTACCCCTTGAAATCGCTATCTGGATAATCTGAGATAAAATCCGCCAAGCGCTCCGCCGCTTCCAGATTATGCGAACCGCTATTCGTCAGAAGGGTCGCAATTCGCAAATGCACCATCTCTGTCTCCGGTGTGGAATGAGACGAATCCAGTAAGGCCTGCAGAATATCCAAGCTGGCTCTCCAATCCCCGTTTTCCTCCATGTATGAGGCGACTTTGAGCGTTTCTGATGAAGAGAGAATAAGCTGAGGATCAATGGTGCGCATATCAGCGTAAATAGCCAACGCCTCCTTTTGATTTCCTTCTTTCAGCAGGGCGCTCAACAAACGCCCATATCTCTGGAGCCCAGGCTCCCTTTCTCCGGCGAGAATCCAGCAACGAGCCGATTCCTTGAGCGCCTTGAGATTCTCCGGTTGCAACGCAAGAAGATGATCCCATTTCATCGCCGCTGAGACATGTGACCCGTGCTTCATGTCCTTTTCAGCGGATGTTGTGACGTAATCTCTCCGCCCTTCGTGATACATATGAAACGATTGCCCCGCAAGTATGCCAAAAAGGAAACCTGTTATATGCGCCCAATGCGCCACTGCATTGAAGAGTTGGTTGAATTCGTGATGAAGCGACAGAGCCGCCATCGTCATCTCCGAGATGAGAAAAATCGCCAGCACTAGAATGGCGGGTATTTGAAAAGGAACACCCACGAATCGAATTTTCGAACGGTAAAATCTTACTGCGTATAAACCCATCAAAGCTGAAATCGCCCCGGAAGCTCCGATTATGGGCATCATATGGTCGGTCCCGGGAATCATTAATACAATGATCGCTTGAATCGCGCCGGTGACCATCATTGCCATAAGGTAAAAAAGTAGGAATTTCAACCAGCCTATCGCATCCTCGACACTGCTGCCAAAAACCCACAGGAAAAGCATATTGACTGAGAGGTGAAATACATCCTCATGCAAAAAGCCATACGTAATAAAGGAGTACCAATGCATCTGGTATGGTACCAAGGATAGGTTCGTGAAAAGAACAAGCAGGGAGTTCCCATTTGTTAGTTTCCAGAATATCGCGAAGACGCCAAATATTAAGTAATGGATCAGAATGAGAATTATGACCGTTATGGGTACATTCTTAGGCGGACGGTCACTTGAATAGGGAAGCAGCATTGATGAACAGATCGCTCTCTTTTATCCTTGAATGCATTATTATATACGAAAAATGCGGTTGGTGTAGCAACCAGCATATGAGCAATGGATTGCACTCCTCCTACCTATCGGTTGACTTATAACCGCCAAGAGGATTATAATAAACAATGGAAATCGTAAAAAACACAGTTTACGCCGTTATTGAAATTGCTTGCGATTAAGCAGGGATATTTGCAATTCTCTTTATTATATACCCTTGTTTCCCAGGGATGATAGCAATGGATCATAGGAAAGGACAGATTCTACACGCCATAATCAATGATTATGTGGAGACAGCTTCTCCAATTGGTTCGGACTGGCTGGTATCACATTATGACTTTGGATGTAAGTCCGCTACAATACGCAATGAGATGGCTGAAATGCTGGATATGGGGTATTTGCTTCAACCTCACACATCGGCTGGACGCATCCCCTCCAATTTGGGTTATCGATATTACGTGGATTGTCTTATGAAGCCGAGTGTGATTGAGGATGAAGTCACGAAATCTTTTCGCGCCTTTGATGAATCATCCGTTGCTGCGGAGGAGTTGATACAATTAACGTGTAAATTTCTCGCATATATGACTCAATATCCTTCCGTGGCGATCTTTCCCTCCATTTCGGAAGCATCCGTGCAGAGGATTTTCCTATCCTCCGCCAGTACGCATCACATTCTTTTCGTGACACTCTTCCAATCAGGACATATTGAACACCATTTGATAGAGGTGGATCAGGCGGTTAAAGATTCACAACTTCAAAAAATCACAAACATAGTGAACATGAATGTCTCTGGGCGCAATTTAAAGGATATCACGAAAATGGACCTGATTGTTTTGTCCAATGATATCCTTGCAGATAGGCAAATCCTGTCAGCGATACAACAGATCATTAAGGAAATGACCACACATTTGTCAAATGATAAAGTTTTTCTTGAAGGTGCAGTGAATTTATTGCGCCAGAGAGAGTTTCACGATGTTATGAAATTGGAGCAACTTCTGAACCTCCTGGATCAGCGCAGTATTCTTTGGCGGGTTTTTCTGCGAATACCCACCAATCAAGGTGTGACCGTATTCATTGGCAATGAAACGGATGTCACGGACATGTCGGAATGCAGTCTTGTGGTTTCCAGTTATCACATACGCGAAAGAACTGCTGGTTATTTGGGGGTGTTAGGTCCCACTCGGATGCATTATGATCGCGCCGTCGCGGCTGTGGATACGATGTCGCGTCAATTGTCAAATATGCTGTCACGCACCGTTTTGGATTGAGTTAAGTTTGGGTTCAGCGTTCGATGTGCTGAACCCTTTTGTGTGCATATCGCGCTTGGCGATGGTGCGGTGATATTTTCAGATACGTCAATGTTTTGCAGTCTCTACAGGATTTGATGTCATGAATGTAGGGCTGGCTTTTCAGACCATAAAAGGAGTTGAATAATGACTCGTCATACGAAACACGATAACCATAAGGATAATCACGATGAACCGGAACCCGCAGCATCCGTGGAGATTTCGCCGGAGGCGATAAAATCGAATGATGAGCCACTCTCCATTGAGGAGGAGGCTGCCGAGGAGCCAAGAAATGATAAGAACATGGTTACATCCGAGGATGTGAACCAGAGCACAGATGATCGTCTAAGTCCGAATGCAGATTTAAACAATAAGATTACAGAACTGCAAAAGCAGGTGGATACGGAGCATGACCTCTACATGCGCGCCATAGCGGAATATCAAAACTTCCGCCGTCGCAATGAGGAGCAGAAAAAGGAGGCAATCTCATTCGCCAATTCCGAGCTTCTTCGATCCCTTCTGCCTATCTTGGACAATTTCGAAAGAGCGATCGCCTCTGCGGAAAAAAATCAGGCATTCGAAGCGTTGTCAAATGGTGTGACGCTGATAATGAGACAGATGCAGGATTTTCTTTCCAAAAACGGTGTGGAACCAATAGAATCCGTGGGTGAAATATTCGATCCGAACCTCCATGAAGCCATAATTCGGGTTGAGGATGAGGAGCACGATGAAAACACAATCCTTGACGAGATCCAGAAAGGTTATACGTTAAAAGGCCGAGTGTTACGCCCCGCTCAAGTGAGGGTGGCTGTAAAAGAATGAGCGCACCTTTCCCAAAGTTTGGCACTGATGGCATTCGAGGGGTGGCGAACGAAACTTTAACCCCTCATGTGGCGATGGTCCTTGGCATGGCGGCGGCGTATGTGTTGGGACGTCACTCCTCGGAACGTCATTTTCTCGTTGGCAGAGACACTCGCCTCTCGGGATTGATGCTCGAAGCTGGACTGAACGCCGGATTATCCAGCATGGGGGCTATTCCTATCAGTATTGGCGTTATTCCGACCCCTGCGGTCGCCAGGCTCACACTGCGCCACAAAGCCGTTTCGGGCGTGGTAATTTCCGCATCGCATAACCCTTACGAGGATAACGGTATCAAATTCTTCGGCAATGATGGAAGGAAGCTTAGCGATGAAGTCGAAGAGGAGATTGAGAACGCGATGAGCCAATGGGAGACGCTTCCTCGCCCATTAGCCGCCAGCATAGGCGTCCCCCGCCAAGATGAAAGCATGCGCGATGAATACCTTGAAAACCTATTGCGAATGGTGGATTTCTCACTCAAGGGTGTGCGAATCGTTTTGGATTGCGCAAACGGGGCTGCGTATGACATTGCTCCGAAACTTTTTTCAGAACTTGGCGCGGAGGTCTGCGTCATTCATCACGAACCTGACGGGGTGAATATCAATTTGGATTGTGGCTCCACTCATCCAGCGCATCTCTCCCAAAAAACGAAGGAGTTTGGCGCGGCTGCGGGTTTGGCATTTGACGGGGATTGCGACAGAGTTATGATGTGCGATGAAAACGGCGACATCGTCGACGGCGACAAAATGATGGCGATTTGCGCACTCAACATGAAGAAGATGCGGGTCTTAAATCCCGCCGCCGTTGTGGCAACGGTGATGAGCAACGCAGGGTTGGAGGTCGCGCTTAACAACGCGGGCATTCAACTGATACGCACGGATGTGGGCGACCGTTATGTGGCGGAGGAGATGCATCGCATCCACGCCCTCATTGGCGGAGAACAATCCGGTCATATTCTCCTACCAAATTTAACTCTGACCGGAGATGGGATGGTGACAGGATTACAGATATTGAAGGTGATGCGAAACGAAGGGAAACCTTTGTTCGAGCTTGCTTCAGTAGTGAGAACCTGTCCGCAGTTACTGAAAAATGTGCGAGTGAAAGACCGGTTGGCGTGGAAATCGGATCCTGCAATTCAAAAGGCCATTTCCGATGCGAGATCGAAATTAACCAAACCGGAATGGCTTTCAGTTAGACCATCGGGAACGGAACCGCTCGTTCGCGTTATGGCGCAAGATACGGATGCAGAGCGTGTGGAGGAGGTTGTACATTCCCTATGCGACCTCATCAGTGCGACTGCATGACGAATATCATCTTTCAACCTAAAAACGGGCGTATCCACATGCGATAAATGAGACCGGCTATTCCGTCTCTCGTAGCGATTTTAACCCTGGGAATAAGAAACGGGTCCTCCGTTTTCATAGCAATTCCGCTTTTGGTTGTGCAAGCTCCAACATATCCGTATTTTTTTACTAATGCGATCGTATCCTGATTATAACCACCATACGGATAGCAGAATGTATGGGGCGCCCGCCCTATTATCGCCTCGATGCCTGAAGTTCCGAAAGCTATCTCCTTTTCAGCCTCATCAATTCCAATCCGGTCCAGGTGAACGTGGCTGTGAGTATGACCGGCGATCTCCCATCCCTGTTTATGCAATTCCCTGATGTCATCCAATCCAATGAGTTGAGACAGAGGTTTCTCATGGTGCTTACACCAGTGGTTCAACTGTCCGATCCATTTGGTTGGTATAAAAAGGGTCGCCTTCCATCCAAACTCATCCAGAATAGGTTTGGCGTGCTTCATAAGACCCAGGTAACCATCGTCAAATGTAAGACACAGAGGCTTTTTGGGAAGGGGGGCGTCATCATACACCCCTGCCACGGTTTCGGCAAATGTTACAGCTTCGTAACCCAACCCATGCAAAAAACGAATCTGCTTGCGAAAATCACTCTCGCTAATGTTTAAAATTTTGTTAACGGTGGGTTCCCCAATTTTGTGATACATCAGAACTGGAACAGTGATGGCTTTTTTTTTCATTTTCTATTTCTAACCAAGGTGCGTTATCCTCCCTTAGTCACTTCAACTGCAGGATTGGGTTTGTAATCAAAACAGCGATAGACATAATAGGTTTCAATCGGTTTCACATACCATGGCTTGCGATATATCTCAAGTCTCCTCACCAACACAACCCTCTTGAATATGGCGCTGTATTGGGGAAATTTGGGGGTTGATGGCGATAAATTATCCACAACTACGGCGTCCCCTCCGGGTTTAAGCCCCGCTTCATCGTTCCATAACAAATAACTGTTTGCCCTGGTGGAAAGGAAAAAACAGCGTGTATGAGGATGGCTGGGCAAATAGAATGCCAATCTGCTGGCGATATCATAGGTGGCGGCGCCGACAACCGGCGTTCGCCCAGTCATTTTTTGCATTGCATCAATTTGCATCGATACGGCAAGAGCCAATTCGGATCCGCCATACATTTTGTTGATTTTATCCATTTTCATGGGAAGCTTGACGCCCGCCATCGAACGGATTCGAGGAAAAGCCGCCAGGATCGTCATGGAAAATGATACGACGAAGGCTATAACCATAAACCCACGAGATCGCATTAGATTATATTTGCGGTGTGGTTCGCTTTTAAGCGTAACTACGGAATATAATATCGCCGGAGTAAGCCATGCGCAAGCGGCCCAATTACCCTGCACCTTCGATTTTACCGCAAGCAGCGTAAAAAACAGAAGCACCGGAATCGAAAAACAAGCGAGATACAGCTCTTTGATGTTATCGTCTTTCCTCCAACGAACACATGCGATGATTCCTGAATACAAAAATCCAATGAACAACAAGGGAGTGAGCAAAATCGCCTGAGAGCCTGCAAAATCGCCGAATTGACGCAGGAAGTGATTCGCCTGGCTTGTTCGGGATATATGGAGGAGATGAGAAAATGTCATCCATTGATGCTGTGATTGCCATATGAGATTGGGAGAAAAAATGAGAAAACCAATGATAAACGCCATGTAGGGTTCCGGTCTGGCGAGCCAATGACGCATTGTCGGCTGGATAGCCAAATAGCATAACAGGCATAGAGCGAACAGACCCATCGAATCCTTGCTCAGCATCCCGACTCCAAAGGCTATTCCCGCCAGAATCCAAGGCGTTTTACCCCCTTTGAATAATGCGACATAGGTGTGATAAAGACACGCCACCCAGCAAAAAATGAGGCATGTGTCGTATGTGGATACGAAACCACCCACTGTGGCGAGAGGCGTAAAACTAATGAGAAGAACGGACCAAAATGCGATGCGCGAGTCATAAATGGATTTCGCCAAGAGGAATAGATATATTTGCATTCCCAGCATGCAGAGAAGAATACCTGCACGCACGCCTAGGGCGGTGTCGCCAAATATTCCGCAGAAGATATGGATCAGTGCGGCGATCGCCGGCCCTTGATCGTAATATCCCCACGCCAGCCTTCTGCTCCATTCCCAGTAATAGGTTTCATCGGGATCAAGAGGAAGATGGACGGCAAGATAGAGATGAAGAAGAAAGGAAAAAAGAATTACGAATATGGAGTAAGTAATGTAACGTGTATTTTCCTTTTTTTCCTTCAGGATCGACAATGATCTAATACCCCTTGGTAGTAGTTCAAAATGTTCTGCGCCATAAGTTGAGCGGTGAAATGCTCGCGCGCTCTAATTATCGCCGCATTACCCATTTCCGTGCGGAGATTTGAGTTTTCTAGAAGTAACAGAATGGCGTCGGACAATGACTTAGGGTCGCGATCGACCAGCAATCCCGTATGATGATCCTCGATAATTTCAGGAATGCCACCAGCGCGCGTGGCGATAACCGGCTTGCCGGAAGCCATCGCTTCGATGATAACCATCCCGAAAGTCTCGGTCAGCGATGGAGCGGTGATGATGTCCATCGCCTCCATCAGGCGGTGCACATCATCTCTCACCCCCAAGAACCTAAGACGATCCTCCACTCCCTCCTGCGCCGCCAACTCCCAAAGAGCCTGTTGAATGCCAGGCTCAGCATATCCCACAAAAACGAAGAACGCTCGCTTTCTTTTCTCCACCACCGACTTGATGGATCTCACGAGTAACGGTGCGCCTTTGAAGCTGTCGACGCGCCCGAATTGCCCCACCAACTCTGCATGCGCGGGTAATCCAAGTTCGGCTCTGAGGCAAAGGGAGACGGCGGGCGTGACTATATCATGAGGCGACAGGTTCATATCCTTGCAAGTAATCTCATCCTCAAGGAAATCCGTGCCGTTGTAGATGGTTTGAACACGGTTGGAGGGATACCCCCTGGCAATGATAGCCTGCCTCAAATATTCCGAAACCGCCACGAGCCAATGGTTCTGCTTTGGAAGATATCGGTATGCGAAATCTCTTGTGAGGACGTGAACGGTTGAGATTACGGGAACCCTTGCTATAAAGCCTGCAAAATAGCCTATGTAGGTGGCGCGGGTTAGATGGGTATGGATGATATCAATCCGTTTTTCGCGCGCCATATGGCTCAGTTGAAAAATCGGCTTCACCCCATGAAGCGGCATCTCCACGGAAGCGATTCCCGCCGCTCGCAACTGTTCGTGCAGCCACTCTCCCGGGGGGCATACGACCAGCACATTGTGCCCGAGCTTCTGGAGCCATTCGCTAAGCACGACCATGTGCTTTTCCGCACCGGAAGTTTTTGAACTTGATATAACTTGCAGGATATTCATGCGATACCTGATCATTCAGAAAGGAATTACACCTTCGCGCCTATTTCCGATGCGTGATGAATGGCGCGTTCCCATTCATCCAACGCCTTCGTCAATTCGCTTTGTATGATTTCATACTCTTGGGATAATTGAACCATATCCGTATTGGGCTCCGGGCAGGAGAGGATACTCTCAATACGTTTTTGCTCTTCCTCCAATTGAGACACCTTCTCCTCAAGATTAGTGACATCCTTCGCAGCTTTTTTTCTCTCACGGGAGAGTTGAAAAACATTCAACTTATCAGTTTTGTCCGAATCGTCCGATTTTTCGGACGCAACCGACTTCTTGCGAGAATCACGATTAGCATCCATACTGAGGCGATTGCGATGCTCGATATAGCTCTGATAGGAGCCATCAAACAGCGTGGCGCCTCCATCCGATATTACCATGGTTTGATGTGTCACTTGGTTCAGCAGATAACGATCATGCGAAACCAAGACCAGCGTTCCGTCATATGCCTTAAGCATCTCTGTAAGGGCGTCTCTGGAATCAATATCGAGATGGTTGGTTGGCTCGTCAAGTACTAGAAGATTTGGATGAACAAGAATGATTTGCGCCAGCGCCAGTCGATTTTTTTCCCCGCCCGACAGACTGTCTACGGAGCGCATGACTTGATCGCCTCTGAATTGAAAGCTAGCGAGGTAGTTTCGCGTCTTGCCCACATCCATATCCGAGATATTCATCACGGATTCCAGCACGGTGCTGTTAAGGTTCAGGGAAGAAGTCTCCTGTGCGAAGTACCCGATGGATAGGTTCGCCCCAAGCCTTACCGATCCGGATGTCGGCGGTTCCTCTCCCAATAAAATTCGCAGAAATGATGTTTTGCCTGAACCATTTGAGCCGATGACTCCTATCTTGTCGCCCCGTTTGACATTGAATGATAGATTTTGGAAAAGTGTCTTTCCGCCAATTGCTTTGGAAAGACGCTCGAATGCAATGACATCATTGCCGCTACGATATCGCTCCTTGAGGTTCAGGTTAATAGAATCACCCTCCGCGGGTCTATCGACTGCGTTCTCTCTCAACCGATTTGCGGCTTTCAGTCGACTCCATGCCATGTTCCTGTTCTGACCAGCCTTGTTTCTGCGCCAAAACTCCTCAAGCCGTGCAATTTCCTCCTGCTGACGGTTGTATAACTCTTCCTGGCGTTTTTTTCTTTCCTCCCGCTGTCTCCAGAAATCGGTAAAGTTGCCCGAATAGATGGTGATAGAGCCATTATCAAGCTCCCCGACGCTGTTCACCACCGCATCAAGGAAATAGCGATCATGCGATACGAGCAATACCGCGCCTCCGAACTGGCGTAGAAAACCTTCAAGCCATTCCGTTGCCCCCAGATCAAGATGGTTTGTTGGCTCGTCCAATATAAGAATATCGGGGGAGGAAAGTAACAAACGCGCCACTGCGAGACGCGTCTTTTCACCTCCGGAAAGAATGGACACCCTTTTGGACATGTCCTCATCTCTAAATCCGAAACTCCGGAGAACATGTTCGATATCTCTTAGGCTGTCATATCCGCCCATCCATTCAAAACGCTCGCGAAGGAGACCATATTCCTCCATTATGGATGAGAGTGAGGATTCGCTTTCATGGGCGTCGTGCATCCTCATCTCCAAACTCCTCAAACGTTCCTCCATCTGCAACACGGGAGCAAACGCCTGCTTTGCAGCCTTGTAAACGGTCCCCTCCTCATCTCTTATGGGTTGCTGACTAAGATAACCATATTGAATGCCTCGGGCGTACTGAACCGATCCCTTGTCCGCCTCCATGAGATTGCACAGGATCTTCAGCAGAGTGGTTTTGCCCACACCGTTCCTGCCCACCAATCCCATTTTCCGTCCCCATTCCAAACGGAAACTGACATCCTTTAGAATGCTTTCAACGCCAAAACTTTTCTCCACATTTGTAACTGTCAGCAAACTCATAATACTCATTTTACCATGCAACGGTCGTGGTGAAAAGGGAATGGTGAACGCCTTGATTGCAAGACGCCTCTATGGAGCGAATAATAACGACTGTAAATCATACAGGCGCACGGTTCGATCCGTGCGCCTGTATGCAATCCAAACGAAATGCGTTTATGGGAATGTCAGCTTTCTTCCGCTAAAACCACTCCAATGTTGTCTCCCAAATATTGTCCCAGCTCATCATCCGTATGTCTATCCACGAAGTCCGAGAAACTGTCATACTCCGTTCGCTCATTTTGATAGGATAGAAGGAGGTTCTCCAACGCATATTTTACATTTTCGGCGGGGACCTTTCGCCGAATGGGTCTGGTAAATTTTGCGTTGCTCCCTAACCTTCCCCCGAGACAGATATCATAGGCTTCGGTTTTGGTTCCGTTGACAATTGTCAGTGCGCCTTGCAAGCCGATGTCGCCGATATGATGTTGTCCGCAAGCGTTCGGGCACCCGTTTAAATTGATCCGTATGTCCTCGTCCCAATCCAACTTTTCCTCCAAATAGCCGATTATCTCCTTCAATCGGAGCTTGGTTTCGGTGATGGCAAGGTTGCAAAACTCCGTTCCCGTACATGAAAGGGCGGATCGTCGGAATATGGACACATCCCAATTCAAATTCACTTTCTCCAACTCGGCTTGAACATCGGAGAGATCGTCTTCGGTGATATTCGTCAGCAGGAGATTCTGTTGGTTTGTGGTGCGCAAGGATCCGTCGCAGTATTTCTCCGCAATCGTTGCCGTTTTAAGCATCTGCTCGGAAGTCATACGTCCGGTAAGGATCGCCACCCCTATCCAATGAAGGCCGTGCTGTTTTTGTGCGTGCACACCTATATGGTCCGCATACACTCGCATTGGCGAATCGGATTCCACCGCAGGATCGGGCGTCCAACCCAATTTTTCGATCATCTTGTCCAAAAAACGATCCGCGCCCCAGTCATCCATAAGGAACTTCAAGCGTGCGTGATTTCGCCTTTCCCTGTAACCGTAATCACGAAATATCTCCGCAATCACTCTACATGCATCCTTTATCTGCTCCGGTTTCAGGCAGACATTCAATTTGCGTGAGAATCGGGGTTGTGTGGAAAGCCCACCCCCCACCCTAACCTCGAAGCCAATATCCCCGTTAGGCTTTCTGACAGCGGATAGGCCTATGTCATTGATTTCCGGCTGATGGCATTGATGCATGCACCCGGCAATGGTTATTTTGAATTTCCGAGGCAAATCTGAAAAATCCTTGTTTCCGACGAAGAAATGATTTACATCCTCAATTATCTTAGTGCAATCGTAAAGCTCATCCGGGTCAATTCCGGCGACGGGACATCCTGCGATGTTTCGGGGAATGTCGCCGCAAGCCCCCAATGTCGTGATGCCAACCGAGTTGAGTCTCCGTATAATCTCCGGGATGACCTCGATGGTGATCCAATGAAACTGCACATTTTGTCTGGTGGTGATGTCCGCAATGCCACCGCCGAAATCACATGAAATCTCCCCCAAAGTCCTCCATTGATTGGAGCTTATCGCTCCGCCGGGAATTTTCACCCGCATCATGAAATGCCCGTTTCGCGGTTTCTGTTCATATATGCCGAACCATCGCATCCTTGAAAGATCATCGGCTGGAATTGATTCGTAGCCTAGCTTGCTATAGCGCAGAATATCCGGAAATAAATCCAATCCATCCTTTTCTTTTTTGAGTTGTTCCACCTTGTTCGCCATTTTATATCTCTCTTTCCTGCAAAAGCCATATTTGACTGAATATATCGAATAAGTATTCTTTATTATACATCAGTTTTGCATTTCCGGCTTTCTCGTGTATTATATTGAAATAAAACAACATGATAAATCCAGTTTATTGTTGGGAAATGGTGGAATTTGCACTCTGAATGGCTTGTCTCACCCACATTCTTGTTTGGGGCGCCCACAACAAAATATGAAACCGATCGCCATCTACATTCACATCCCATTCTGCATCCATAAATGCTCCTACTGCGACTTTAACTCATATGCCGGGTTGGATCACCTGACGATGGATTTCTGCGAAGCCATAAAACGGGAAATACGAGGCGTGCGTGAGTTAGAGAGAGAGGTCGCTTCCGTGTTTTTCGGGGGGGGAACCCCCACTTATTTGAAGGCTGAGCAGCTAAATTCGATCCTCAATGAAGTCAGAGATGTTTTCCCTGTCACAAAAGATGTGGAGATCACATCTGAAAGCAATCCTGCCAATTCTGATATGGAGCGATTTGAGGTCATGCGCCAGGGAGGATTCAATCGCTTATCCATAGGCGTGCAGTCTTTCGACGACAGAATACTCCGCATTGCGGAACGCCGGCATACATCCGAAGAAGCCATGACGGCGATCGCATTTGCCAGGATCGCCGGATTCGAAAACTTGAACCTTGATCTGATTTTCGCGCTGCCGGAACAATCGCTGGATGATTGGAGGGCGTCATTATTAAGGGTCATCAACATAAATCCTGAGCACATATCCACATACGCCTTGAGCATTGAGGAGGGAACACGGTTTGAGAGGATGCATCGAAATCACGCTTTGCATCAGGCGGACGAAGATACTGAACTGGAGATGTATGAAATGGCGATCGAACAACTAATCAAAGCCGGCTACGAGCACTACGAAGTCTCTAATTTTTGTCGCGCCGGGAAACAAGCGAGGCATAATTTGACCTATTGGCTGAACGATGAGTACCTAGGATTTGGTCCCGGCGCCGTCTCGTATTTAGACGGTCGCAGATGGATGAATGAAAAACGCCCGGCTTCTTATATTCGAAAGGTGAAAGATGGGGAACCTCTCGCAATACAGGATGAAACTCTTTCTCCTGCTAAAGCGTTATCGGAGACTTTGATACTTGGACTCCGGCTTCGAGGCGGGGTGTCACTGAAATCCATTCATGACCGTTACTCCATTGATCCTCTTGAACGATATTCGGGGTTAATTGGAAATCTTATCAGCGAAGGATTGGCTGAGTTAAATGGAGACACCTTACGTTTAACACACAAGGGTTTGCTCTTTTCGAATGATGTCTTCATCAGGATCCTCCCGTAAATTATTGAGTGAGTGAAGTATACTTAATTCAGACATCTGTGAATAATTCGCTCGGCGCATTCATGTCAAGCCGAGTGAATGGTTTCAGCTTACATTAGATTTGGATTTTTCAATTTCGTTGGTGGCGGTTATCATGATCATTGTCGGTCTTTTGATTGGCTCCTATGTGTTAGGCTCTATACCGTTCGGTTTGCTCATCGCCAAATGGTGGGTCGGTATTGATGTAAGAGAACACGGAAGTGGCAATATCGGCGCCACGAACGTCTATAGAGTCGTGGGCAAGCCTGCGGGAGTATTGGTTTTCACGCTTGATGTTTTGAAGGGTTTCCTTCCGCCCTTTATCGCCGCTCATTTTTTACACACCCCTTCAACCTGGCAGGTGCTTTCCGGATTATGCTCCATTTTCGGGCACAGCTTATCCCCCTTCCTTGGTTTTAAGGGCGGTAAGAGTGTCGCCACAGGATTGGGTGTTCTTTTCGGGTTATCCTGGCAGACCGCCCTTGCATGTTTCGCATTGTGGGGTGTTTTGCTGGCGATCACAGGATATGTTTCCGTTTCCTCCATATTCGCCGCACTCGCGTCGGTTCCGTTTATAATCGTCTTCAATCCTCATGACACGCCGCGTTTGTCCATCGCCATAGCCGGATCGCTTCTTATTCTGTACAGGCATCGTTCAAATCTCAAAAGGTTGCGGGAAGGCACGGAAACAAGTATCAGAAAACCGAAATCAAAAGGCGAAGGCAAGGCGTCATAAATCATTATGCGGGAGCCCCAACGTCCACCGCGAAATAGGGGGGCTAACGCCCCCGCGAAATATGCTATAATGTAAGGCAATTGTGAAATTCGTCATAATTCTTCTTTTTTCCACAGGATGTAACGATACACGGATTTCTCATTTCTGATCAATATCAGTTTTCCATCCGAGTGCTGAAAGGAGCCTCCCACGCATGTCCGGACATTCCAAGTGGCATAATATTCGCCTGAAGAAAGGAAAAATGGACGCCGAACGCGGCGCCAAATTCACGAAACTGGCGAGAGAGATCATCGTTGCCGCGAAGAGTGGCGGTGGGAATCCGGACGCCAACTTGCGTCTTCGTCTTGCCATTCAGAAAGCCAAGGATAACTCCATGCCCGCCGACAAAATTAAAAACGCTATCCAGCGTGGAACCGGCGAAATCGAAGGGGCCATGATTGAGGAGTTGGTGTACGAAGGCTACGCCCCCGGCGGAGTGGCGATTTTAGTGGAATGCGCGACAGATAATAAAAACCGCACGGTTGCGGATATCCGCAGCATTTTTACGAAACGTGGCGGCAGACTTGGAGAGAGCGGATCCGTTGCTTACATGTTCAACTCCCCTCAAGGATTAATCACCATCCCCAAAGACGCGACGGATGAGGATAGTTTAATTGCGTTAGCCTTGGAGGCGGGAGCCGAGGATGTGAAGACAACTGAAGATTCTTTCGAGGTTTACACGTCACCAGGTGACCTGCCGGTTGTGGAGGACGCCATACGAAAAGCGGGCGTAACCATTTTGGAATCCGAGAGAACCATGCTGCCCACCTCCACGGTTACTGTCAACGCAAAAGAGGCGAGCCAAGTACTTGCATTGATTGAACAGTTGGAAGAGCACGATGATGTTCAGAATGTTTACTCCAATTTCGACATCCCCGATGAAATCATGGAATCCATATCTCATTGATCTATTGAGGCGGGACACTTCCGACCTTGGCGGAGGTTCATTGTATCGAATATTAAGTGTCACACTACGGAACGTCAGGCAAACGTTTTATACTTTTTTTCCATCGACTTCCAAAGAGATTATGATTTTAGCATTTCCAATTGAGACTGAACCCCTCATGCACTCAGCCCTCTTATACAACCGCTCATTTGACCCAATGGAACTTATATCGGTACAATATCAAATATTAATATCAGGGAGAGATGTCGCATGAAATACGCCGCGCCACCCTATATGCACGATGTACTGCCCTTTGAGCCTTCAAAGGACAAGTGGCTGCATAGCGCCAAATGGAGGACGCTGGAACGGATTTTCGAGGATATTTGCATCTCATACGGATACAAACAAATCCGCACACCCGTGATGGAGCAGACCGAGTTATTTCTTAGAAGCATTGGGCAAGGCACCGATATTGTGAGCAAGGAGATGTTCACCTTCACCGATCGCGGTGGAAGAAGCATGACTTTGCGTCCCGAGGGAACGGCTCCGGCAATTAGAGCTTATGTGGAGCACAATCTTCACACCGAAAATTCGCTTGTCAAGCTTTATTACATCGCCTCCATCTATAGGTACGAGCGCGGGCAAAAAGGACGTTTCAGGGAGCACCAACAAACAGGCGTTGAGGCCATAGGTTCCAAGGACCCCGCTCTTGATGCGGAGATTATCACGCTCGCGATGGGTTTTTACGAATGTTTGGGAATCCCTTCAACCGAATTGAAACTCAATTCCGTCGGGTGCCCTGTATGCCGTCCGAAGTATCGTGAAGCCTTGCTGGAGTTCGCCCGTCCGCGTTTGGACAAAATGAGCGAAGATAACAGAATGCGTTTTGATGTTAATCCCTTGCGCATGCTTGACAGCAAGGATGAAAGAGACAAACGCGCATTGGAAGGGGTTCCCATCTTCCTTGATCACCTTTGCGCGGAGTGTCAGGAGCACTTCAAAGCGTTAAAAAGTTATCTTGATGCATTATCCGTCCCATATGTTTTAGACACCAATCTTGTGAGAGGATTCGATTATTACACGAAAACCGCTTTTGAGATCATCTGTCCGGCATTGGGCGCTCAAAACGCAATAGGAGGAGGCGGACGTTACGACGGGCTTGTGGAGGTGATTGGCGGTACGCCAACCCCTGGAATCGGGTTCGGCATAGGGACAGAGCGATGCCTGCTTGCCTTGGATCAGCTTGGAATTTCCTTGCCCATGGATGACGCCTCACCTATGGTGTTTGTCGCAGCGTTGGGGGACGAAACAAAACTGACCGCCGCCAAGCTAGTACATGAATTACGACGGTCGGGCGTCCCAACCGATACGGACTACTCCCAGCGAAGATTGAAGCTGCAAATGAGGCAGTCGGATAAGCTAGGCGCAAAATATATGCTTATCATAGGACCTGAGGAAATTGAACGCGGTGAAGCCGTGGTGAAAAAAATGACAGGTGAAAAAGATCAGGTTAATATTCCAATTTCCAATGTTGTTCAATTCTTTCGAGAACTATACAAATCACGCGGCGCATCTTGCCAGGACGATGAATAGTAAAGGATGATACGATGCATAATGCAAAGGAAAGAGCATTAAGGGCGAGCAGAGCCGCTGCAAGAAGAAAATCCACGATTGAAGGGGGCTTGGCGGTAAAACCAAAACCGTTTAAAGTATTGGTCGCAATACACCGACCAAAGTATCGCTCACGAATGCTTCGAGGCCTATCCATGTTCGATTGGGATGTTCGCAGTTTGCTTAACAAGGAGGACCCCATCGGTATTCTCAACCAACACGAGACGAACATACTCGTGCTGTCAGATGATTTCGGCAGAAACCGCGAATTGGGGTTTTTCAAGGCGGCACAACGATTTCGTCCTCAGGGCGTATATATCATTGGCGTTTTTGATACGGAAGAGGACGCCAATGCGGCATCTGAATTGTATGATATGTCACTTTATACGCCATGGAAATCCCTGCACGCCAAGGTGGTTTTAGCCGAACTGTTTCAGCGTATTAAAGGCGAACCGCCTGTCATAAGAAATGATGTCGTTCATGAGGAACTTGAGGAACAGTGATTATCATCCAATTCCGGAACTGACCTTGCATTGAGGCCTTATACGGATCACCATTGAGCCGTTCATTATTAAGTATTTTCAGTAATATAATCATAGATAAATCGATTGCATTATTCCAGTTTAAAACGGATAACGAGGGGATTTTTCTCTCAGTGTAGAATTCCCAAGGAATCGTGCAATCGCGGCGGCTATTCATATCAAAGGAGTCATCGTTTTGGAATCTTGGCAGAGAACCATCTATTGCGGAGCCCCACGCGCTGAACACATAGGACAGATTGTAACTCTTAATGGATGGGCGAATAGTGTGCGTGATCACGGTGATCTGGTTTTCATTGACCTTCGTGATCGAACGGGGATGGTGCAGGTTAGGGCGGATGCATCCGAATCGGCTGAAATGGTTCTGCTTGCCTCGTCAGTCCGTCCTGAATGCTCCATCTCAGCCACGGGTGAGATAAGGCGAAGGATGGACGGCATGGAGAATCCAAATCTCGCCACGGGAGATGTGGAGGTCCATATCCAAAACATGATCATCCTCAACCCAAGCCGTCAGCCATTGCCATTTCAGTTAAGTGATGAAGCGCAAATGGCGTCCGTGAACGAGGAGTTGCGTCTCAAGTACAGATATCTTGATCTACGCCGCCCCAAGATGCAGGCGATGCTAAAGCTTCGGCACGATGTGATCAACCTCATACGGGAATATCTGAACCGTCATGACTTCCTGGAGATTGAAACCCCAATCATTACCAAATCCACTCCTGAAGGGGCACGAGACTATCTTGTTCCCTACAGATTGGAAGCTGGCTTGTTTTACGCATTACCCCAATCCCCTCAGCAATACAAGCAGTTGCTGATGGTGGCTGGATGTGAAAGATATTATCAGATTGCTCGCTGTTTTCGAGACGAAGCTCAACGTGCGGATCGACAGCCGGAGTTCACGCAGCTCGATTTGGAGATGTCCTATGTAACCCAGGAGGATATCCTTCAAATAACGGAAGGGCTTACCATTGAAATCATTCAAAAGCTATCTTCCAAACGGCTGGGAAGCGTACCATTCACGAGGCTTACTTACGATGAGTCGATGAGACGATTCGGCAACGATAAGCCGGATCTACGCTTTGGGCTTGAACTGATAGATCTGGGTGAAATATTAAGTAAAACGGAATGCGGAGTTTTTAAATCCGCTCTGGCTTCAGGAGGAAAGGTTAAAGCATTACGGTATCCTCAGGGCGCGTCGTTATCCCGCAAAGAGATCGACGATCTCACTGTTTTCGCCAAGAATTTTGGCGCCAAGGGACTTGCTTATCTTCTTGTGGAGAAGCCTGGAACGGGTGACGCGTCGATCCAACGTATAAAAGCGGGAGAACTGATGGTGCGTGGTCCTATCGGCAAGTTTCTTACCGAGGAGGAGTTGATTGGGATTCTTCGAGCATCCGAAGCCCAACCTGGAGACTTGGTGGCTTTTTGCGCAGATATGAGCGAAGTCGTAGCGAACGTTCTCGGCAGGCTTCGTAATGAAATCGGTAAAAGGTTGCAGCTTGCCGATCCGAAAGTGCTGCATTTCTGCTGGATAACGGATTTTCCGCTGGTCGAATGGAATGAAGAGGAAAAACGCTGGGACGCCATGCACCATCCCTTCACGATGCCGCATCCCGAGGATATCGAATTTATGGAGAGGGCTCCCGCCAGGGTGCGCGCGGTGTGCTATGATCTGGTATGCAACGGGACCGAGTGGGCGTCAGGATCCATAAGAATTCATCGATCGGACATTCAACGCAAGGTCTTTGATCTCCTAGGCATATCCGAGGAGGTCCAGATGGAGCGTTTCGGTCATATGCTTGATGCGTTCCAGTACGGCGCTCCGCCCCATGGCGGAATCGCTCCAGGTATAGATCGTTTGCTGATGTTCCTAATGGATACCGACAATATCAGGGAGGTGATCGCCTTTCCGAAAATCGGCGGCGGGAGTGATCCGCTCATGGACGCGCCCTCTCCGGTCGATGATAAGCAATTGGAGGAGTTGCATCTGCAGGTTGTTTACCCCAAAGAGGATTAACCTTTTAACCCGATATCTTCCGAAACCGCAAGGTGGCGAGAGTGATAAGGACTGTAGCGATAACAATTAACCCAGTCCAGTCCTGCCATAAATCCATCACTCCCGCCCCTCTCACGATCATCCCTCGCAAGATTTCCAGGAAGAAAGTTGCTGGGAACACATACGATAGCAAATAGAGTATTCCCGGCATTGTCTGTCTCGGAAAGACGAATCCGGTCAAAAGGATCGTAGGGAGGGTGATAAGCATGGACAGTTGCATTGCTTGCGCCTGATTTTTAGCGATGGTGCTTATCAGCAACCCTAGTGACAATGTGGATACGATAAAAGGGATAGAGAGTAGCAGCAGAAAGAGCACATTCCCCGCTGGTTGAACATCAAAGATCGTTTTTCCCAGAAAAATCACACCGACCATTTCGATCAACGCTAACGCGGCGTAAGGCAACAATTTCCCTATCATCAATCCCAGTCTGCCCACCGGTGTCACCATCAACTGCTCAAGTGTGCCATTCTCCTTCTCCCTCACCAAGCTGAAACTTGTGAGCGAGATGGTGACAAGCTGCATAATGACCCCAATGAGTCCGGGAATCATGAAGGTTTCAGTGCGCATATCCGGATTGTAGAGGATATTGAAACGTACGTTTACGGATCCACTTGGCGGAGTGGGAGGCGGCTTGTTGAATGCGATTTGAGCACGAAGCGCCACTTGACTGTCCGATCCGTCGATGAGGGCTCTGACCTCCGGAATCTGTCCGGAATCATACTTGCGGGAGAAATCCGGCGGTATGATGATCCCCACGCGAGCGTACCCCGAACGCAGATCTCTTTCCAACTCCGCCGGTGTAACGGCGGTCCCGATAATATCCAGATACTGAGTGTTGTGCAGAGATTCAAGGTATTGTCGGCTGTCATTGCTGCGATCCATGTCTAACACGACGGTTCGAATATGACGTACGTCGAAATTGATGGCGAAACCGAAGAGCGTAAGTTGAATTACGGGGATGAGCATTGCGATGAATAGAGTTGTTCTGTCCCGCGAGAGATGTATTATCTCTTTTCTGGCTATGCTGCCAAAACCGTAAAATGAGGTTTTCCATGAACTCTTCATCAAGATTTGCTCGCAAGCCTCCTAGTGATCGAGACGAATACATCCTCCAGAGAGGGCTCAATATCACGTACGGAACATCTACCCAATCCGCTCTTCCGTAGCGCCTCCCCTACCTCTTCATCACCATGATCGGAAGGGAGCAGTATGTGCAATTCCGATTCCACCATCGTGGCGTCCAAGACATATGGTAGTTTTTTGATAACCGCCAATGCTGTGGGCGGGTACTCCACTACAATTGAAATGCGGTGAGTGCCTTCCGGCGTTACCTCCGGCAAGGCTTTAAGCTCCATCGGGGTTCCTAGCGCAATCAATTTGGATAGAAAGATGTAAGCGATGTGATTGCACCTCTCCGCCTCGTCCATATAGTGAGTCGTGACAAAAAGAGTCTTCCCCTCGCCGGCGAGATCAAAAAGCAAATCCCATAAATCCCTGCGCGCCACGGGATCAACGCCTGATGTTGGTTCATCCAGAAATATGATATCGGGATCATGAATCATCGAGACGGATATTGCGAGGCGTTGCTTCCATCCCCCCGAAAGGTTGCCACTCTCTCTTTCCAAGTATGGCTCCAGACCGGTTAGATGAATCACGCGATCCTTTCTTTGTGTCAATTGGGAGCCTTTCAATCCGTAAATGCTTCCGAAGAAATTGAGATTCTCATTTACCGTCAAATCCCTGTAAAGACTGAAGGATTGATTCATGTAACCAATGGATCGTTTGACCCCTTCTGTATCGGTCCGGATATCATATCCGTTCACATATGCGACTCCAGATGTGGGCTGAAGAAGACCGCACAGCATTCGAATGGCGGTGGTTTTTCCACTGCCGTTAGGACCAAGGAAACCGAAGATGGAACCTTTGGAGACATTGAATGAGAGGCTGTCGACGGCGGTGAAAGATCCGAAACGTTTGCTGAGTTCCTGAATCGCTATCGAGTATTCGTTTTGCATTCAATAACGCCACTTTCCTAGTTGTATCACAGTCGCATACATGCCCGCCTTGATTCGTGAATCGGGATGGTTTAATCGGATGCGCACACCGAACACCTGTTTGCCCCTCTCATCTGGCGTTTGGAGATTGGCGGGAGTGTACTCCCCTCTTGCGGAGATACTTTCCACATGGGCGCGAATGGGTTGCTTTATGCCATCAACTCTCAGAAGCGCGGAGGAATTCACGGATACCAAGGAAAGAATTTTCTCCGGCACGTAGACACGAATCCAGATGTCATCCAGATTTTCAAGCGTCAACACAGGTGTGCCAGCCGATATCAAATCCCCAACTGAGACCAATTTACGATCAACTATTGCATGCATGCCGGCGTAAAGCATTCGCTCGCCCGAGATAAGCGAGGAATACTTCGCTTGGGCCTTTGCGGCTTCGAGGGCGTAATACGCCTGGAGAATGTCCTCTCTTCTATTTCCCGCCAAGAGTTCCTTTAATCCCTCCTGAGCCTCTCTCCACTTTGCTTTCGCAGCCACCAATTTCTCCTTGCGGGTTCCCGCCAAGAGCAAATTCAAATTTTCCTGCGCAGCGATAACATTATCTTTCGCCGTTTGTATATCCTCTTTTCGTGATCCGGCAAGTAGTAAATCCAGCGAATATTTGGCTTGCATCCAGAGTTGCCGGGCTTGAGCCAGTTCCTCTTTCGTCGTGCCCTTGCGGGCGCGTATGAACGCCTGATCCGCCTGGTCTCGATTTGCCTGCGCTTTTCGGAGAGTGGCGAGGGAGGTATCCAAATCTTGTTTGCTCACCGCTCCCTGAGCGTATAATCCTTGCATACGCATGTAGTTTTTTTGAGCCAATTGCATGTCCGAGAGAGCGGCGGAGAGTGCCGCTTTCAACTCATTCCGTTCCTCTTGGGTGGGTCCCCTGACGAGATCAGCCAAATGCGCTTTGGCAGCCAGTTCGCTGGCTCTGGCTGCGTCAATCTCCTGTTTTCGAGGCCCGTTCATGGTTTTTTTCAGATCGGCATCCGCAGCTGCCAGATTCGCCCGAGCAACGACGATCTCCTGCGGTCTCGGACCGTGTAGCAACTCAAAGTAGTTCGCTTGCGCTTGCTTGACAATCTCCCGCTGTTTGGCGATGTCCTCCTGTCTTGGTCCGGCAAGCATCTCCTCCCACTTCGCCTGAGCCTCGTTAACTAACGCACGGGACTCCTCTGTTTGCTCTATGGCGGGATTCGCTTCGAAAACGATTAGAGGTTGCCCTTTGCGAACGCGATCCCCCTCATGAACCAGGATGCGACTTACTCTCCCGCCCACTCTCGAAGAGACATCCGTGGGCAGTGTTTCAAAAAACCCCGAGAGCCGACTCCTATCCTTCTCTCGTTCGTGATCCAGATACAACCCCCCAACGATCAGCCCGATAAGAATGAAAACCGGTATGAGTATTTTCGCCTTGGATTTCATATTCAAGTTCCGTACGCTTGTGCAGTATTGAGATTTGCGGCTTTTACGATTATGTTAATTGAATGTTCAATCAATAATACCACATACAAACTGTCAGCTTGTATCAGAGACCTTTAAGGTACATACGACACACTATCGGAAGGAGGACTCTCACGTCCGTCCTGGAACAATGCGGTGACACGATACCACGGTTCTTCGGCATTGAAGTGATCATCCATGTAGCGGTTCTGTTTGATTATAGCCATAAGTTTTGACTTGGATGGGGTGAAATTACGATTCGCGCCATGATAGACACAAAAAGCTTTAAACCCGGGCATATCCTTCCACATTTCCCCGGATGAAGCCGCATCGGACCAAGTGAGAAGCATTTTACCAGTCATATTTTTACCGTATGCCAAGACGTTGCTAACTCGAGGAATAGTGGAAATAGTTTGACTTGGCATCACAACTTTAATTATCAAGGAAAAAGCTCCGCGAACACCGTCGCCGTTCATTGCACACACTCTGCAATAATACTCTTCCTCCCCCATTGGTAACAGGAATTCGTTCGCTGCGACGACCACACTTTTCGATATATCCATATTGGAATTTGCAGAATACTCTATTACGAATTGTTTTAGGAACAGCCCCCCTGGTTCGTTCCAACGCACGATGCCGTTGTCGGCAATTATCCTTTGAGGAGACGGTGGAACAACTGGAATCTCAGACCATTTGACCTTTATTTGATAGTCGGCTCTTGTTTCAACCGGCAATTGACATTTCATTGTATCGGCGATTTTTCGTTTTCCAAGCCATACATCAAACCCTTGAAATCCTTGAAGATTCTCCCATCGCCAATGATGCCCTGACCAAACATAAGGCGACCATGACAAGATGAGATTTGATCTTGAATGCGATAGTTTTACACCTTTGACCGATGGTGGATCGTATTGTCTCGAAGTACGATCATTGTACGGTCTATCCGGCAGAGTGACAAACAGAGAGTGAATCGTATCAGCAAAGGGACCTTTGCTGACGATGAAATCTTTCGTTTTCGTATTCCGTGAATCCCCCCAGGAAATCGGTGTGAGGATATGAGATCGGAAACGGATACAAACATCGAGGCTGTGTGAGTACGCGTTTGGAGGTGCTGCGAGTGAGTCGATGGGATAAGGGTGGTATTCGAATATCCCCCAATTCGGATTTAATTCAGTGATTTGGGAGAACGATGAGGTATCACTTGCGGCTCCGAAATAGGTGGTGATGCCGATGGACCCATCGGGGGTGTCCGCTGTCCAAGCGGGACTTGCTCCGAGCATTAATCTGAGATCGCCATAAGATTGCCCGGGGACTTGATGACTGAATATTCGTTTTTTAGGAACTCCGGATGCATATAGCCAATGGGTGGAGTCGGATACCCAGTTCCTAACGAGTATCTGACGAAAGCCAGGATACTTCAAATCACTGTTGCTCCATGCCTTCCAGAAAGGATTACTCGATTCCTCCGTGCGAGGCGCATCGAACCCTCCCTCGGTGTATCCCCTTTCGCCGTTTTGGGGCATGCCTTTAGATTCAAGAGGCAACGGATCGGGGAAGACATCCAAATCCCAATACGCCAATGACCAGGTCGTGAAGGATGTGTCGAAATGATCGTTGAATGAGGAACCGGCTCCGTTATGAGATGCCGGGGATGGATCGTTCACCCATCGCTCTCCGCCAGGGAATCCCTGACCTCGTCTGATCCCATTTCTGTCATCATAGATCCTTCGATGCGTCAGCCAATCTCTAAACTCCGCAATGGAATACGGACTGTAATCCCCGAATCGCCTGTCCTCCATCTGAGTCTCAACCTCTATTGGACCGCTGGTTGCGACTACGGTGTCGGGAAAGCGTTTCATCGCGGCAGAAACATGCAAAGCTCTCGAAGAATCATTTTTCCTCCACTGTTCATGCATCGCGTTGCAATAGATGGAAAGACAGGAGCGTAAACGAAAACCTGGAGCGGCGGTGAGGGCGATGTAGTCACCGTCATTTAACCATTGCGCATTGCGTCGATCCCCATTCGTTCCAGTTATTAATAGCTCTCCTCCCCATTCCGTGATATGATGATCTGTGGCGCCTCCCTGCAATACAAGGCATATCCCTAATTTTCGGGCAAGTGCGAATGTGGCATCTTCATTCCCATCGGAGATGATGGCAAAACCAAGTCTCATGTATGGACGTTGTTGTCCCAACTTCCGTGTCATTTCCCGCGCCTCTTGCGTTCGAAGGAGTTCATCGGATGGTTGCCTGACATGCCAGCTTTCAAAGATAGGAATTATGTAAAAAGTATTATCATAATCGGGCGGCGGCAAAGTCGTGATGGGAAGGGGTTTATGACGTTGAGACAGGAACATGGATGCGGCGGACGCCTTGAGAAAAGATCTGCGCGTGAGTTTCAAATGAAATCTCCCGTAATCATGATTTTTGATAATTTTGATAAGAAGAAAATCATACTAATCATTTTAACCTGAATGACACTCAAACAACGACGTTTGCGATACATGCTTCATTATATTCACAATAGGAGGTTGTGTCGATATACTTGAGTTCAAAAAAAAGCGTTGATATGGTCATATCCTGTCAAGGTTAAATGTATGATCGCCGTTTATTGGCGTTCCAACTCTTTTTTTGCAATTGACGGATTTGTTAGCGTATAATGCATAACAAAATGTTTTGAGGTATGAAATTGCAATATCGTCACATAAGTTATGGTGTCTGTCTCCTTATAACCCTTCTCTTTCCAATACGCACATTCGCCGCACAATCATGGAAAGCTCCGGTCACAATCAACGATATTCGTCTTTCGCTGTATGCGGATAACCCCAAGCTTCCTCTTGATCCGGAGCTTGTAAAAATGAATGAACCATCTCCGCAATTGGCGGCGCTTCGCACGCGTTATCATCTTGTTTATAATAGTATGCATGATGAAAAAGTGACCGCGATTTTCGCCACTCCTAACAAATTCGCCCCTCCATATCCCGCCGTAGTGTTACTCGCGGGATCGGGTGGAAACAAAGATTCCTCCTATGTGAGAATCGCTGCGGATATGATGGCGACTTTGGGTTATGCGACCATTTCCATTGACGCTCAATACCATGGAGAGCGTGCGCAGAAGGGAATGAGCGGAGATTTCGAATATGTGTATAATCCCTCCATGCGCGACGCCTGGATACAGACAGTGATAGATCTGAGGAGAGCCGTGGATTTTCTCTATTCCCGTCCGGATATAGATAAGAAACGTATCGGATTTCTTGGATTCAGTCAGGGGTCTATGGTGGGTGGCACATTTCTTGGAGTGGAGCACAGAATCACCGCAGGTTGTTTGATGGTGGGGGGAGGTGGGTTTGTAAGGTGGGCGGAACACCTCGGAATTCTGCACAAGGGAATCCGCAGAGCGATGGTAGTAAACTCCGAAATCACCGATCCGATATATTTTATTGGTAACTTCGCTCCTCACCCTCTATTGATGCTAGCCGGCAAGCGGGATGAGTTAATCCCAAGGTTCGCCACTTACGCGCTATACAACGCCGCCAAGGAACCTAAGCAGTTGGTCTGGTTCAACTCCGGTCATATACTCTCACCTGATGCGCTTGTTTTCAATGCAAGGAGGTTTTTCCTGAAATACCTAGGCGTGAGAAAAGAGTTGAAAAACCACAACCAATAAATCTCTAACATCCAAGGGATTATCTGATTGCACGAACTATGCGAGTGCTCATTCAGAGCTACACGGGAGCGGAGGACTCCTCCGCCTCCCACTTGGAGATGAGCTTATTAGCAATTGTCTCCATTTGCATAGCGCGAGAGCCTTTTATGAGCACCACATCCCCCTCATGGATTCGATCATTGATATTATCCGCAGCCTCATTTGAATCGGAAAAATAACAGACCTTGTTGGGTCCGGGATTTTTTTCGTAAATGTGTCCGATCTCTTTCGCCTCGTTTCCCACGCACATAAGCGCATCGATCCGATTATGTATCGCCATCTCCCCGACAAATTGGTGTGATGCGAGACTGAAATCCCCAAGCTCCTTCATATCTCCTAAAATCGCAACGGTTCTGCGTCTCCCTTGCGATATGATAGCCAGAGTTTCCAGTGCGGAGCGCATGGAGTCAGGGGCTGCGTTATAGTAATCGTTCAAGAGTGTCACATGGTTTTTCAATTGGATCGGCTCCATTCGCATGGAGAGCGGGCGAAACCCTTCCAATTTTTCGACTACCGATTGAATGGGTACGCCAAGGGTGGATGCCACGGCGCATGCGGCGGTGGCGTTGATGATATGATGCACGCCTGTCGCCTCTAGCCGTATTGGGTGCCCGTTGATTTGAAATTCGGGGCGTCCATCGGAATCGAACTGTATATTCGTGGCGTAAAAGTCGGTGCGCTTATCAATGCCATAAGTCACCACATGGCACTTGGCTCCCCTAGCCAGCATCTCGCAATAATCATCGTTCGCATTTAAAACGATGAAACCGTCCTCTGGTAGGGATTTGATAAGCTCAGCCTTTGAGGAGGCTATCGCATCCCTGGAACCCAAAAGTTCAATGTGTGAGAGACCGATGTTCGTGATAATTCCAATTTGAGGTCTGACGATCTCCGAAAGACCACGTATTTGCCCCCTTCCGCGCATACCCATCTCGATAACCGCGCATTGGTGCTCTTTGCCCAGCCGAAACAGGGTTTTCGGAACACCTATTTCGTTGTTGTAATTCTTTTCGTTGGTGAGGACGGAGTATTTCGCTTGGAGTGCGCAAACAATCATCTCACGTGTGGATGTTTTGCCGACGCTGCCCGTCACGCCCACAAAGGGAATATTAAAAAGGGATCGATGATAAGACGCTAGGTCAGAGAGCGCCGTTAGAGTATCCGAAACTACCAATATAGGCATTTTCGCATTCGGATTGGGATGATCCACGATGGCGGCTACCGCTCCGAATTCAAACGCCTCTTGCAGGTATTGGTGACCATCGCCGTTTTCGCCATGCAGAGCGATAAAGATATCCCCTTGCTTCAGTTCCCGGGTGTCAGTGCAAATACCTACAATTGACAAATCAGCATCGAAATCTCCATCGGCTTGTATTGCCGAGGCAATATCTTTAAGGCTAAGTTCTAACATATGTTATACGACCCCATTCCTCCCTTTTCCTATGGCACGACGCGATGAAAAGCGGGTAAACTTCCTATATATTGGAGATACGATCATTCATATTGCGTGCGGTGAATATCCTATCAAACGCATGCCATATCAAGCATGAGTGACCCGTGTCGTGAACCCCTGAAGTCCAAATTCGTAAGGCAATCCGAACAGGCAATATTATCTTAGAGGTTTTCATTGAGCAAAATAAAAGTCGCCGTTTTCATGGGTGGAATATCCACCGAAAGAGAGATATCCCTTCAGACTGGCAATCAAATCCTTGCAGCATTGAACAAAGACAAATATATCTCATACGCAGTGGACACCGCAATTCTGGCGCACGCCAAGGATGCGCCTGTAAATTCTTGCGATCTGAACTCCCTATTATTAAACCCGATATACGGCATTCCTGACGTGGTCTTTCTCGCTCTCCACGGCACGGGAGGCGAGGATGGATCGATTCAGGGTCTTTTGGAACTGGCGGGCATTCCTTATACGGGTTCGGGCGTATTGGCAAGTTCGCTCGCCATGAACAAGGCGATGACGAAAAAGCTTTTGAGAATGGAGAATATCCCTACGCCTGAGGATATCGTCTGTGCGAGGGGATCCGATCTTTCCTCAATATCCGTTCAAGTGGAAAGGCAAATCGGATATCCGGTTATTGTGAAACCAAACTCACAGGGAAGTACGGTTGGCTGTTCACGGGTGAACAGCATGGACCTTCTGCTCAAGGCTATTCAAGAGGCGTGGGAGTACGATCAGATTGCGCTTCTGGAAAAGTACATCGTCGGTGTGGAGATCACAGTGGGACTTTTAGGCGATGAAAATCCTCAAGCTCTGCCGATAGTCGAAATCCAGTCGGCAAAGGGTTTTTACGATTACGAGGCGAAATACACGCAGGGTGGAAGCACTCACATCATTCCGGCGAGAATTTCCTCAAAAGCGGCGAATTTAGCCAAGGACTACGCAATACGAACGCATCAACTCATCGGATGCAGTGGGGTCTCCCGCGTGGACATGATCGTTTGCGAGGATCAACCTATTGTGTTGGAGTTAAATACGATTCCGGGTATGACCCCAATGAGCCTGCTGCCTGACGCGGCAAAATCTGCGGGTTTCGCATTTCCTGATTTATTGGAGCGAATCCTCCGCATGGCGTTATCGAAAACCCTCTGAATGACCTTATAACGGAAGTAAGTGAGTCTTATGCGGCGAGCTTTTCCACTTCCTTTTCGAACAGTTCGAAAAATATCTCGATAACCGCAGGGTCAAAATGGCTGCCGGAACCTTCGCGGATGCATTCCAAAGCTTTCTCGAAAGGAAACGCTTTTTTATAGGGGCGATCTGATCTGAGCGCGTCCCATACATCTGCAACGGCGAAAATTCTCGCGCCGAGCGGGATCTCCTCCTCTTTCAGTCCCTGAGGATATCCGGTGCCGTCCCATTTTTCATGATGACTGTATGGGATATCCAGTGAACGCTCAAGGAATTTAATGGGTGCGAGAAGATCATATGCAATTTGCGGATGAGTGCGCATGATAATCCACTCTTCGTCCGTCAGCTTGCCGGGCTTGAGCAGGATATTATCCGGAATTCCCATTTTACCGATATCGTGCAACATGGCGCCGCGGCTAAGGTGGGCGATCTCCTCGATGGACATGCCCATCGCCTCCGCGATTTTTATCGTCATATCCGTCACCCTTTGGGAATGACCGCCTGTTTCTCTGTCCCGAAATTCCAACGCCTTGGACCATCCTTCAATGGTGGCGTCATAAGCCTCTGTTAATTCCCTGTTCGCTTGTTTCAATTCCTCGAACATCGCTGCGCTGTCCATGGCGATGGCGGTTTGACCCGCAAGTGTCTGTAGATAATCAATCCATTCGGATGCCACATCCAATGGCTCGCGCGTGAACACGGTTACCACCCCATACACCTTATCCCGTGCAATGATGGGAACGGCGAAATATGAGACGAACCTCTCTTTTTCAATGATGGGCAATTGAAATGACGAATTCGGATCGAGGGTCAGGAACGGTACTTGAATTGTTCTTCGTTCCTTTGCTGCTCTGCCGGAGTGTCCTTCGCCATAAGGAACGATTAATTGGTTGGTATGCTCGTACCGGAACCCCTTTGACGCCACGTATCGCAGTGCTTTGTCATCATCGTCAAGCTTCATGATTCCTGCGGCGTCAACGCGTAGCTGATTAATGATCTCATCCAACACAGTGTCCAGAATTAACCTGAGTTCCTTTTGGGAAGCGATCGCGCTATCCAGCTTTCTTAATACATCCATGTGTCGTAATCGTCTTTCCTGTTGCATGTAGAGAACTCGAATACTTCTCTCCGCCTCTTCATGCTCCTTGATTTTCGCCTCCAGCATCTCATGTGAGACTGTTAATTCGGATGTCCGCTCCATCACCCTGGCCTCCAACTCCTCTTGGATGCTCTTCAATTTAGCCTCCATACTGGATCGGATTTCCACCTCTTTTTCCAATTCAACACGTTTCTCGATGTTTTCCATCAGCATTTTGGCGATATGCCCCATCTCATTTCCCGACTTGGCTAGGGAATCGATTTTCCGGATGTTCGGGTTATCTTGACACTTGGCGATCTTATTCATAGGGATATAGAACCAGATAATGAGGAAATAGAGCCCCGCGCTCAGCAAAAGGATACACCCTATTACGGAGAACAGAAACGCGAGATGGATGAAGGTAAAATAGTTTTTGAATAAAGCTTCGTCATTTATGATGTTTATGGCTCCAACAGCTTTCCCATCCCAAGACTTTAGAGGAAGTTCTATCTTATTGTTTCCCCCTGAAAACTTAGTTAGCAGTGAAAGCGGAGGGGATGGCTGAAGAGACATTATCATGGAACGAGAAGTATAATGAGCCAATTCGTTTAAATATCTGTCATCGCATCGGCGAGTCATCAGAAGATACAATGGCTTCGCTCCGAAATATTCGTGGGAATTTGAGAAGGTGATCCTTTTTTCAATGATCTCCTGAATACGACCATTGTTATTTGTGAAAAAGAAGCATGATTCCGAGTTTGCGAACTTATCTTTAAGTCTTAAGAGAGATGCGCCTCTTAAGGGATATTTCATGGAACTCATTCCCCAATGGTGCACGGGAATACACTTGTCATTTAACAACCAGAGGGATGAGAGGTGATAGTCTTCCATGAGATGACGCCATCGGCCAACGCCTAAGGCATATTGGCCGGTAACCATCGATTGCTCGATCTGATTATCCTGCAGATAACCATCAACGGTATTGATTAAGGATGTAAATCGTGTGTCCAGGCTATGATATATGAGTTGAACGGACTCTCTGTTAAGATTCATTTTTATCGAGTTGATATAGATAGTATGAATCCGTTGCAAGCAATAGATCCCTAGTATTAATACAAGGGCTTGGAAAGACAAAACAAGCATAATCCGCGAGCGGATTGAAAACATGGCTTGTACAAACCTCATAAGTTGAATTCGATGATCCAAGGGTTTATTCCACATTCACAGTGAAAATGAAAGGGGAAAAGAATGATTCTTAAAATTATCATAGTCATGGGAACATTGAATTTCGCACTAAATTCGTTCGCCTCGGCTGTAAAGCCCGATTTTTACGTATCTCCCAACGGTAACGACCATTGGTCAGGGCGGATGGCGACTCCTAATGCCCGAAGGGATGACGGTCCGTTCGCCACGTTGCAGCATGCGATACTAGCTTGCAGGTCGATTAGAACGGAAAATCACACACCCGTCATCGCTATAAGAGGCGGAGAGTACTTTCTGAAATCCCCCATCACTCTGTATCCCGAGGATTCCCGTATAGAGATTATTAATTACAACCGTGAAAAGCCGATATTCTCCGGCGGAACCCCTATTCGTGATTGGAAGGTTGCATCCGATGGTGTTTGGAAGGCTCACCTGAATTCGGTGAGGGAGGGTAAATGGGACTTTTGGCAACTATTTGTGAATAACCAACGCCGGTATCGCCCGCGTTTGCCGGAGAACGGTTATTATTACATCAAAAGCTCGGAGCCGTCCACCCCGGATATGGCGAACCTCGGATCTAATCGCTTTCAATTTCATAAAGGAGACATTAATCCCAATTGGAATCATCTCGATGATGTGGAGGTTCTTGTTTTCCAAAATTGGACTATGAGTCGTTTCGATATAAAGTCCGTGGACCAAGCCGCCGATATCGTAACGTTGAACGGACACACTCAAGGCAATTCCGGATGGGCGGATATGCCCACTGGCAACAGGTACATCGTGGAGAACGTCAAAGAGGCTTTAAAGAAACCGGGGCAGTGGTATCTCGACAAAGAGAGCGGCGTTCTTTCCTACATCCCTTTGCCGGGGGAACATCCCGGGAATACTCAAGTGATCGCTCCGGTCCTTGATAAGCTTCTGATTTTCCAAGGTGACCCAACGAATGGCAAATTTGTACGCGACGTGACCATCCAAGGATTATCCTTCGAGCATTCCAATTGGGTGATGGGCCCCGGAGGGCAGAGCGTCGGGCAGTCGGAAATCAACCTTTCCGGAGCCGTATACGCGATTGGCGCGAGAAACTGCACCCTGTCGAACTGTACGGTGGAGCATATTGGCGGGTACGGGGTGGAGTTCGGAATGGGTTGCCAGGATTGCGTTTTGGAAAGAAGCCAACTGTTGGATTTAGGCGCGGGAGGTGTGAAGCTCGGAGTGACGGATATCCTTAGCAACCCGAACGAAATTGCATCGCACAATAAGGTGTATGACTGTCTGATCGCTCACGGAGGAAGGCTTCATCCCGCCGGATGCGGAATCTGGATTGGGCAATCCCCGGATAATATCCTCAGTCATAACGAAATCGAGGATTTTTACTACACTGGCATCTCCGTAGGGTGGACATGGGGATACGATACCCATGCAATGGCTACAGGCAACCTCATTGAATACAACCTAATTCACGACATTGGGCAGGGCGTGCTTAGCGATATGGGCGGAATTTACACCCTCGGTTTACAAACCGGAACGGTTATCCATAACAACATCTTCCATGATATCAACTGCTATGTGAGCGGTTACGGCGGATGGGGCATCTATTTCGACGAAGGCACGACGAACATCCTGGCCAAGGACAATCTGGTGTACAACGCGTATTCCGGAGGGCTGCATCAGCATTACGGAATGAACAATCGCGTGACAAACAATATTTTCGCCTTCGCCACTACAGCCCAACTCATTCGAACCAGGGCGGAGGATCATCTTTCCTTTACGTTGGACCACAATATTGTGTATTGGAACAAAGGACCCCTCCTAGGATCGAATTGGAGCGGGGATGAATATAAATTGGATTATAACGACTATTGGGATGAATCAGGCGCTCCGGTCACCTTTGCCGGAAAGACAATCGAGCAGTGGCGGGCACAGGGAGAGGATATCCACTCCTTGATCGCCGATCCTGTGTTCGTCAATCCAAATAAGTATGACTTTCGCCTAAAACCCGATTCCCCCGCCCTAAAATTAGGTTTTAAGCCTTTCGATATGAGCAAGGCTGGAAGGTTGGGACATCCGGTTCCGGAAAAAGTCATGTACCCCGCTTTCCCAACCTTCCCGGGTCCCAGACCGCCTCAAACCATATCTCAGGGGTTCGAGTATCTGCCAGTGGGCAGTTTACCGATGGCTGGGGCCATCGTGTATGAGGAAAACAGTCAAGCCACCATACGAGTAACGGATGATAAGGCGGCCACTGGGTTCCATTCCCTGAAATTCACCGACGCACCGGGGCAGATCCATCGCTATGACCCTTTCATGTATTACTCCCCCGATTTTACAAACGGAGTGTTGGAGGGGAGTTTCGACTATTGTCCCGAACCCGGAGCCATCTTGGATCATGAATGGCGTAACGATGATAACCCCTATAAAGTGGGCCCTTCCGTCCATATTAACGAGAGCGGCTGGTTATACGCCGATGGCAAGCGACTCGTTCAACTGCCCATGAACGAGTTCGCGCATATCGATATCACATGCGGCTTAGGCGCAAAAGCGGATGCGAAATGGAATCTTATCATCACTCTGCCGAACAAACAGACTTACCGTTATGAAAATCTTTCATGCGATCCGAAATTCAAAACGTTGAACTGGTTCGGTTTCTCCTCTGACGCGGATGCCCATACCGTCTTTTATATCGATAATATCCATTTAAGCCCGGTGAGTTAAGCGAAATCGGGTAGGCGGGGTCATTACTGATCCCGCCTCCCACACCACCCGGCATGCGGGTCCGCACCGGGCGGTTCA
>DAIDHP010000019.1 GCA_027459625.1 Chthonomonadales bacterium
GAAAAACCATGGAAACCTAATAAACATGTACATTTTCATTCCGCTAAAAACTGTGCATTTTCAAGCCGTCATTGACAGGAACCTGGAGAAGGGAGTACCAGGGGGGATTAGTCGTGGTAAACGGCACCCATTACGATATTCATCTGCGATTGTCGAAAATCTATCGCGATGTCTGCACGGGACGAATCAGCAGGGATTTCACTATTCCGATGTTCGACGGGCGCATTCTTCTCCCGTCGAAGGGGCCCGTCACCGAAACCCCGGATGTCAAGCCGCGCATCACAGCGAACCTCCCGAAATCGCTCCTAATGGCACATCTTACGAACGATATCGTTGCGGTGCAGACCCCATCCGGCTTGGAGTTGCGCTTCAAACCCGACGGCGAGGTGAGCGATATCCTTTGGCGTGGACGCACGCTCATGACCGGCGGATTCCCCGTCGTAGCCACACCGCCTTTCAACCTTTTCAGCGTGATATTAGCCGATAACGCCCCCGTCGATGTCACGGATCGGAGCGCAAAGCCCGCCTCGGCGAGGTTGAATTTCCAAGGGGCGTTTACCTACGGCTCCCAGAACGCCAAATACGAGGAGTCTTGCGTTGTTAAATCCGATTCGCAATTCACCCTCCATTACGATTACACCGCTGAAACCGATTTGAACATCCGCATGTGGCGGCAGTATTTCGACTTCCCCGTGAGCGACTACCTCGGACAGGTCGCGAAGACCGGCTCCCGGTCGGCGGTTCTGCCCGGCGATGTCACCAAATCCGAGATTCTACCTTGGGCGAAGAGTTTCACCTTCGAGGGAAAGGGCGTTCGCGTCACCGTGCGAAGCTCCGCCGTCATGGCGCTGACGGATGATCGCAACTACGGTTCGCAGGACTACATGCTGGCGGGGTACCCCGTGGCAGGGAAGGTGACGAAGGGGACGAAGTGGTCCTACGAGGTCACGGTGAGGGTTGAAAAGCGCTGACGAGTGGAGCGCGAAGACGAAAGTTTGAAATTCGGCGACTCTTTGGCATATAATCGCTCATGAAAAGGGGATTGCGGACTCGTTTGACGCGATTTTCCCGGCGTGGGCGGCGATCCCCCTCGAAAAGGAGGGAGACTGTAAAATAAACTGTGCTTTTCCTTACTCTTAAAACGGTTCATAATCCATGCAGGAGGAAGGAAAACCTAATGGCAGATATCATTTCAAAAGAAGCGGCAAAACAACTCGTCCAAGAGCACGACTTGCACACCATGGAGGATGTCAACACCCTCTTCAAGTCACTCTTTGCCAGCACCTTGCAGGCCATGCTGGAAGCAGAGATGGATAATCATCTTGGCTATCAAAAGAACGACCAGGAAAACAAAGAAACCAGTAACCGGCGTAACGGACATACACTCAAAACCGTGCGCAGTGAACAGGGAAACCTTGAGATCGAGGTTCCACGGGATCGTTACTCTGATTTTTCGCCTGTCATCGTTGGGAAACGCCAGAAAAGCATCAACGGCATAGAAGGTCAGATTATCGAGCTGTACGCGCACGGGATGAGCACACGCGATATCCAGGACCATCTGGCTGGCATGTATGGCGTTCAGGCCTCCGCCACCCTCATCTCTCATGTTACCGATAAAGTGCTGCCTCTTCTTCGAGAATGGCAGGACCGGCCGCTGAAAGATATCTATGCCATGACGTTTCTGGATGCCATCCACTACAAAGTGCGAGAGGACGGCGCCGTTAGGAAAAAGGCGGCTTATATTGTCATCGGCGTGGATCTCAACGGCCAAAAGGATGTCCTTGGCACCTGGATAGGTGAAAACGAGAGCTCACGCTTCTGGCTCAAGGTTCTTAATGAGCTAAAAGTGCGAGGTGTGCAGGATATTTTGATATGCTGCACGGACAATCTCACCGGTTTCACAGAAGCCATTGAGGCAGCATTCGCCCGTACGGAAGTACAAAAGTGTATCATTCATCAGCTGCGCAATTCGCTCCGTTATGTCTCCTGGAAGGAGCGAGCGCGCATCTGTCACGACCTGAAAAGAGTATATCAAGCCACCTCCGAGGAAGAAGGCTATGCTATTCTAAACGAGTTGGAGAATGAATGGGGACGCAAATATCAACCCATTGCAGACTCATGGAAGCGAAACTGGTCGGAGCTGTCCACCTTCTTTAAATTCCCGCCTGAACTGCGAAAGGTGATGTATACGACCAATGTGATTGAAGGCTTTAATCGCCAGTTGCGTAAAGTGACAAAGAGTAAGAGCTCGTTTCCAAATGATGAATCATTGCTCAAAATGCTGTATCTGGTAACCGAGCAGGTAACGAGAAAATGGACGCATCCTATGGCAAATTGGGCGGGTATCCTGGCGCAGTTAAGCATATTATTTCCCGATAGAATCCCGGATAAGGAAAGGGATTTAGCTTGAAGACAAAAAGGGAAAAGCACACTTTACTTGACACTCCCATCATAGCGATAATGCATCAATAAAAAGTGTCCATGCAAACATCTTAAGCTGTAATGCACGCATCAAAAGTTGTAATGCATGCGTCCTTATCGGTAATGCATGGATGAAAAGCGAATGCGAGTGCGTGCATAGGGAGGGTAATTGGATAAAATTCGAGGGATGACGGCGATTCCGACGCGGCAATCATTCGAACCTTCGATACAATCACGTGAATTGACCCGAAGAACGCTTGCATTGTGACCGCGAGAATAACGAATCCGAGGCGAAGGGGTGTCAAAGTGAAAACAGGTTATCATTATTACGTGTCAAGGAGCTTGCAATGGCTGTTAGGTCTCTCAATACTTCTGGCGTGCGCCGTGATGAGCGGTGAGGCGCGGGCGCAGGACTGGGACGGAGAGTTCACCATCTCCCCCGTCGGCGCGCCGAACATGAACCTTGAAGCGGTGAACTCGGGATCCACGGACGGAACGATCGTAACCATCGGAGCGTCCGCGGGAAAGGCGAACCAGATATGGCGCATCACCCCCATGGGCGACGGCGTCTATGCCGTCACTCCCTCCTACGCTCCGGATATGCGGCTCTCCATTGAAAACGGCGGGACCGTGAACGGAACGCCATTGGTTCTTCAAGCCGACAAGGGGGAGCCGTGGCAGTTGTGGGCGATCTATCGGAACGGCGACGGCTCCTTCAGCCTCTCCCCGCGACACGAGCCGGAGAAGGGGATCGACGATTTCGGCGGCGACCCGAACCCGGGCGCGCGGATCGATCTCTGGGATTACAACCCGGACGACAAGCATCTCCTCTGGACGATTCATCCGCTTCACGGCGCGAAAACGCCCCCTCTTCCGCCGATTTTGCCGGGCGTGATCAAGCAAGCCCCCTTCGACCACAGCGAAATCTACCCGGGCACGAAGCGCACGGTGACGGTCTTCATCCCCGCCCAGTATGACGGCTCGAAACCCGCGTGCGTGCTGGTGCAGCAGGACGGTTACAACCCGAGCGAGAAGGGGATGCTGGAGGCTCTCATCGCCGACAAGGAGATGCCGGTGACCATCGGCGTGTTCGTGACCCCCGGCGACACACCCGCCACCACCCCGACCTCGATGGTTAGGCGCAATCGTTGCTTCGAATACGACGACATCAGTCCGAGGTACGTCACCTTCATCACCAAGGAGATACTCCCGTTCGTGGAGAAGACCTTCGGGGTTAAGCTATCCGAGAGCGGCAACGACAGGTGCATCGCGGGCGGGAGCAGCGGGGGGATATCCGCGTTCAACGCCGCCTTCGAGCGTCCGAACGAGTTCACTCGGGTCTACTCCAATAGCGGCAGCTTCGCGGATTTCCGAGGAGGTAATCAACTCCCGGAACTGGTGCGCAAATACGAGCCGGAACCGATTCGCGCCTATCTCACCACCGGCACGGACGACATGGAGAACTACGCGGGCAACTGGAACATATACAACCGCGAGATGAACAGCTCCTTCAAATATTCCGGATATGATTACTCCTTCCATATCCTGACGGGACCCCACGTGGCGGGCTGGAACGGTTGCTTCTACGACGCGATGCGCTACATCTGGAAGGGCTGGCCCCAGCCGGTGCGTGCTGGGCTTGGCGGCGGGCGGATGCAGGCGATGCTCGAACCGGGACAAGACTGGCAAACGGTGGCGGGTGATTTTCAAGACGCGCACGGTTTCGCCTGCGATTCGAAAGGGCGCGTCTACTTCCTGGATCGGAACCGGATTTACCGAATCGGAGCCGACGGCGCCCCGAAGGTTTTCGTCGCCGATGCGGCGAACGCGGACGGCTTGACGGTCGACTCCAAGGACGAAGTCTGCACCGTTTCCCGCGCCACCGGAAAGATCATGCGCTACGACGCCTCCGGCAAGGGCGAGACCGTGGTGCAGGGGATCCATGGCGAGAACATCCTCGCCATGCCGAACGGCTCTTTTTACGTGGCGGATGTGACGGACTCCGCGACCGGCGCGGCAAAGGTGTGGCTGGTGCGGGACGGGCGGAAGACGGAGGTCTCATCCGACGTCCCATGGGCGGCTGGGATGGCGTATCGCCCGGATCAGTGGTTGCTGTCCGTTCCCGATCTTCACTCCAAGTGGGTGTATACCTTCCAGATCAACTCGGACGGAACGCTCGCGAACATGGAGCGGTTTTACAGGTTGCACGAGCAGGATTGGGACGACGACGCAGGCATTGAGGCGGTCTGCTATGCAAAGGACGGGCGAATGCTTGCGGCGACTCGCGCGGGAGTGCAGGTCTGCGCGGATGACGGACCGGTTCAGGCGATAATACCGCTTCCGGATCGCTCCCCGGTCACGGGGCTTTGCTTCGGCGGCGATGGGCTGAACACACTCTACGCCACCAACGGTCGGGAGATTTGGCGACGCACGGTGAAGCCGCAGGGGATCGGGGCGTTCACCCCCTGGGTGCGCGTGAACGGTTCTCCGCTGTAAGCCGCCCATACGCATTCGGACAAAGTGTCGGGCGCGTTTGGTGGATTGCCGTTGAAATGACGTAAACGGTGTACCGTAGCAACCGTCCATTCGCATTTTGACAATGTAACGGGTGTATTTGTAGGGGCGACCCTTGCGGTCGCCCGCAACGTATCGGTATCCCGAAATGGATCGAATTACGGTCGGGTGTTTCGTTGATGGGTGATGAATTTTGGATGTACCCCTATTCCAGGGTATTGCGTGATTCGATGGTAGTTTCATATGCCGGGGTTTCGGGCGACCACAAGGGTCGCCCCTACAAAACGTGCGCGAAAGATACGTGTATACGTGTGTGAAATTCATGCAAACGGACCCGTCACTCCCAATTAAACTTCAATGCTCGAACATACTGGATGGAATAATGAAATATCTTTGCATCATCTCCTGTTTGCTACTTCTCGCGACTGTCAAGGCGATCGCGAAGAACGCTCAAATCGATCAGCCGAAAACCGTTCTCGATTTGAACTTCGCCAAAACGCGCTCTTTGCAATCCGCTAGCTTCACCACTCTCTACTCCTCCTTGACGAGTGATCCCTCTCTGGAGGCGGACGGGTCTCCCTCGCTTGTGGCGGACACGCGCAAAACCACGGGCGAGTGGAACGAGTACTTTCACCTTAAGGAGGGGGTTCTCAAGGCGAACACGGCGTATGTGATTTCCTTCGACTACAAACCGCTGGCGGCTGCAAAGGGCGCGCGCTTTTACGCCCTCTTCCGTCGCCCGGGCGCCATCGCCCCAAGTCTCACCTATCTCTCGGGCAAGACGGGGGAGGCGCAGCGGATCACGCTCTCATTTCCCCCTGCGGACACTTCGGACTACGCATTGATCCTTGGCATTCAAAACCAGGGGGCCATCGCGATCAACAATATCGTCATTCGCACCGACCCCGCGCACACCCCTCGCGTTATGAGCCTTCCCGTTGCGAAAAGAACCTGGAATTCCCCCGGCCACGCGACGTATTACATCGATTCCCTCCATGGCGACGACTCGGCGAGCGGAAAAAGCCCTTCGCATGCTTGGCGCACGCTGCGTAAAGTCAACACCGGGGTGTTCGGACCCGGCGACAAGATCCTGCTCCGCCGCGGAGACCGTTGGAGCGGATTTCTCTATCCGGGCGGAAGCGGCGCGAAGGGGAATCCCGCGGTGTTGGGCGATTACGGCTTCGGATCCAAGCCTCGTATTGACGGAGGGGAGGGGAGCCTGGCGACGGTCTATCTTTACAACTCGGAATACTGGACCATCCGCAACCTGGATATCACCAACTCGGGCCCTTATCCCGTGCGGCAATTGAGCGGCGTGATCATCAATGTTGATAATTACGGAACCGCGCATGACATCACCTTGGACGGTTTGCATATCCACGACGTGTCCGGCAGCGACGAGGCGAATCCTGCGGGCGGAAGCGGCATTCGCATCCTTCGCGGCGAGAGCGGAAGGTTGAGCCGATACGACGGACTGCTTATCGAAAACTGCCATCTCGTTCATGTGGATCGCAACGGCATCCTGATGGACGGAAACGTGTGGCGAACGCACTGGTTCCCCAACCTGCACGTGGTGATACGCCGTAATCTTCTGGAGGATATCGGTGGGGATGGCATCGTGCCCATCGCCTGCGACGGGGCGTTGGTGGAGTACAACACGGTGCGAGGCGCGCGGGAGCGCACGGATAGCTACGCGGTGGGTATCTATCCTTGGAGTTGCGACAACACCGTGATACAGTTCAACGACGTGAGCGGGGTGAAGGGCACGAAGGACGGTCAAGGCTACGATTGCGACTTCAACTGCCGGAACACCCTCATGCAGTACAACTACAGCCACGACAATCAGGGCGGGTTCATGCTGATCTGCGACGACGGGGATTTCAAGGCTCCGATGAACGCGGGGAACACGGGGAGCGTCATACGATACAACGTCTCCGTGAACGACGGCTTCCATACCTTCACGCTGAACGGTCCCTGCGATAACACGAAGATTTACAATAACGTCATATACGTGGGTAAGGGGCAAACTCTTTACGCCCTGGCGAGCGGGAACTGGGGCGGAGCCTGGGCGAGCGACACGCTTTTCTCCAACAATATCTTTTATATCGATTCGGGAAGCAAGGCGACCTTCGATTTGGGAGGAATGACCAACATTGTGTTTCGCCACAACGCCTATTGGGGGGATATCGTCAACCGCCCCAATGACCCTTACGCCATTCTCTCGAACCCTTTGCTGGTGAAACCCGGCGGGATGAATCCGAGCGATTACGCCCCCGCCGCCAACTCGCCCTGCCTAAACGCCGGAGAGATCATCGCGGGAAATGGCGGCAGGGACTTCGACGGAGCGGCGACGCCTCTAGGGGCTCCTCCATCCGTTGGGGCGTTTGAGAGAAGCCACAATCCTTTAGCCAAGTGAAATGGGTTTATAAGAACAGTCATAATGGGATGTGTATGGAGTGAGTCGGATTTGCAGGGATAAGCGAGTCAGGGGAAGAGCATTCACGAAGCGATCGTGATGAGATACCGTGATATTCGCAAGCGGAGCTTTCAATTTGTGAGATCGAAGGGAATCGTGAAAAGGATCCTGAGTTAATAAGAGGATAACTCGCCGTAATTTGTCCTCCACACGGGATTGCGATCAACCAACCGCTTACAGTCTCGTTCGAATCACCAAGTATTCAGGTCAAGTCGTGTTTAGGCCTTTTCCCCCATGGAACGTTTTTCGCGTTTGTTTACCCGTCATCAATAGCCTCACGCCATATCAGCCATAAGCCATGCCAAGAGTTGGTAAAACATATAAAATAATCAGGCGGAAATACATAACTGGCATGCAATTTGCAATATTGTAATTTAGTTTGAGTTACCCCTAATCCGTGAAAATCACGTTCGGATACCGGATCATCCACTCGGTTCAAGATCGTGAGCGCGAATGCATTAAAAGTATCCATATCAATCCAGTAGTATTTAAAAAAATGAAAAAAGGAGAGAAAGGTGAAACTTAATTACCATGTATTGTTGTCGGCAATCTTCGCGATGGTTTTAAGTATTTTTGTAAGCGTGGGGTCCGGCGCTCAGATGCTTGAGATTACCTCACGTACGAGCTTGGGGGGAACCGATATAGTGGATTGGGGTCAGTTTGGCATAAATACGGTTTTCCAACAAGATAGTTTCTTATCTAGTAACGGGCTCACGGGCCAAATTAGCGACAGCAGCAACTCTTTATTAGAGATACTCCAGCAAGAAAACGGCTGGGGGGGTAATTTCACTCAAGGTGATTACGTGCTGTGGGATCAGACAAGCAGCGGGTCTCATCTGAACATCTCCTTCAGCACACCCGTATCCACTGCGGGAGCCAACATCCAGTCGGATTTCTACGGACCTTTCAACGCTACGATATCCGCATATGATTCAAGTAGTAATCTCCTTGCCACGTATACCGAATCAGGCGATTCCAATGGAAACAACGATGGTTCCGCGATTTTTCTGGGGGTTTCCAGCCCCACGTCGAACATTTCCGTAATTCAATACACAACGGATTCGAGCACAGGCAATTATGACTTCGCCATCAACCAGCTTGGAATCAGGCAGAATGCCTCAACCCCCGTTCCAGAGCCGGGCGATCTCCTCTTCCTTCTCGCGGCTGGAACGCCCGGGTTGGCGTTGCTCCTGAAGAGACGATATTTCCGTATTCAAAAGGGATAAATCACGCCTCTCACGCGGCAAGCGCAGGATCGGGGAGCGCACCCCATCCTGCGCTTTTGGTTTTTGGGGGAAGTTTGGATTTAACGATCCGCCGGGCATGGGATCGAGTGAGGGCGTATCAAAGCCGGCATCAGTGCGGAAATTGGGTAAGTCACTAGTCTCCGACGCTTCACATGATTTCATCATCGGGGTAATCGAAGTAAAATACATGTCAGAGCCTGTCCGAAAAACCCTTATTGACCCGGAAATGATTAAAAGGTATAATGGCAATACAAAAACTTCGAGATTTAAACGATGTCTCGTAACTTTATACCCTATGAGCAAAAACAATGTTATCCGATGCCCCCCTCCATAACAGACTGGGTTGCGGAGAACAGTCTGGCTCGTTTCGTGTCGGATCTTTTGGATGAAATGGATGTTAAAGGTAGGTTGGAGGTTTTTTACGTCAAGCATCGGGCGGACGGCTGGGGTCATACGCCCCATCATCCTTTGATGATGCTCCAGGTTTTGATATACGGCTACTGCATTGGCGTCACCAGCTCCAGGAAGCTTTCCTCCCTTTTGGAATCCGACGTGTGCTTTCGTTATCTTTCCGGGAACCAGCATCCGGATTTTCGCACCATCTCGGACTTCCGCAAGAACAACATTGACGAATTGGGGGATTTCTTCGTCGAGGTTCTCAGTTTGTGCCGCGAGGCGGGTCTTGCTCGAATGGGTCGGGTCGCCCTGGACGGTCGTCGCGTTGCCGGGAATGCGTCTCCGGATCGGAACCGCGAGCTTGACCACATCAGGTCCGAGGTCGAGCGCATTCTTTCTGAGGCTCGGGCCAGAGACGCGGATGAGGCGAAGACGGGCGCGAGGGGGTTGTCGAGGAATGCGGAGGGGATGTGGAGTTGTTCATCGCCACGAAAAAGGACTGGCGGCAACGCAAGGAGTTACGGGAGAAAGGCTCGCCTCGAGGGCGGATACCGAGGGGCGCGACGAGTCGGGATTTGATGGAGCGCAAGCTGTTGACGAAACGGGGACGGAGCGCATACAAGCTTCGCGGTCAAACAATCGAGGCGGTGTTCGGTCAGATGGCGATGCGCGGTCTGGTTCGGTTCAGTATGAGAGGGGTAAGAAAGGTGAGAGGCGAATGGTCGTTATGGCGCTCCACGCACAATATACTCAAGCTGTGGGCGATCCGGAAGATTGAATGCGGTCTCGTAGGTGTAAGGAGGGGGCAAGCGGGGCGCCCATTCGGATGTTTAAAATGAATGAATGCATCCACTTATTAAAAAAAGTACGTTTAAAGTTTGCCGGACAGGCTCGTTATCTCGTGTTTTGTAATATACTGAATAAATTGCTAATGTATATTACCATACTTCTTGGCGAGGTGGTTCTGCAGTGGGCGTTATATCCAATGTCGCCGGAATAAAGCCACGAAAGCTATTTCCTATGCCGGTTATCAGTAACGTCATCAGTCGAGAAGCCATCAATAAACTTCATCATGTGAGCCAATAGCGTGAAGAATAATCCCATCTTCTTCTTGCCCGGGGATGGATTGAAATTCATACAGAAGGCGTAGGTTATAATCAACAGTGCATGCCCAGAGAGGGGCAAGCGGACCTTTCAATTTGTGAGATCGAAGGGAATCGTGAAAAGGATCCTGAGTTAATAAGAGGATAACTCGCCGTAATTTGTCCTCCACACGGGATTGCGATCAACCAACCGCTTGTAGTCTCGTTTGAAAGCGGGCGTCCATGATACGGTTCTCATGAATTCAAATCCGAGAAGAGAGCATCCGTATCTCCGCTCCGGTAGTTACCCGTTTTTAGCTCTTCCTTGGATTGTTGAACCCGCGCGATCAAGGCAGCCCGACGGATCTCCAACAGCCTCTTGCCAATGATGTCAACCAGTTCGGCTTGCTCAGCGGGCGGGAGAGTTTCCACTTGATCAATCGCTAGTTGCAATCGAGATTGGCTTTTTGTGTTCATTCTGATTTGTCCTTTCTCAGTGATGCGTCTTGAAGCAAATTATAATCGATTATTTAATTCTTATCAAGAAATCGCCACCCCTGTCCGCGCAAGGGTATGCGACAACTCTCCCGGTGGAGTAAAATCATTGTCACGGATCATGGTTATCTTTTTTTATTGTGTTAAGCCTTGATTCTCATCCTTGTCGGCCCAAAATGAAGGGAATGAAGTTTAAATCACGCATCCGGAGGATACCTATGGTGAACCAACCGTTTAGATTTTGCTTGAACACCGCGACCATCCGTTCTCGAAAACTGCCGATTACGGAATCCATTCGAATTGCCGCAAGCGCCGGCTATGATGCCATCGAGACTTGGATCGAGGAGATCGATCAGTATATGGCTTCGGGTGGCGATCTAGGCCAATTACGATCCGTCATCGAGGATTCCGGGCTGACGGTGGAGGGCGCGATAGGGTTTTTCGAGTGGCTTTCCGATGACGACTCCCGACGCCGCAAGGGGCTGGACGAGGCGAGGAGAAACATGGAGATGCTCGCCCTAATTGGAGGCAAGCTTGTGGCTGCGCCGCCTTACGGCTCCGCGGATGTGAAAGACCTAAGCCTTGATGTAGCTGCGGAGCGGTATCGCGCCCTTTTGGAGGTCGGGGATGAGTTCGGGGTTACGCCGCTATTGGAGGTGTGGGGGTTCTCAAAAACGATCGGTCGTCTATCCGAGGCGTTGTATGTCGCGGCGCAGGCGGATCATCCGGGAGCGCGCATCCTGGCGGATGTGTATCATCTTTACAAGGGCGGGTCCGGTTTCGAAGGGCTGCGAATAGTGAACGGGAACGCTCTGCCGGTTTTTCATGTGAACGATTATCCCGCCCAGCCCGGGAGGGATGAAATCCGTGATGCGGATCGTGTGTACCCCGGGGATGGTGTCGCTCCTCTTGAAGACATATTCGGCGATCTACTCGCCATTGGGTTTAACGGCGTATTGTCTTTGGAACTGTTCAACGGAACGTATTACCAAAACGAACCGCTGACGATCGCCAAAACCGGCATCGCGAAGCTGCGCGAGGTTGTCGCCAAATGTCATTTTGAGGCAAAGTGATCCACCTGGGATAATCCACTTCTGACACTCCCGGTCAATCCATTCTATTGAGTGTAGTCCGTACGTTTTTTATGGACAACGCCTTTATTTCAAAACAGGGATATTCCTCCATAAGGAAGGATACGGAAAATCACTATGCAAGAAAGAAGTTTATTAAAAATATATAACATATGAACAAGATGGCACGCATCTTGCATTTATTAAAATTACCGTCGAGTAAAAATCCGTTATGGCGGTGACCATACCACTCATAAGGAGAGAAAGATGAAATTTAGTTCTCATGTAGTATTGTCGACAATCCTTGCGGTAGTTTTAGGAATTTTTATATGCTCGGGGTCCGGCGCTCAGATGCTTGAGATCACCTCGCGCACCGGTTTGGGAGGAACCGACTTGGTGAATTGGAGTCAGTTTGGCCCAACTAATACCACCTTAACCGGTCTTTCCAATTACATATCCAATAACGGGCTCACGGGCCAGATTGGCGACAGCAGCGCCGCATCCTTGGAGATACTCCAGCAAGAAAACGGCTGGTCGGGTAATTTCACTCAAGGTGATTACGCGCTGTATGATCAGGGTAGCGGGTCGAATCTGAACATCTCCTTCAGCACACCCGTATCCGCTGCGGGAGCCAACATCATGTCGAACCCGTATGGTTTTTTTAACGCTACGATAACCGCATATGATTCAAGTAGTAATCTCCTTGCCACGTATACCGAACTCGGTAATTCAAATGGAAACAACGATGGTTCCGCGATTTTTCTGGGGGTTTCCAGCCCCACGTCGAACATTTCCCTAATTAAATACACAACGGATACGAGCGTAAATAGCACATATCCCGGCTTCGCAATCAACCAGCTTGGTATCAGGCAGAATCCCTCAACAGCCGTTCCGGAGCCAGGCGATTTAGCTTTCCTCCTTGCCGGTTTCCTCCCAGGATTGGCTTTTCTAATGAAGAGACGTTATGCCAAAGCCGTATGATGTGTTGCGCTAATTGAGAACGTAATACGGGGACGAGGATATATCTCGTCCCCTGTTATGATTTCATGTTCCTCTATTAAGTGACACTCCGCACCGTTATCGCCTTATGACAGGATGAGGCGTGAGCAAGCCTTTCGTCTTGGAATCCAATTCATTGAAATAGGAGAGGAGAGCCTTCCTTGCGTTTCTCCATTCGGTATTATGTCCCGAGCCGAAGATGACTTTTAAGGCGGTATCGCATCCTAACGCGGGCGTTACATGATCCCGAACGAATTCAAACCCCTCATGATCGATCAGGTGCATTATCGCGCATTCCAGACAAAGAATCCTTCCTTGCAAACGATTGCGGATCGATTCGCATTGAGTGGCTTAGGTTAAGGATATCAGACATCGCTTATCTCCAGTTGCAATGATATAATCCGATGCCGGAATGTCGCGTGAAAATAAAATCAATTCTCCGGAATCGATCCCTCCAATATCATTCAATAGGGCTTGGTCATCATTCCGAGTTGGATAGGGGATTGGGGATATATTCTGTAAAAAATCAATCAGTCGATTCACTCCTATGCCATATTGTTCACGTAGCCTCTTTCGCTTTTCAAGCATGTGTTTTAAAGACGGGATGAAATGGATGTTTTCATATGGAGTGTCAAGAGCGGTAAAAAATGACGCGAGGAGATCGCAACTGGCGAGCTTTAGGAGTATGTCATTGTCGGCAAGGCAGATCATCCATGTTTCCTCCGGTCATGCGTATTAAATATTCCGCATTCTCTTCGGTTAACCTCTTCCAATCCAAACGTTCCAACAGGTAATGACGGATGGTACGTACCGCATCGGCGTTTGGTTCAATAATATTTAACGATGCCATCGCCACAGGCATAAATTGCGCATTCCAAGAATAATTCAAAGCCACCACTCCAGGATCTATTCGCAACCGTTCGCCAATGGAAAGTGCCGCATTCGCTAATTGCTCCGCATTAAGCCATCGATCCGATTTTAACCGCAAATGCGGATTTCCAGTTAACACTTCCACCGCAAAACCATTTGCATCCTCCTCCTGATTTTCCGGTTTTAATTTTATATCCTGGTCCACTCGTGCGCCGTTTTCCGGCAAATGACCCAATACTGAGTGACCAACCTCGTGGAGAATGTCAAAAACCGCTTGAGCGGAGTGTTTCAATTTTCTGGATAGCAAGATTGCGTATCGTCCCTCCTTGCGGAAAATCATGGCGTGAGGCTTTGAGGATTTGGGAGGCGTTTCCTGAAGATATAACACGGGAACACCGCAATTCCAGCATAATTCCAGCACCCTTTCCAGATCAGGCGGATGGTTTCCGGCATCCAAAGCTTCTCGCATGGCTGCGGCGTTTTCCGGAAATGGATTCATTCCAACCGTCCCCTCCAAAGCTATTTCCGTCATGCGCTATCCAAGGCGTTGAGCCCATAGGAACTTTTCACCGCTGGCGCCTTGCGCCGATTTATTCAGCACCGTTAAGGTATGGCAAAGTTGAGGCTTTGCATCCTCTTCTTGCAGCGAGCGTATATCGATCCGGAGATTTCGTGATATGAGCGTAAGAGCCTGGGCGTAGCCTGCGGGAGTTTGCGCGATCTCATCCCCCCACCATTCGGGAAACGCCACTTTTTTGACATATCGCTTCGACAATCCAATCTCGGATAATCTTCCATATATACCTGTCATCGGATTCCGATTCTTCACTTTTATCACCTCCTTTCCGTTCCGGATTTTTAATGATGATATATTATGCCATACGCAGGTTCCTCGTGCGAGTTGCCGAGCGGAGCGGAACATCAATCACAGGATGAGTATTTATTTCAAATTGATTTCCAAATCATTCTCCGCCGCTTTAGTGGTTAGGTAGTTCACTAATGCCGAGCATGCCACGAGCATGAACTTCGCGTCCGCGAAGGTGGGCGGCGTATCCCCCTCCATGAGGGCGTGTCGTATGCCGCCGTCATCGCTGGTCCAGCCGTACATCTTTTCCAATCCGCCTGTGAGCACGGAATGTAGCTGGATTTGAGGAGAGATGATTGCGAAGCCTTTTGACAAAATTACGCTGTCGCCACTGGAATGCACCTTCACATATGTGACACCATGGGATGATTGATTAGTTTCTCAAATTATCATATGGAGGATATGTGACTACTCAAAGATAACATTGTTAGTGTTGAATAGGTGCTTTAGCTTTGTAAATATATCTATTATTACATGAATCAGCTAACAGTTTGGCATGATATTTGCAACACATGATATTAAAGGGACTGGATTCCCTCACTTTCAAGATGGAGGTAACTATCATGCTTTTCAAGAAGAGAGTAATTGCCGTATTCGCGTCCGCAACGTTCATGATTTTCTGTATGAGCAAGACAGCCAAGACGCAGGTGTTTTTTATTGGTGACAGAGGGAGTTTGAATGCGACGGATTCAGTGGATTGGAGCCAATATGGAACAGGGCGAAATTGATTTCAGACCCATCCAATTTCAACTCATTGGGTGGAATCACCGGTACCATTAGCGATTCAATGGACGGTCAATTATCCATTAATAAATCCGCTGATGGCTGGTGGGGGAATCTGTTGCCACACGGATCGATAATTTTGTGGGATTGGACAGGTAATAGCAGTTTGAACATCACATTCGATACTCCCATATCATCGGCGGGGGCGAATATCATGCCGTATAATGGGGGAGGGTATACGGCAAGCATATCAGCCTATGATAGCCATAATAGCTTATTAGGCATCTATAGCGGAGCAGGATATGCAGATTCCTCGAGTGGCCTTCCCGCCGTGTTTTTAGGTGTATCCAGTGACACGCCGAATATTTCAAGGATTGATTTTAAAATGGTCAACAGAGGAGATTCATTTGCAATCAATACGTTAGACATAAAATATGATCCATCCGCTCCCGCAAAATCTGTTCCGGAACCCGGGTGTTTACCGTTTCTTTTATCCGGTGTTTTTCCCGGATTGGCGTTCCTGTTAAAGCGGCGATTATCATTAGCCTAATGATGGAATGCGCGTTCTGATGATTGTAATAACCCGGGATGAGGAAGTTTCATCCCGGTATTCTGTCTTTCTATCATTTGACTAGACCACTTTGTTACAAAAGGAAAGACAAATATCCTCGGTTCTTAAGAAAATTTTGTCTTTCAATTCCTAACTTTCCCCTGTTCCTCTTCCAAAGATAGGAAATTTCCCATTTGGGGTGTATTCTTAAGGTTAACGTTTCGAGCAATCCTTTTTTATCTTCGATCATCGACCCAATCCTTATCGAGGTGAGCCGCCATGGGCATGTTGGAATCTTTGGTTCTGGGGCTGGGGCTGTTTTTCGTCGGTTTGCAATCCGTGGGAGATAACCTGCGAAGGGTCTCCGCGAGCAGCTTTCGCGCTGCTGTTGCCAAAAGTACTGGATCCGTGTGGGGGGATTGCCTGATGGGGACGGGGTTCGGGGCTTTGATGCAGAGCGCCACCGCAGTCACGTTTATCCTAGTCAGCATGGTGAGTAGCGCGGTGATCGACTCCCAGAGCGCTCTTCCTGTTATCGTCTGGGCGAACGTGGGGCTAACCTTTCTGGCGTTCGTGGCGACCTTCAACATCCATCCTATCGTGGCGTATTGCGTCGGAATTGCCGGCATTTTAGTCGGGGTGATCCGCAAGCCGGGATGGAGACCCGTCGCCGGAGCGCTCTTCGGGGTGGCATTGATGTTATACGGCTTGGAGACGATGGGGCAGGGAGCGGCTCCATTGAAGAACATGGCATGGTTCCATAGTATTATCGCCACCACTGCCTCCGCTCCGCTACTTGCGTTTGTTGTCGGCATTGTCGCTGCGGCGCTTCTTCAATCCAACACAGGAGCTGCGCTCCTTATCATCACGCTCACCGGAGCGGGAGCCTTCAACATGGATCAGGCTCTGATGCTGATCTACGGTACGAATCTGGGGGCGATTGCGCTTCGCGCCATTCTCGCATCCGGCTTGAGGGGAACATCACTCAGGCTGGTTCGACTGGAGGATCTGTTCTGCGTGTGGAGCGGGGCTTTGATGATCGCTCTCTTCTATTTGGAGGCTCTGACAGGGATACCGCTTGTGAAGGCGGCGGTGATTGCGTTCAATCCCGACCGCAGGCTACAGGTGGCGGCGGCGTTTCTCCTTTCCAACCTCTTGCCGGCGTTGACCCTGATGTTCGTCATGCGTCCCTGTTGGATGGTTCTGAAAAGGATTTGGCCCGACGCGCGGGAGGAGAAGGATTCACGGCCGCAGTATATCAATGAACAGGCGATTGGGGATTCACTCACAGCCATGGATCTACTCGCTAAGGAGCATGCAAGACTTCTGCGACACATTCGCGACGTGCTGGCGGAGAACGGAAAATCCGCCTCAGTATCAAGCCCGGTGCGGGATGCGTTTGCCACGCTTGCCGGTGAGGCGGAGAGGTTCGCGAGCAGGCTGTCGAGTCGGAATCAGCTAGGCTCGGATGCTGCGGATAGATTGCATCATCTGCGCGAGGAACTCTCTCTGATCCGCTATCTCGAGGAGAGTGTGATCGAGTTCAAGGAGGCGGCTCATCGTTTGTTAACGGACGAGAAGGAGAAAGAGGTGGTCAAACGTCTGACGGATGCGATTGATCAACTTCTCGAGCTTGCGGCTAAGGCTGCTGATACATTGACGGCGACGGATATCGAAACGCTTCGTGTGCAGACGCGAACGCACGGACCGTTGATAGAGGATGTGCGCACTTTCTGCATGACGGCTGCGGAGGGGGATATGAGTGTCCGAGTGTCCCTGTTGGCGTTGGTGGACGATTTCGAGCTTGTGGGCTGGATGACGCATCGGCTCTCCAAACTGCTTTCCAATATCTCTCCCGCCACAGAGAAGGCTCCCGCCCTCGGAGGAGATACTGCGGCTCCGCAGGCGGTCTGAACCGTATTTTTATTGGAACGAAACCGATTGATGATGTAAATATCTGATTCCATCCTCGCATTCACATTTTTAAGCATGCTTTGCGTATATGCATTTTGGACACGCATATCGATAAGTCTGCACTCAGTGACCGCATATGGACAATCAATGATGCTATGTGAAAAGAGCGTTGGCTATGATCCAAGGATCATTTTCGCCAACGCTCGCTCATACTATTCCGGATGAAGTGACGATTTCGGAAATCAGGCGTATAAGCCCGACAGCTGTCTTACACTACCTTGTCTCGCCAACCAACTCATAAGAATCCCTGCTGGCGGCAAGTTCCGAGGATACCGTCACCTTGTCCGGACGAGTGCCGTCCTCGTCGTAGATTACCAATTTGTTCCTGCCTGGTTTCAGCCAGCATTCGGGGATGTATAGTCCGTTAATCGGGATTTTCTCAGGATATCTGCCGAGATTGTGCCCGTTCACCCATACCGAACCGTGCCCCATGCTGGTGATGACAACCCTCCAAATGGGGTGCGTTCCGATCTCCGCAGGAGGATCGGTGTTGAAGGATGTGCGGAAGAAGGTTGGGCCATCGAATTTCTCCGATTTGGACAATTTCGACCATCCGACGTTGGAATTGGGATCTCCGGGACCCCCTTTCATTCGCCACTCTCCGATGGAAACCCCCTCACCGGTGTAGTTCGTGAAGTAGACCGGTTTGGCGATTCCGCCCACGTTCGCTGTGTTCTCCACAAAGACGGATACGACCGCAGGCTCATTCGCCTTCAGAACGCCATCCAATGAAGCGTTGAAGGGTTCATTCCACCCAGCGTGATGAGCGATCTCCTTGCCGTTCACGAAGACGGTTCCGTTGTCATCCACGCTCTCGAAGATCAGCATTTGGTTATTCGTCACGGCGGGGGTGAATGTTGTTTGGAACCATGCATACCCAGGCTGCTGATTAAATGCATCCTCTCCCACGGTGTAGCTTTTCCAACGTGGATCATCAGGCGATGGAGGACCGTTCCTCACGTCTTCCCGACCGTTCGCCGGCATCATCCGCCAGCCTTCCAACTCAATCCGATTTCCGTTTTGCAGCGAAACCGTTCCCATCAGCCCCTTGGGATCGTAAGTGTCAATCGGACCCGGGCTGCAGCAGATCTTGCTTCTGCCGTCATGCGCAGTGAAGATTGCAAGAGTATGTCTGCCCGCTGGAAGTTTGAGCGTGATATTCCCTTGATGCAGGTTTCCAGCGCCTACGCGGTTACCATTGACGAAAGCTATCATTCTATCTCCCCCTGCCTGTACATGGAAAGAGTATTCTCCCGTGTTCGGGACATCAATAGTCGTGCGGTACCAGGCATCTGCAGTCAAATCCCCGTCCGTGCCCATCTGGAGTGGTTCGGGGCTTTTCAACCAAGCGTGATCGTCATAATTCGTAGCCGCAGGCTGAGTAGCCTTTCGCACCTCCCATCCGGTAAGACTAAGCTGCTTCGGATGTTCGAAGGACACATGCTCCGAATTCAATGGCATGGGAATATCAGATGCGCCATAGGCAAGTGCGGTGGGTATCTTCTTTTGAACCCACGGCAGTTCCGCATTTACAATCAACTTTCCACTTCGAACGAAGGCGTCCCCGACGTAATGGGGGCCACAGACGAGTAACGGTTCCTCTCCAGCATGCACGAACCATGTCCGTTCCGCAAGCGACTGGCTCATCGCCAACACTCGTATTTTCCTCTTGCCATCCGAAAAAACATATTCCTCGGGATTTCCGTCGGAAAATCGAGTTTTAAGTAGGATGAAGTTACCCTCCATGCGTTTCATATTTCGTGCGCCTGTAAGGATACGCGCGCTGGATGGGGCTTTGAATAACACCTCGGCTGGCGAACCGGGTTGACCGTAAACCACCATGGTAACCGTGTCGCCTTGAGGGAAGATTCCCAAAACTCTTGTCGGCGCCCAGGAGATGGTAACATTTGGCGCGATTTTAAATCCCTCGACTACAGGGATGATATCCTCCGGTTCCAATGTTAATTCGCCGGAGGTTGAAAGACCAGTGCTTTGCGGCGCCTGCACGGTGGTTTCAGCCGATGAGTTAGACGAGTTATCCAAGAATACGATCGTTCCGGCGGGGCTTTTTCTAGCTGTAACGCGCACTCCGGAATTCGAAGCCACTCCTTGATAATCCGCTGAAGCGTCGTCGCTGTTTTCAAGAATATCCTCGAAGCTCCGAGCGAACCACGCGGCGCGTTTGAAAGCGTAGTACATGGGTCGAAGATCACCTCCCTGACCCACCGCAGCGCCGTAGTCGTAAGAGGCTGCGTCTTCGTTGTTGTTCGTGTAGCCGAAGTTGGAGCCTCCGTGCGCCATGTAGTAGTTGTACCCGTTGCCGCCATGAGCTATGATCTTCCAAGTGCGGCGACTGTATGTTCTTGCGTCACCAGGATGCGGACCATAGTCGGAGTACCAAACGCTCCAGAACTCGGTGGTCATCCAGGGGTTGGGACGAGTTGGATCGTCAAGCATGCCGTTTCCCGCCGGATCGCTTCCATGATGCAATCCGCTGTAAAAATAGGGCACTTGCAAACCGAGCGAGAGCGCCTTTTTCCTCAGGTGCGCGAGATACCCGTTTGTGTGATCCTCGGTACCCCATCCGCCAGGGTGTTCATTCTCCAACTGAACCAATATTACCGGACCACCGTGGTTTATTTGATTCTTCGCGACGATCGGTATGAGCTTGTCAAAATAGCGATCGACGTATTTTAGGAAGACCGGGTTGTTCACGCGCGCAACTAGTCCGGGCTTGGAGCGAAGCCAGATCGGGTATCCTCCGTTCGTCCATTCAGCGCAGTAATAGGGTCCCACGCGGCAGATCGCGTACATCCCCATCTTTTTCACCAGTTTCAGGTACGCGTTCAGATCGTGACTACCGGTGAAATCGAATTTTCCCTCTTCCGGTTCATGCCAGTTCCAGAAGTTATACATCTCCACGCAGTTAAAGCCCGCTCGTTTTAGTCTTAGCAATCTGTCTCGCCAAAGGTCTCGGGGCACGCGAGCGTACTCCATTCCGGCGGAGACGATAAAAGTTCGCTTGCCATTTATCAAAAAGCCGTGACTATCGAAATTGATGTAAGGGCTCGCAGCAGGGGATGGGGGAAAGATATGGTCATTGGCTCTCGCCTGTAACGCCGCTATCCCGAAGAACAACGTAAGGAGGATGCCGTAAGAGAGGGCGTTCCTGAAGAGGTTCCGGTTCACGTTAATCTCCTGTAAAAGGGTGAATTTGGATTACGATTAGGGGAGGGATCGGATACGGAGAGGGCGGGATTCGAACCCGCGAGGCTCATCGCCTACCCGTTTTCAAGACGGGGTCCTTAAACCGCTCGGACACCTCTCCATAAAACTTCATACGGTGGGAAACTGCAAAAACGCCTTTCAGGTATTTCGCAGAGTGTGACATTTGCCATTCCATCCGCTAAGAATTCCCTAATAGTATAGCGAATGGAACCGTGAAACGTCAATCTTAAACGTTATGAGGGTTGGGGTTATTCTTTTGCATCAATTTTCTCAAAACAAGAAGCTCCGCCATGTTCTCCATCGTGACAATCCCCACCAAACTGCCCCGATCCATCACCATTGCGCATGTGCTTTGAGTACCGCTCATTTTCGTAGCCAAATCGTTCAAGCTATCCTCGGGAGACGCAGTCAGATACTCACGATCCATAACGCCCGCCACATATCCATCGCCGCCAATGTTTGAAATCCCTCTCAATAAGTTCTGCCGGGAGAGTACGCCTATCACCTGCCGGTCCATCATTATCGGGAAATCCTGTTGGGAGGTTTGCAACAGCAACTCGGCGGCTTGTTGCAGGGTGGCGCCAACGGGCAGCACCCTGAAGTCGGTAATCATCGCCTCGGCGACCTTCACACCCTCCACAAGAGCTTTACCCCGGTACATTGCGGCTTCCTGCCCTGCGCCAAGATAGATGAAGAAAGCGATAATAATGAGCATGGGGCTTTCGAATATCCCGACAAAGCCGAACACGATGGCGAGGAACTGACCCACCGATGCCGCGATGTCGGTGGCTTGAACCTGACCTATTCTCATGGCTAGAATGGCGCGTAACACTCTTCCGCCATCCATTGGGAACGCGGGAATGAGATTGAATAATGCCAGAACGATATTGGCGCCCGCCACTTTCTGCCACCAAAACCCGTTCGTGGTGTAAAGCGTCGCGCTCCAAGGCGCGAGCTTCCCGATTGCGGTGAGAACCGTAAGGATGACTGCGGCAATTACCACGTTTACAGCGGGGCCAGCCAACGCCACGATCAGTTCCTGCATCTTGGCGGGCAACTCCTCCATGCGTGCCACTCCCCCGATGGGGTATAAAACAATCTCGTTCACTTTGAGACCGAACTTTTGCGCTACAATGCTATGACCAAGTTCATGCAGGAGAACGCAAGAGAAAAGACCCAGCACGTATATGATGGTGATGAGGGTCATGTTTCCATTGGAGACAAACGCAATCCATGGTAACAGAAGCAAAAACGTGAAATGAATACGAATGGGAATGCCCGCCACTGTGCCCAACCTTAGGGTCCATGCTCCGCCAGGCGTGACGTGCTGTGCGGTATGACGATCTTTTTCGGGTGGTACGGACATTACGAACACTCCCAATTGAAAATGAGAGGATATGGCATCCTCATAGTATTCATACGGTTACATGACCAGTGTATATCCATCCTATCGAGTTATTTTCCCCCATGCAGTGTTTATGCCGTCCAATGCCCATACGGCTGGATTTCCGAAGGGCTCGGGAGTTATGGGTCCATCATATCCAATGGTATTTAAAGCGTTTAGAAATCCCGGCAGATCAATCACGCCCGTCGCTCCTGGAAGGCATCGGCGATGGTCGAGGTATTCATCCATCGAGACCCCTGCTGGCGCGTCGCTTACATGCACATAGACGATATCTTTTGGTTGCAGTTTGAGGATATCCTTCACGCTCCCTCCGGAGGTGTGCCAATGCCAGCAATCGAGCAGCAAACCTACATTCGGCCCGATTTCTCTCGCCATATCCATCATGGCGTCCAAAGTATAAATGAATGGGTATTTAAACGCATCGCGGGATGTTTTCGGGCCGACGAACTCCAAGCCTAGCCGGCAATCGTGCTCCGCCAAAATCTCCGAGATGGGCTTGAATCGCTGAATATGGAAGGCTCGATTTTCCTCTAACGTCCTGTCGTTGGACCCCGGCGTGATCCAAGTGCTGGTTCGGGAGCAACCCAATTGCTGGGAAGCCGAGGCGAACCTTGGCAGAGCGCGCAAACCTTCCCTCCATCTCTCTTCCGGTCCGCGCCAATCCACGGGCAGCCCCCATCCGGCGGGCCATAGATGCGCTTCGCAGAACATCTTTCTTACAGCGTTGGAGCCGTCCTTGTCTATCAAGTCGGCAACTTCCTGTATGCTGAATTCCAATCCGTCGTAACCGGTTTTGCTCGCAATTTCCAACGCTTCGTGCAGGTTTTTAACCGCGATTCCCAAGGCCCATGGTGACAAACATCTATACATCCTCTCTCTCCTTTGACCGGAAATATTTAAAGCAATGGCATCTTTCGCTTACTTTGATGAATATTGGACGGATGCTTACCCGTATGTCTGATATCCGTCTGCATTTGGCTGAAACTTTGCATCTAAGGGAGGGCGGCGTGAAGTTGGATGATTTTATCGATGATGTTTGTCGTGGATTTGCCCTCCACCAGCCCCACAACGACCACTTTCCCCCCGAAACGCTCCACCGTTTTCGCTTCCGGCAGATCCTCCGCGCGATAGTCGCCGCCTTTCACATGAATACCGGGTTTCACTCTTTCGATTAGCCGATCCGGGCGCAGTTCATCGAAGAGACAGATGTAATCCACGCTCGCCAAGTGCGATAGCAATTCCGCGCGTTCCCCTTCGGGGACTATAGGGCGCTTGTCCCCCTTCAGCAGGCGAACGGATTGGTCGCTGTTAAGCCCTACGACGAGCAGATCTCCCATCATTCGGGCTTGCAAAAGATAACGCACATGTCCCACATGGAGTACATCGAAGCACCCGTTTGTGAAGACGATTTTGTCTCCCTTTTTTCTTCGTTCGTTAAGAATGCTTTCAAGCTTGTCCGCTATGACAACCTTGTTTTGTATACCGTTCAGGTCGGACATATTTTATAAATCCTCTCCAAGATACGGACCGTAAAACGCCTTTACAAATTGCTGGTATCTCGTTGAGTTCACAATGTCCTCCCACCAGGATCGATGATCCACATACCACTTCACCGTATTCCCCAACGCCTCGTCGAATGTGGCGGATGGCTTCCAGCCAAGCTTTTCAATTTTTTCGGTATTCAAGGCGTATCGTTTGTCATGGGACGCTCCGCGAGGATCGGGAATGCGTTTGATGAGAGTTTCGGGTTTGCCCAATGCTTGCAATACCATTTTGGTGACTTCAATGTTGGGTCGCTCATTCCCTCCCCCCACGTTGTAGACCTGACCGATCTCGCCATTCAACAGGGCGGTGGCGATTCCGGAGCAATGATCCCGCACAAAAATCCAGTCACGCACCTGGTTACCATCGCCGTACAGGGGCAGTTTCTTATCCTGCATGGCTCTGGTGATGAAAAACGGCAGAATTTTTTCCGGAAATTGGAACGGTCCGAATGTGTTCGAGCCGCGAGTCACCAAAGCCTTTGTTCCATAGGCGATTTGATGCGCTCGCACCTGCAACTCTCCGCCCGCTTTGCCCGCCGAATAAGGGGTTCTCGGCTCCAAAGGATCCGTCTCTGTGAATAACCCACTCTCGATTTCGCCATACACCTCGTCCGTTGAAACATGCAGCATTCTTTCCGCGTCGTACTTTCGCGAGCACTCAAGAAGGATGCTGACACCTGTAACATTGGAGGATATAAGACCTGTGGGGTCCATCAAACTACGGTCGTTATGGGATTCCGCCGCGAAATTGAGCACATGCGTGATTTTCTCCCAGCGGAAAATCCCTTCCACAACCGTGACGTCTTCGATTCGACCAGGATAAAACCGAAACCTGGAGTCGTTTCTCAACTCCTGCATGTTCGCCGGATTTCCAGCGTATGTTAATGCATCCAATACCACCACGCAATCATCCGGATGGTTTTCCATCCAGTACCGCACGAAATTGGTTCCGATAAATCCTGCGCCTCCTGTGACCAATAGCGTGCGGCTCATAGTTTGAACTCCGAGTGGATCTCCTCATGCCGTATCTCGTCCACCGGCTCTTTCTTGCCTTTGCCAGCGTAAAGCTTGTCAGGGAAATTCAGAATAAAGGCGTCTTGCTCTCCGATGTTTTCATATGCATGGACCACACCAGGCGGGACGATCACCAAGAAGGCGTTTTCCTCGCCCATTTCATACACCTCCTTGAGGATGCCTGTCTCGGATCGGAACCAAAGGGTTAGACGAAATTTACCGCTGAGAAAGCAAAAGCAGTCTGATTGTGTTATATGCTCATGCGGTCCTCTGGCTACGCCCGGATGAGTTACGGAGAGGTAACCCATCACGGGATGAAATCTTTCGGGAAGCTCATCTTCGCGAAAAAGTTCGGATAACCATCCTCGGGCATCCTTGAAACGATTCAGCTTGTTTATAACCACTCCTGGTATCTGACTTGTCATGATATGCTCACCTGACTGTTATCCCCGAGCATTAAACGATATACATGGGGACGCCTTTCTTCTTTTCGAACCTCCACATTCCTGCCGATCAAACTGTCGGAGATTCTTTGTTCTATGTTGATGATGGAACTGTGGGAGAGCACGATGCTATGCTCGATTTCGCTATGATGAATGCGTACATCATCGTGAATGGATGTAAACGGGCCAATATAGGCGTCTTCGATCACGCAGTTCTCCCCGATGATAACCGGACCGCGCACTTCGCTTCTAAGAATGCGGGATCCCTTGCCTATGTCCACTTTGCCATTCAGGATGGAACTGGCGTCGGCTATCCCGTCCATTCGAAACGAGAGGGTGTCAAGGATGATTCTGTTAGCCTCAAGCATGTCCTCGAGCTTTCCGGTATCCTTCCACCACCCGTCGATTACATGGGACTTCACCTCGTATCCATGATCGATTAGATACTGAATGGCATCGGTAATTTCGTACTCCCCGCGCGCTGAAGGGGTGATGGCGTGCACCGCTTCGAAGATGCGCTTATCGAACATATACACTCCTACCAACGCCAGATCGGTTTTAGGTTCCGATGGCTTTTCCACGAGTTGGATGATTCGATCCCCATCCAACTCCGCTACCCCGAACTCCTGCGGATTTCGAACGTGCGCGAGAAGGATTTGAGCGTTCGGAGTGTGTTGGGAGAAATCCTTGACAAGCGGGGTGATCCCATCCTTGACGATGTTATCTCCAAGGTACATTACGAAGGAATCATCGCCGAGGTATTCCTCCGCCGTCATTACCGCATGGGCGAGCCCTAATGGAGCGCTTTGAGGGATATAGGTTACATTCACCCCCCACATGGAGCCATCCCCCACGGCGGAACGAATCTCCTCCTGTGTGTCTCCGACAATGATCCCTATATCATGGATGCCCGCGTTTCGAATGCATTCGATCGCATAATAAAGGATCGGCTTGTTTGCCACGGGTACGAGTTGCTTTGCGCTGGTGTAAGTGATGGGACGGAGTCGAGTTCCTTTCCCGCCGCTGAGGATTAATCCCTTCATCTTGCCTCCTTGTCACGCGTGGAATTCGCGTATGCTGTGTAACGCTAATATTTTCGGTTTGTTTCCCAGTTCCATGCATGGCGGATTATCGCTTCGATATCCGTGTATTTTGGCTCCCAGCCTAGCTCTAGTTTCGCCTTGGCCGAACTTGCCACCAAACGCGGAGGGTCTCCCTCGCGTCGAGAACCCAATTCAACCGGGATTGTTTTACCGGATACCTTCTCGCAAACGTTTATGATCTCTCGAACGGAGTAGCCTGTTTCCGATCCAAGATTATAGAAGCCACTCTCTCCTCCGTCGCGTAATCTCTCCAACGCCAAGGAGTGAGCCTGAGCCAAGTCAAGCACATGGATGTAATCGCGAATGCAAGTGCCATCCGGGGTGTCGTAATCATCCCCAAATATCGTCATCTTGTCTCGCTTTCCGGAAGCCACCTGCAGAGCGATTGGAATGAGATGGGTTTCCGGGTCATGACTCTCGCCGATATTGCCGTCCGGATCCGATCCCGAAGCGTTGAAATATCGGAGCGCGGCGTAACGCAATCCATAAGCCTTGTCATATGCGTTCATGATCTTCTCGCAGAAGAATTTGCTTTCGCCGTAGGGATTGATGGGATTTTGCGGATGCTTTTCATCCATTGGAACGTATTGAGGGTTGCCGTAGGTTGCGCAGGAGGAGGAGAAAATGAAGTTCCTCACCCCATATTGTCGCATCGCATCCAACAGGCTTAGAGTGGACCGAACGTTGTTGTTGTAGTATTTTTCCGGATCGGTGACAGATTCCCCAACGTATGCGAATGCGGCGAAATGCACCACCGCGTCGAGGGGATATTTATTGAACAGACGATCCAACGTCAATCGATCGCCCATATCGCCAACTACCAAAGGAACGTCCTTCACCGCTCCCCTATGGCCATACACCATGCTGTCGAGAACAACGACTTTTTTTCCACGATTGCGCTCATAGAGAACATAGTGGCTTCCTATGTATCCGGCACCGCCGGTGACTAAAATCATGTCCATACCTCTTTTCGATAACAGTAATTACAAATTCAGGGAATTACCTCCTCATCCCCCATGCCGCATGTTTAAGCGAAGCGAAGAAGTAATAGCCTGAAATAATAAGCGAGCGATGCAACGGCAAAATTCAGAAAAAAGGTTTATATCTCACACATCACGAAAAACGAAAGCCCCAAGAGACGAATTTTGCATTTGCTAGAAGCCATATATTATGTTTCATCCCGGGTAAATGTAAATAGGCGCTTTTCAGGGATTTGCTTAAGCTTCAAAAGCTCGTTGATCGTTCACGTTCGGAATTGACCCAACACCTCATTTAATGAAACGATATTTGAATATCGTCCACAGCGCCACAACACCATCCTTCCAGCCGATCTTTTTACCTTCCTCGTAGTCTCGTCCGGCGTAGGAAATGGGCACCTCGTATATTCTACATCGCTTTTTCGCCACTTTTGCAGTGATCTCAGGCTCAAAATCGAATCGGTTTGATTGAATTCGAATGTCTTTGATGATCTCCTTGCGGAAAACCTTGTAACAAACCTCCATGTCGGTCAGGTTGAGGTTGGTCATCATATTGGAGAGCGTGGTAAGCATCCCGTTCGCCATGCGATGCCAGAATAAGTGCACCCGATGCGCCCCGCCGCCGAGAAAACGCGAACCGAAGACGACATCGGCTTTCCCTTCGACAATAGGCGCGATTAAGGAGAAGTATTCCTTGGGGTCATACTCCAGATCCGCGTCCTGAATCAGGACGATATCTCCCGTGCATCGCTCGATGGCGGTTCGAACCGCCGCGCCTTTGCCGCTGTTCCTCTCGTGATAGAACACCTTCACATCCGGATATTTGCCCTCAATTTTATCCCGTAAAAGCTCTCGCGTACCGTCGTTAGAGCCATCATCCACCATCACGATCTCTTTTTTAATATCAACATCTCTGATACGGCATAGAATTTCCTCAAGAGTGTTCACTTCGTTATAGATCGGCACTAACACTGAGAGCGTGAAATCATGTCCCATGAAATTCTTTACTGTCATGTTGGCCTCGTAAATTTCCGTATGCCGGTCAGTCATTGGCGACAGACTCCATTTTTCTTTACTTCCGATCCGCTCATCGTCTTTCCTGCGATTCCGTTCGCCGCCAGTGTGATGAGGATGGGATATAACGGCATGGAATATCGTGCGAACGCCAGAATTGCAGCGTAAATGATATTAAAGTATAGCACGACCGCCACTAACGGCGTCACATCCACCCCGCTGGAACGAGCTATTAACACCCCGCGAATCGCTCCCGCTATTGCCAGAATCGCAAAAAAACCAACCAGAAGCGATTTCGCGGGAGTCTCCACTACATACCAGAAAGTGAATAGCTGGATGATAAACTTCCTGAGAAAGATCAGAGGATGATGCAAAACATCGTTTATCGCCACAATGTTCTCTGCTTTCTCTTTTCGAACTTCATTATGAATGCTTTCTTTCATCCCACCAACTATCCTGCCGTTTTTATACGTGAAAAAGGGTATTCCGAAACGCCGAAGAATCCCGACTTCATATTGATTCGCCTCCCAATCCCAATTTCCTTGAAATTTATCTCGGAGCAGGAAGTATTTGCTTTGCGCGTTGACGTATCCCCGCAGGAACTCTCCGCTTGCGTTGGAACTAATGCCCGTGAATTGTCCATTGCTGACGACGTAGTTTCGAGCCATCCAGGGCAAGCATAATACCAAGACCATCACAACGCATGCGATTGGGCCAGCAAAGGGTATCGGCTTCCGTTCCCTCTTGTTACGGTACCATATCAATGCGATCAGGGGGTAGGGGAATAGAAAAGGCACCGGTTTTGCGAGAGCCCCCAGTCCGATCACCAACCCCGTAAGCACTCCGTTTTTGATATTCGGCTCTCTGTAAAATCGAAGCGACAGCCACGCGATTAAGGTGAAAAGCAACATATCCGTGGCGCCATCGTCCACTACAGGGACATATCGAAGGCATTGAGGCCATATGGCGCAAAGAACACCGGCAAGGATCGCCACTTTTTCACTGAATAGTTGGCGTGCCATCTGATACACGATAAGACAAGTGAGACCAGCGAAGACGCACTGCAGGAAGAAGACCGGATTGTAAGATTGAATCCGGTGCACGGGGTTGAAACCGAAAATGTCGAAAACCAATGCGATTATTGCGGGATATAAGGGCGCTCTCCGCATCGTGGGTCCGACGCCAAGACTAAAACCGTCGCCATGATAAATATGCTCCCCTATGCGACCAAAGGAATCCATGTCGAAAATCTGATGTATTGCAAGAAGCCGTTTGAAAATAACAAATGACCAGAGAATTGCAAGGATGAATCCAATCAGGAAGATAATAAAAGCGGTTCGATTAGAGGGTTTTGGATTGGTGCCCATGAATAGTCCTTTCGAAATTATTCATTGCTGACGAAACGGTATTTTATCAGGGTCCAAATGGCGACCACTCCATCGGTCCATCGGATTTTCTTGCCTTGAGCCACGTTTCTTGCTTCGTAACGGATGGGCACCTCAATGATGGGGATTCTCTTCCTCAGGAGTTTCGCGGTGACCTCGGGGCAGAACTCAAAACGCATGCATCTCAGGGTAAGCGATTGCAGAATATCCGTGCGAAACGCCTTGTAACAGGTCGCCTCGTCGGTCAAGGGGGCGCGGTAAAGGAAACGAACCATCCAAGCCAGCAGCCAGTTGATGAATCTGTTCGCCCAGTGCATGCGGGGCGAGGCGTTAAGAAAACGTGACCCGTAAATCACCGGTGCGTTCGATTGTTTGAATTTTCGGAGAATTACCAGCATATCTTGAGGATCGTACTCCATATCCCCATCCTGGATGATTGTGTATTCAGCCCTGACGGAGGGAATCGCCTGTCTCAGGCAATATCCTTTCCCCATGTTCCGAGGAATGAATATCACTCTTACATCAGGGAGCTTTCCGTCAAATCCGCTTCGGATGAGTTGCGTGGTTCCATCCGTGGAACCGTCATCGATGATGATGATCTCCTTGGATATGGGGAGCGAAAGTAGGCTGTTCATCAGAACCGGCAAGTGCTCCATCTCGTTGAATACGGGTACAAGAATCGCGAGTTCGGGAGATGAGGTGACCTCCGCTTCTTGCCGATCGCTTGACTTCATGTGTTTCCTTTGCCCAAGAGTTAAAATATAAATGCTCGTATAAACTTAGGTTCAGGATAATAATACGCAATCTTTGCTTGTAAAGGCAAACGCAATACCCTGTGCAATAAAAAAGCCTTCCGCATACACATGAGCGGAAAGGCTTTTTGCATGGTTCATCGTTTCATTTCGCCCCGCGGCATGTAAGCACAGCGGGAATGGTCTTGAAAATAATCTTAATGTCGTTCCAAAAAGTCATACTTTCAATGTAGAGTATATCCAACTCAACCCAACGTTTGAAGTCTATGTTGCTTCTACCACTGATCTGCCATAAACAGGTCAAGCCTGGCTTCACAGCCAGACGTCCGAACTCATATCTGGTGTATTTTGCAACCTCATGGGGCAAGGGAGGACGGGGACCAACGATACTCATGTCGCCGAAGAGAACGTTCACCAACTGGGGCAACTCGTCTATGCTCAGTTTTCTAAGAATTCGACCAACTCGGGTGATTCTCGGATCATTTTCAATCTTGAAAACAGGACCGGAGCATTCATTCAGATGCAACAGGTCTTTTTTCTTCGACTCTGCATCCACGCACATGGAGCGGAATTTATAACAGGTGAAATGCCGTCCCCCCACGCCGACGCGGGTTTGCTTGAATATGACAGGGCCCTTCGAGGTCAGCTTGATGAACAACGCCGCTAACGCGTAAACCCACGAAAACAGAATCAAACCGACCAACGAGAAAAGAATATCGAGCATCCGCTTCGCTTTTGCATATCGAACATCGCAAACCGGTATATGGCTGATATAATCAGGATCGAACGTGGACGAGGGATAGAGTGAAGTTTGCACTCCCATCTCCAGAGGATGCAAACTGATGGAATTTTGTGTTTGTTCCGTTAATGCCATTTACTGAGTCTCCTATAATGCCTAAATGCAGCATTGCGATATGAATATCGCAACAGGATAAGGACTCTTCCATCCTCAATCTTATTAACTGCAAAAGCCATGCCAAATCGGGCGTTTTTAGGCGATGACCCAATATTTTTTTCCAGATTTTTTATTGTCTGTAACTAAATAATCTTCACTTCTTAAAATAATGGGGCGAATCAGGCGGAAAAGCGACTATTTCGGTGCTGTATTGCGAACGTGGAAATCATACACAGTCTTCCTAGGCAATCCGTACTCCTTCGATACCATCCTTGCGGCATCCGCTGGACGCATGCCGTTCTCGATGAGCGTCCTTAGTTTTTCCTCCCATCCCGTGTTCGGTTGTGGAGTGTCGAGTCGAATTCCCCCGGGGTGAGCTACGATGGTGATCTCCCCCCTTGGCGGATGCGAGGCGTAATGGTCCAGCGCCTCCCATACCGTCCCTCGAAACACCTCCTCGTGAACTTTGGTAAGCTCCCGAGCTACCGCCACGGCTATGTTTCCGAGATGTTTCGCAATATCCTCCAGTGTTTGTGCGAGCCTTCGGGGAGATTCATATAGGATAATCGTAAGAGATTGATTCGCCATTTCCTCGAAGAATTGATTTCGGTCCGTCTTGGTGCGAGGCGGAAAACCGAAAAAGACGAACCTCTCCGTTGGCAAACCGGAAATGATCAGCCCGCTTAACGCGGCATTTGCTCCTGGAACGGGGATAACAAGAATAGCGGATTCGATCGCTTTGCGAATAAGGCGTTCCCCCGGGTCGGATACGCCTGGCAGACCCGCATCGGATACCAACGCCACGGTTTGACCCTGTAACATTTTCTCGATAATATCATCAAGCTTATTCGTGTTGGTGTGCTCGTGACAGGAAGTGATGGGCGTGTGGATGTCGTAATGGCTTAAAAGTTTGCGTGTGACACGGGTGTCTTCCGCAGCGATGATATCCGCTTCGCGGAGAATCCTCAGGGCTCTCAGAGATATGTCCTCCAAATTGCCTATCGGCGTTGCAACGACATATAAAATCCCGGAATCGGACATGCTTCCCTTTCTCTCCCCGATACCGAGGGGGGGGCCTCACACCGCAGATAGATCGTATTGAGAGGAAGAACGTGGTGAAGGGATCACCACGTTCTTTTTCAGCGTTACGATATTTACTAGGGACCTACTGCTTTGGTTTCACTGGTTGAGGCGCGTTGGTTTGCATGGATGATTTCCCGCCTGGAGGAACGGTTACGGTTCCAGTTCCCTTGCCGGCTCCCTGTGCCGCCGCCGCAGCTTTTTCCTGAGCTTGCCCTTGCGCCTCTTGCTGTTTTTGGATCTTCTCAGCTTGGGCGATTTCCGCCAGAATTTGCTCCTCCTTGGCGACGCGTGCGGGCTGATTTGCCTTTTTAAAGATTGCCAGGAGTTGTTCGTGGATTGGCATCATATCGGGTGTGGTGTCCCATTGGTGAGCATCCTGAATTCTCTCGTAAACTTGCAGGGCCTGAGCAGGCTCTTTTGCGTCCTCATATAGTTTTGCCAAAGTGAATTCGCTGCCCAGATCCTCGATGTGCTCCAACGCCGCGCTTAAAGCCGTTATGATTTCCGGACGAACTTTGGCTTTCGCAGCTGCTGACGGGGCGTGATGCGCACCGTTGGGCGCCATCATCGCCGGTCCGCCAAGGTAATCTTCATAGTAAAGTAACTGTCCCAGCAATAAGGATGCATCATAATCGACCGGATTGGATTTCACCTCGGCTCTAAGTTCCGCTATCAGATTATCCATCCCGCCAGGTGACATCATCTCCATCGGGTTATTCATCAACATGGCGTAATCATACATCCATTTGTATGAGTTGACTTTCCAGACAACCTTCATGGTTTTAATGCCTTCCGTAAGCATTTGCTGGAACTCCTGATTCGCCTTCTGTTGCTTCATCTTGGCGGCGAGTTGGCTTATATTTTTGTTGAAATCCTTGGGCAGAACGGTGCGCATGCCCTCAAGTAGGATGATATGATATCCGTATTGAGTCTTCACTATGCCGCTCAACTGCCCCGGTTTCATGGCTTCGACGGCGGCGGCGAACGGAGGTGTGTAATTGTCAACCGGAGCCCAACCGTATTCCCCGCCCTGTTTCGCCGGTTTGTGCGTCTTTGGATCGTAGTTGTTTCCCGGATCGTCGGAGAACTCGTTCGCCATCTTTGCGAAGTTCGCTCCCCCTTGCAGTGCCTTTAGAATCTTCTCCGCCTTCGCTTTCGCCTGTTGATCCGGCAACTTTTGGTTGGATATGAGAATCTGCCTAAGTTTAACCTGCTCGTATGATTGGATTAAATCCTGCCGAGTGACATTGATTCCCGCCGTAATGCTATCCATCAGCATTTTGGGAAGCAGTTCACGCGAGAGATTTCTGCGCAGACTGTTCATCGTCAATCCAATGGACTGAAGGTAGTTATTGAACATATCATCGGATGCGGGCTTCCCTTGCCCAAGCTGCGTCTTCATCTGTTGTATCTGCTTATCAATATCCTTGTTGGTAACCTTGAAACCCTTTTGCTTCGCAATCGAACGCAGCAACGCCTCGTCAATTAATCCGGGAGATCCTTGCATTCCGGATGTTCCCGCAAACACTTGACCCTTCATTAATATTTTCTGCAACTCACTGCCACTCTGATTGTTGTTACGAATTTGGTTCCAAGCAAGATCAAACTCCTCCTGGGTGATCGGTTCACCGTTAACCGTGGCGATCACTTGCCCAATGGCGGCGGATTCCTCGGCGTTTTGGTTCGAAATGCCCAGCCCGCCTCCGAAATATACGATAATGCCCAATGCGAATAGAATAGCTATCACGAAATACCAAAAACGGTTGGCGGAGAACTGTCTCCAATAGGTGATGGACGTTATATTCCTAGACCCTCTCCTGCGTTTTTTATTAGGCATGCGCTCTTAATCCTTTATCATTCGTTTCATTGCGGCGAGACACGCTCGTGATCCTGCTTCTGAAGTGCCGCCATCAGGTATGTAATGAGTTTCCAACGACAAATATCCGGTGTAGTTCATTTCTTTCAATTCAGCGAACTGACCGACGTAATCGATTTCGCCTTCTCCCACCACGCACCATACCGGCTTGCCGTTCGCATTGCGATAAGCGTCTTTAATATGAATATGTTTCAGCCATGGTTTCACGGCCTGGAATCCGTCGGGATAAGGTCTTTCCCCGGCGAAAAAAGCGTTTCCGGCATCCCAGCAGACTTGTATCGCAGGGGATTGCAATTGCGATACAAGGTGGCGTGTCTCTGCACCTGTACCAATGAAGCAGGCGTGTTCGTTTTCCAATGCGAGAATGACGCCTTCTTTCTCGGCGATGCGGGTGATACCATTTAATGCCTCCGCTATGCGTTTCTCGATTTCAGAGGTAACCGCGCCTTGTCGCCAGAAGGTGAAAATGCGCAAAAGTGGGGTGTCAAACCAATGCGCCCAGTGGATGCAACGCATCAGAAGATCCTGCTGCTCCTCCATGCCTCTCGATGTGGCGAGATGCATGGGACCCTTCGCTTCAGAAGAATCGGTGAAGAGGTCGCATTTGAAAATTGGCGTGGAAAGGCAAGAGACTTTCATGTCCCTCGCTTTCAACGCCTCCTTCGCTCGAACCGCCAAAGGCTCCGAAAGTTCGCCTATGTTTACATTCCATAGACCCCTTAACTCAGCCGCACGGACGTCATACTCAAGCATTACGTCCAGTGCATGTTCAAAATCCTGGGAAATCTCATCGGTGATTACGGAAAGTTGCATTTTGTGTGCTCGGTGGATTTGAAAACGTATGGAAAACCGTATTATGTTACCCCCTCGGGGGGAATAATGTCAAATAACAAAATCGCTTTACATCCGATCAAACTCGTTTCGCGTTAACCTTCATCCTGTTGATTCATTATGAAGGAGCAATCAGGATTGGTGCATTTCACCACGATATCGGATTTGCCACGTTGTTTTCCTTCCCCCAACACCCATCCGCACTCCGGACAGATTTGCGGGATCGGTTTTAGAGATGTGGCAAAGTCGCATTTGGGATAGTTCGAGCACCCATAAAATATCGTGCCTCTCCGGCTGTGTTTTTCCAGTATGTGACCGCCGTCCTTGGGGCATTTCACCCCCTCCACCACAACCTGCGCCGGGCGTTGCTCCGCCTCTTCCCCCTGAATCTTCACAATGGTGCGGCATTTAGGATAACCGGAGCAACCGAGAAATTTGCCGAATCTTCCCATTCTTTCCACCAAGGGCTTGCCGCACTTCGGACATTTCTGATCCGTAACCTTTGGCTCCTCCTTTTGCGGAGCCTCCCTTGGAGTGCCGTCCAGGTTGAGGATTGTCTTGCATCTCGGATAGCCCGAACATCCGAGGAATTTGCCCATTCGGCTTTCCCTGATCGCCATCGGTTTGCCGCAGTTGGGGCATGGGGTGTCCGTGAGCACCGATTCCGGTTTCACACGTTCCATTTTTTCATGAGCTTCAGAGAGCGTCTCATTGAACGGGAAGTAGAAATCCTTCAGCAACTGCACCTTCTCGCGATTTCCCTCTTCGATATCGTCGAGTTTCGTTTCCATCTCCGCCGTGAACCCCACGTCAAGGATATTCGGAAAGTGTTTGACTAACAGGTCATTTACCGTGAAACCCAATTCCGTAGGGATGAAACGCTTTTGATCCAGCACAACATATTCTCTCTCCACGATTGTGGAAATGATCGATGCATAAGTGCTTGGGCGACCGATTCCCTTCTCCTCCAAGGCTTTCACTATGGTGGCTTCAGTGTAGCGCGGCGAGGGTTCCGTAAAGTGTTGCTTGGGTTCCAAGTTGAGCAAATCCAAAATCTGATCTATTATCAATTCCGGCAACGGAGTGCGCTCCTCATCCGCCATCTCCTCCGTATCCTTGCCTTCCGTATAGACCGCCATAAATCCGGTAAACCGCAGAACAGAGCCCGTGGCGCGAAATAGATACTCTCCGCATACAATATCGGCCGTGGTTACGTCAAATATGGCGGGCGTCATTTGGCTCGCCAAGAACCGTTGCCAGATAAGGCGGTACATTTTCAGTTGATCCGCGTTCAGAAAATCGGCTAGCATATCCGGCGTGCGATAGATGGATGTGGGGCGAATCGCCTCGTGTGCATCCTGCGCCTGGCTCCTGGCTTTATAAATCGGCGGGGTGGCGGGACGATAGGGTTCACCGTATTGATCCGTAATGAAAGTGCGCGTCTCCTCCTGCGCCTCTTTCGCCACACGAGTGGAGTCGGTGCGCATGTAGGTGATCAAGCCCACGGCTCCCTGAGAGCCCAAATCCACGCCTTCATAGAGTTGCTGGGCGATGGACATGGTGCGGCGGTTCCCAAACCCGAGCTTCCTCGAGGCTTCCTGTTGAAGTGTGCTGGTTATAAAAGGAGGGGAGGGGTTTCGCTTTCGTTCCTGTTTCTTTACCGATTTGACCGCCCAAGGGACATTTCGTAACTCTGTCAGAAGAGCTTGCGCCTCGGCTTCGTTATTGATGGCCTGTTTTTTACCGTTCTTGCCCACAAACTTCGCGTCGAAGGCGAATTTGGGGATTGGCGGTTGGGGTGTGAGAGTGGCGGTTAGGCTCCAATACTCCTCCGGGATGAAAGCCTGTATCTCGCGCTCGCGATCGCATATCAACCTAACGGCGACGGACTGCACCCTCCCCGCTGATAGATTTTTGCGCACCTTTTTCCAGAGAAGCGGCGAGAGGCGATAACCCACAAGGCGATCCAAAATCCTTCGCGCCTCCTGGGCGTTAACCCGTTTCATGTCGATTTCACGCGGATGTTGGATGGCATTCTCGACTGCGGAACGCGTTATTTCGTTAAATTCGATACGTTTGGCGTTCTTTATCTGGAGGGCTTGCGCCAAATGCCAGGATATCGCCTCGCCCTCGCGATCGGGGTCGGAGGCGAGCAATACTGAGTCCGCTTTCTTCGCAGCCTCCGCTATCTTTTTGATAACATCCTTGCGATCGGATATACGCACGTATTTCGGCGTGAAATCGTTCTCGATATCCACGCCGAGTTCCTTTTGGGGCAAATCCCTTACGTGTCCCATTGACGCCTCAACCATGTAGTCCTTGCCTAGAAAGTTCTTCAGGGTTTTGGTCTTGGCTGGTGATTCAACTATTATTAATGTCTTTCCCATACATTCTTCCGTTCCCTATTTGGGTTAAGCCGTGATGTGATACCTATGGCGTTAGGTTCTGTCAAGCGGATCATCCCTCATTATCGCACAATCGTGTGATTTGCTCATGACGAGTGTTTATATGATATCGATACAAGCGGCTTATAGTTCCATTACATGCTTATAACGTTAGCGCAGCATGTTCACTGCGGTGGTTAACTGGCTATCATCAACAACCGATGTCTCCTGAACGGGATTTTTGACAATCGTGTCGGGGATTATCGGATGACCATCCATGGCTTGTCCATGCGCATCGCGCCAATCGCTCTCCGGTACGCGAAACAGGCTGCCATCCATCAATTGCACATTTTTCGCCCCAGCCACCATACCCGCCGTATCGGTTCCCACGAGTTTCGCAAGATGATCATATTGCAAAGCCTGCGCGAACACCTCCGCGTCCCCGGCCGTGTTGCCGTTAACCAAAGCGACTATGGGACGGTTCCATGATTGCAAGGGATACCCCGATGGCGCGGCATCTCTGGACACCACTGTTGCGAGAGGCTTACGGTACAAGATATCTAAAAATTGATCGGAGAGATTGCCGCCGGGGTTGTCACGCAAATCCAAAATCAACCCCTTTTTGGTTTGATCCTCTCCAAACAATGCACGTTTGAATTCTTCCAAAGCGTTCGCATTCATCATACGTACATGAATATAGGCAATAGTTCCCCCTGATAGATCCCTCACCCGCGACTTATTCTCCTCGTCGGCGTTGAAATCCCTCAACGTATTTGTTAAAGTCGAAGGCCATGGTTTCATTTTCACGGTTCTGGCGGATGTTTTATCCGGAGTCGGACTGACCAAAAGTTCGGTCCACTTATTCGCCTTGCCGTAAAGAGCTTCGTAAAAAGACTCGCTGCGCTGAACATCCTTGCCGTCCACAGCCAGCAGATACTCTCCCTTCATCACCTGCGCACCTGGCTGATCCGAGGGACCATGCTTCAGCACGTCATCCACTTTCAATCCGGGACCGGTGTAATTTTGGTCAAAATCCAATCCGAGAGAAGCTGTATTGCTCGCCTCGATAAGCGATCCCGGTGAAATAATTCCAGTATTGGATACGTTCAATTTTCCAAGCAGGGATTCGACGATCATGTCGAAATCCTCGTCCGTTTGCGCTTCGGTGATTTCAGACTTATATTCCGTGAATAGTCCGTTTAATTGCTCATCTGAGAGATTACGAAGGTAGAAACGCGTCCGAATGTAACGGCATATCTCCTCATAATCCATTTTATATCGATCGGATCGGCTAACATGCATTACTCCGGACAACGAGATTTGCTGCAAGCCTTTTTGAGTACGCGTAATCTTCAGCAATGAGCCGTCGGATGCGAGAAAGTAGAACGTCGTTCCGTCCTTGCTGAAACATACTTTCGGCGTGACGTTGGAAGAAAATGCCATGCCGGCTTCGTGGCCTGTCGCCATGTCAAACATGATGAAGGAGGATTGATTCCCGTTTGACACCGTTATGAGCGCGTTCCGGGCGTCCGGCGAGAGGGATAAGCCTATGATGTCCTCTGCAGTTTTGAACATGGGGTGGGCGCGGTTCCATATTTCATCGAAATTGATTTGCACCGTGGATGGTGGGGGTGGCGTTCCCTTTCCGATATAGACGGGAACCTTCTCTTCGATTGATGGCATCAAGGGAATGAGGTATACGCCATCATCCCCGCCACGGTCGGAAACAAAAACGATATTTTTACCGTCCGCTGTCCAATCCGCCATGCCATTATATCCGGGATAACGGGTGATATTGACCGATACGCCTCCAATGCCGCGAACCACCCAAAGGTTCGTGGAGCCGTATTCGTCTTTTTCGGAGTAAAGAATCCAACGAGAATCTGGCGACCATTTATAAGATTCAATGTTCACTCCATCCGCAATTCGATATGTCCCTCCAAAAGGGGTCGCGGAGATATTCCTAGCGTACAATCCCGGTTTGTCGCCTCCAACCTCGACCCAGGAGACGTACTTGCCGTCCGGTGAGAACTCCACGAGAGCGTCGTCCGTTTTTGGCTGAAGGTCGACAACTTGCACAACCTTGGTGGAAGTATTCTGCAGTCGCACCCCAAGTCCACCGTCTTGTTCCAGATACGCCACGCTCTTACCATCGGGAGACCATACCGGCTCATAATGCGGATGAAGCCCCGTGGAAAGATCTTTTGCGTCGCCACCAGTCGCAGTGCAACTCCATATCTGATCATAGGCTCCGAACACCACGGATTTATCGTCCGGGGCTAGGTCAAACGAAGTAAGATGATTGTGAAAAACCTGTCTGGGATCGGCCAAATCCATGGAATCCGATACGGTGTTCACTGCAATCTCCGCAGGTTTTTCCGCGCCGATATCAAAGGAGAAGATATGGAACCCTGAGATGTAAGCGATCACCGGTGATTTGCGCGCTATTGCGGCGAACCTCATCCCGTATTCGTGAAAATGGGTGATGCGTTCGGGAGGCGATGCCTTCCCCGAATTCAGTGTTTTATTGTCAATTGGTACGGACCATATGTTTGCGCTGCCTTGTTGGTAGGAAATGTAATAAAGCGTTTTGCCGTCAGGCGAGAACATCGGCCAAGCGTTAAGACCGTCGGTATCGCTTACCCTGATCGGCGTTCCGCCTGTTGCGGGTATGAGATAGATTGTGTCATGTTTGCCGCCTTGATACTGTGGACGCCACCAGGGTTGTTCCCCAACCGCCATCGCAATCCATTTGCCATCCGGAGACCATGCTGCGTTTTGAACGGAATCCAAACCATGAAAGATCCGCTTCTCTCTGCCGGATACCACATTTAACTCGTAGAGATCCGCGTTGGATCCTTGGCGATTGGATGTGAACAGAAGATGGGATCCGTCCGGTGACCAGTCCTGCAAGTAATTCGGGGCGTCGTTAAAGGTTAATCTTTTCGCTTCGCCCCCTTCCGCAGGGATAATGTAGATGGCGAGATGACCGGAGCGAGTGGTGGAGAAGGCGATCCAATTTCCATCGGGGGACCATTTCGGCAATGCGTCGAATGCATCATTCACGGTTAAACGCATCGCTTTTCCCCCATGTATGGGGGCAACCCAAAGATTCCCTTTCGCTTCGAAGCATACTTTGCTTCCGTCCGGCGAGAGGGTGGGGTAGTTCATGGCTTTAGCGCTTAACCGAACAATGAAAAACAAGGAAAACATACATAAGCCCGTCTTAATCATTACAATCTCCGATGGCTGAAGGAATAGGACAGCAACAACGACAATGCAATCATTATGAACAATAATTGCATTAGAGTAAATTAATTTCGCATGTATGACAGACAACATAACGACAGGACGATCCGCATCGCCCCGTCGTTATGGATATAAACGCCATCAGCAAAGGGTTGATGGTAGTTCCGACTGCTCCGCGTCATTCGTCATGTTTATGAAAAACGCCTGCGGCGTACCATCCGGCAATACCCGCCAAAATAAGCGCCTGAGGAGCATATTCGGCAATCCCACCTTGCCAAGGAAGCATGAACTCCAAGGATCTGTGAAGGAAAACATCCAAATTCAGTCTGATTATGAGATACGTAAGTAAGACCCCTATTATTGCAGGATTGACACTCTGCTTGATCATTCCGATGACGCTGTAAATAATTCCTCCCGCCAGTGGCCCCATGATTAGAAAGAGGCCAAGCCCCAGCGCGATATCCTCGGAGTCATCCTCTCCGAAAGGTGCGACACCGATAAGGGGCATCAGAATGCATGATGCGAAATTGGCGGCTCCCATTACAAATAGGTAGGTGGATGGTAATTGTCGCAGAACAAGCAAGGACAGAATGACGATAACCACCAAACATCCAAGATATTGGATGCTCCTTGTGAGCAAATACTTACGATAGAGAACGGTCTCCTCTTGAAGGATGAACGCTCTTGAATTTGACTCCTTGCTCGGCTGGGTCGGCGCGGACGGAGCGGAGGACTTTGTCTCCGCGGAAGCGGGTGCGCTTTCTGGCTTCTCCCTTGGCGTGATCTCCGGAAGAGCGGTCAAATCCTTGTGACACCAACTGCAGATGTCCGGCGAGACGCTTTCCATGCCACACCAGCGGCAATACCATGTTTTGCCTGTGGTTTCGGTTTCAACAGGTTGCGCCGTCTCCGCTTTTGGCTCCACCGACGCCGGCTCCCCCGTTTTCTCAATCTCTTTGTTCAGTGGGGAGGGCTTGTACAGGATTTCCGGCTTTGGTTGGTCGACAGTCTCCATTTTGGAAACCAGCGGCGCCTCCCTTATCAGTGGCTCCTTCGGCTCCACTGGCGCCGATGCGCTGAATATGGGAGTGACAGGCTTCGGAACGATTATCGGCGGTGGAACCACCCCGCTTCTTCTGGGTGGCGGAGGCATTCCGGGCAACACTTTTTTGGGCGGTGTTTTGGCGCCGGAATCCGCATCTCCGCTTAACGAGCGAGGTATTGGTCTTTGATACTCCTCGACATTCTCGGTTGAGGTGGATTGGACCTCTTCGGAGGAGGATGTGTCATCCGGTGAAACGAGAGGTCGTGCAGTTCTGCTTAAAAGACCCGATTCGCTTTGATTCGTAATGTCCTGTGAGGAGATCGCTGGAGTTTCTCCCTCTTCAGCGGTCTCAGTTTCCGCTATCTCCGTTGATGCCTGTTTTTGCTTTTCCACTTGCGCCACGCCGGCTGGTGTGAGGGCGGCGCCGCACCAACTGCATATTTCCTCCGTATCGCTTTCCATCCCGCACCATTTACAAAACATACCCGTCCTCCATTCGCATCTGCGCACAAAGCATCTTTCGCACGACCATCATTTTTAAAAAGCGTATATTTGAATTGATTACAACCGACATCAAAGACATCACCAGTTTAGAGTCGCTTTTTCCATAGCCGTTAATTGCAATATTCGCAGCAGGAGCGTCCATCCAGCATGTGAAAATTACATGAATTTTGCCTTCACCTAGTCTGATAAGTTCCGAATGGCGTCGTATCCGTTTGGGATACTTTAACTCTTTCCGGATCCCCCCGGCAATACCACGGCCATGGCATACGAACGACGAACATCCTGCAATTTGACTTTCAAGGTCTGACCGACAAATCTTTTTCCATCGTTCAATTCCAAGAGAAAACCATCCGTCCATCCGATTACATCCGGCTCGGGACGCAGTGAAGATACGCTTACGACGCAATCCACAGTTTGTCCGCGTTTGTATCCCTGATATTTTTTGATGAATTCCGCGATATCCCCGCCTATTATCTCATATTTTTCGGGATGCAGAGATTTGTCCGCCCGAATGAAGATCGCCCTTTGCACCTCTCGCTCCATGCGATCCACAGTCTCCCCTTCCGATCCAACAAGCAGTTCAGCAATGCAGGGATGACAGAGGATGAGATAAGCTTCGCGACTCTTGCGTTCCGTTCTAACCGTTCGATGTAATTCGCGCTCCAGCAAAATACTTATAGTCTCCGGCGTAGGCAGCTTGCCCTTTCCTCCGCAATAGGAGCATGGCTCGGTCATGAAGTCCACGAGAGTCTCCGCAGTTCGTTTGCGAGTCATTTCCACCAAACCCAAAGGGCTGATATTGGATATTTTGGTGCGGGAGCGATCTCGCTTTAGAGCCGTTTCCAATGTGCGGATGATCTGTTGCTTGTCGCGGGAATTGTTCATGTCAATAAAGTCAATCACGATAATCCCGCCGATATCCCGCAGGCGCATTTGGCGCGCGATCTCATTGGCTGCGTCTATGTTCGTCCTCAGGATTGTCTCCGAAAGGCTTCCGCCGCTGACGAATTTTCCGGTGTTGACGTCTATTACCGTCAAGGCTTCCGTCTCATCAATAATAAGATAGCCTCCGGTGCGAAGCCACACCTTTCTCTTAAGCGACTTTTCGATCTCCGTCTCGATATTATAGTGGTCGAAAATCGGTTCCTCGCCGGTGTAAAGCTGAATGCGCCCCTTAAGCCTTGGTGACACCATATCCAGCAATTCGTTCGCCTTCTCATACTCCACTGGATCGTCTATGATTAACCGCTGAATGTCGGAACCGAAAACATCCCGAATGGTTTTATACACCAGGGTCAGGTCCTGATGGATAAGGGCTGGGGCGGCGCTTTTATGGAACTGGTTTTGGATCTGCCGCCAAAGTTTCAATAAAAAGTCTTTGTCAGATCTTAGCTCCTGTTCGGTCTTGTCCTCAGCCTCCGTGCGAATGATGATTCCGAACCCCGGCTCCTTTAAAGCGACTCCGATCTTTTTCAGTCGGTCGCGTTCCTTGCCATCCTCGATTTTACGAGATATCCCGATGTTATCGGCTTCAGGCATTAGCACGAGGTATCTTCCAGGCAGGGAGATACGCGTGGATACCCGCGCTCCTTTGGTGCCACGAGGGCCCTTGATCACCTGTACCAGAATCTCCTGGCCAACCTTGAGCACCTCGGTGATATTTTGCTGGCGAAGATATGATCTTCTCGTGGAGATTCTTTTTTTATGTGCGGGGGCGGAAGTTTCGACCTCCTCCGCATCCTCTATTTCCTCGCCGATCTCTACTGTGAAATCGTCCGAATCCTCCTCCGTAGCGTTCACGGATTCGTTTCCGTTAGATTTCTGCGTTTCACCTTCAACCGTGGGGACCACATCCCCGACATATAGAAATGCGTTTCGTTCCAATCCGATATCAACGAATGAGGCGTCCATGCCGGGCAGAACGTTTTCCACCCTCGCCTTGTACAAGTTGCCAACGACGCGTTCCTCGCGTTCCACATGCAACTCAACAAGCTTGCCATCTTCGGTGACGGCGATTCGCGTTTCTCTTTCGCCTACGTTGACCACAATTTCCTTAGCCAACGATTTCACCTCCTTAAGTGGTAATTGCGAAATCCCTTAATGCGTATCCTCACGGATGAGATTTACGCTTAAGTAAAGGCATTTTCACAAATACCGGAATATTTTGTTTATTTCTGTTATCGTCGGAATCATCCGACAAAACCTATTCGCGCAATAATTCGATCCGGTGCGCTTTTATGTATGATATTCCCTTCAATAACTCGTTAAGAGTTTCCGCTATCTCCGAGGGCTTCGCGGAGGAATCACGTGTTAAATCCTGTTTTGTTTGAAGGATTAATCTGTCGTCGTTGACGTTTTCGATAAGAATGCTCTCCAAGCAGGGACGGATATTCTTGTGAAGCGTTTTGCCGTTTTTGATTCGAGTTACAATCAACTCGTCTGGCTGCATGATCGATATTATTGCGGATTCCACTTCCGAAATCGTTAACATTGTTTCCATTCGGCACCAAATACGCATGCGAGCATGGGTGAATCCCGATAGGTATTCTCCTGCGTTTCTCGATTGTATCGCCTCAACACTATGAACTCTAAAACATGGGGGAAGAGTGGCGTTTAGTCGGTTCGCGATCTCATCCGAGGGCGTTTCCTCTGTCAATTCCAACACAGCTGCCTCGGCGCCCCCCGTGCTTCCCACACCGAGGGCGGAAGCAAATGCAAGCTTAATTCGAGGATTGAAGCCGTTCGTGAACGCAACCGGGAGTTGTGAACGGCGCAATGCGCGCTCAAATGTCCGCACCACATCCAAATGTCCTAGCCAGCGAGCAGATTCCCCTTTCTCAAATAAAAGTGCGTATCTCATGTTTGGCGGTCAGACTGCCACCCAATCGATGAATGACAATCATTCACGTTAGCTTCGTCCCTTGTGTCTATTCCTAAGGAATTTCATTTGAACTTGTAATAGGTCCAGTCAAATAATACCACAATGGATGCATAAACGCCTTTTTATCGGTGTTGACAATCCGTAGACCCTCTGGTAATCTTTGTGAGCCGATCTGTTTGACTAGGAACGGTCGGATAAATCTTCTTGATTTTGAACCTCCTATGGGTTCCAAATGTCATTATGTAAGGTGTATTTGGCATGCAACGGAGCGGTTTTAGGAATTCCATTCATCCCTTATTGTAATGAATCGATCTTATGTATGCCGAGGTAATTACTATTTTTGGAACAATCGGCTTTTTTCTAACATTTTATGCTGGATGAACATACCCAAAAGTGAATGTTGCGATCACCTTGATATGAGACTTGATATAATCCCTCGAATGAAAGTGTTTTTTCAATGAACTATGAAGAGGCTGTAAACTATCTTCAATCGCTGCATCGATTTGGCATAAAACTCGGTAATGACCGAATATCCGAACTTATGCGCATGCTTGGCTCTCCGCAGTACCGTTACCGAATCGCTCATGTGGCGGGAACCAAGGGAAAAGGGTCCACCACCGTGATGATCGCCTCCATTCTTCGTTCGTCGGGATTTCACGTTGGGGGATACTATTCGCCCTATGTGTATGACCTTTGCGAGCGAGTGCAGGTGGACGGGCAAAATATACCGAGAGAAGACTTCACGCGGCTCGTAAACCTTATAAAGCCCTTGATAGACGATCTGCGGGAAACCTCCCATGGGAGTTGCACGGAGTTCGAGTTAAAGACCGCCATTGGGTTGAAGTACTTCGCGGAACGCGAGGTGGACTACGCCGCGATTGAAGTGGGAATCGGCGGGCGCCTGGACGCCACGAACATTGTCGCATCCGATGTGGGGGTTATCACCAACATAGGATTGGATCATACCCAGATACTAGGGGATACGTTGGCGAAAATCGCTTCGGAAAAGGCGGGCATTATCAAGGAGGGGGTTCCAATAATTACAGCGGCGGACAAGGAGGAGGCTTTGGCGGTTATACGGAGCGTTGCGAAGGAGAAAGGATCCACCCTTACCTTCGTCTCCTCATCCGAGATGGCTGCGGATGCGTCCGATCCCGTAATTGGTGTTCTGAAAGACGGGAGTGAATTCACCGTGCAAACTCCCGCGAAAATCTACTCGAATCTCAGGCTTAGCTTGGCGGGGGAGGTTCAGCGTCTCAACGCCGCCTGCGCAGTGGGTGCGGTGGAGCAGCTATCAATGAAGTTTCGGTGGGACCTCACTCCGGAAGCGGTGCGCGACGGTTTGCTGAAAGCTTGGCTGCCTGGAAGAATGCAAAAAATTCATTCGCATCCCGATGTGATCTTAGACGGGGCGCATAATCAACTCGCCGCCGGCATCCTCGCCAACGAGATTGCGAATCTCAAATTCAAGCGACTATTGCTTGTCGTGGGAATGGTTTCCGGGCATGACCCTGAAGGGGTGCTTGAACCAATAGCCTCCCTGGCTCACAAAGTGTATGCCACGCAGCCTCTCTGGACAAGGGGATTGAGCGTGGCAACGATCGCCGAAACGGCGAGACGATACTGTCCGCGTGTGGAGTGTGTCACTCCCCCGTTGGATGCGGCGAGAAAAGCCGTGCAGGAAGCGAATGCGGATGATTTGGTGCTGGTGACCGGCTCGTTCTACACGGTGGGGGATGTCCGACCCTGGGAACTATTCCCCTCCCAATAACCCTTTGCCGTCAGCCACCATCGAAACGAAAAACTCCAACCTTTTCACCGTCTCATTCACAGAACCATATCCAAAGGATTGGCTCCGGAACTGTCATCAGTGATTGAGAATGTTTTTCGGATTTTATACTGATCGCAGAGCGCGGCGAGCGAAGCGTCCGCAGCTTGACATGCTTGGTTTACCTGCTGAGACGCCGAACCGAGCTGAGAGGAGGAACCCTTCATCTGTTGCAATGCCTGTAACGCCTTTGACGGATCTCCGTTTATTCCCTGAGCGAAAGATGCGGATATGGAAGCCATCTCCGCACTCGTCTTCCCTAAGAGCGCGTAATAGGTGTCTCGTAAAGGATCGCAGGATTGAGGCACGGGTTTGTTGTAACTAGTGTAATATGCGCTCAACTCCTGCCACTGCGCCGCCCACCCGTTTAACGACTGCTGGAACTGTTGCGTGGCTTGTTGCTCCATTTGAGTGTTGCCGTTGGTCGACATCTGCGATTCAAGCATGTTTTTGGTAAGGTTCGCCCCCAAACCGATCACCTGCCCAGTTTGCGCTTTTTCCAAGCTAACCCTTTTCATCTCCATCTGCTGAATAAACGCGATGAAGTCCAGTACATCCTGAGGCGGAGCGGTTGGGGGGGGTACAACTGTGGATGCGGTTGTTGGATTGGCAAGCGGAGTGACCGTGTTATCTTTGATGGTGAGATTGGACGGCGTCGCTGGCATCGCCTTGATATCCGCGATGGATGAGGGATGGTGCATCAGAATATAGGCGATTACGACTCCAGCCAGGATAACCAAAATTGCAGATCCCAAGGCGATTTTTTTGCCCACAGATCCTGTCGAGGCTGCTTGGATTGCCCTTCCGCATTCCGGACATCGCTGCATTTTTTCGGTCACTCTTGCACCGCATGTCGTACATCGCATTTCGTTCACCTCTCGCTTTCCAGTTACAACCCCCGCCCGAACGAATGAAATTATCCGCGCTCCGCCTTCCTCATGAAAATATACGGAACGTTTTCAGATGGAATTGCATCCCTGGCATATGCTTACATCTTGCAATTATAAGGTGTTGGCGAGTTTTTGTCAAGCGCATTAATCCCCGTCTGCTTCGATAAATCCTTGCAGACTCATTTGCTTTCCATAAAAACAACATAAGCAGGTAATTGCAAAATTCGCTTTTCAGGTAATTCGCCGAGCATGAAATGAGCGATATTAGCCTCATTTATGAATTTTGCAATTACCTCTAATGGTTGACAATGTTCGGACAACTCAAACGAAGCTGACTGAAGGAAGGAATCGCTTCATGGCTTGGTTTTGACGATTAGGAGTGACCCAAAAACAATTTGGACGCGCGGCGGGGATAATAGATCGTCGCGCTTGATGTGCGTATTCCGCTTTATGATTTAATAGACGGTCTTACTGGATTATTAGGATGTCGGTTGCTTTGAAAATAGTGGGCTCTTTAATGAGAAACTGCGATATCGGATGAATCCAACAAGCGTTTTTTGTCTCGTGGAAGTCTATTGAAATGTGTTGATTGCCAAGGGTCGTTTGCAAATAAGTATATCAATGAAAAAAAATCGGGGGTCAAAGGGAAAAGTAACGTGTCACTGGCTCATGTTTCGAATCCTCCGGAACTCAAATAATTTGGTTTCATTAACTGAATGCTTATAATGAGTCTGCCCAAAAGTTGGTTCGCATTGGGATTTAACTTGTCGAACTCAATGGCGATCTGATAAACGGGGAGTTTTTCAGTATGAGAAATATCCGTCACACGCACTACGCTTCCGGATATGGTGAGCGGGTTTTCAATACTCGACCATTCATTCCCCCAACGGACATCCACCCGGGACCCCTTGGGCAGGGGCGTCATGGAGTTCAAAGCCACCCCGCCGAGACTGATATCCCTGCCAAGACCACTGATCTCTTTCCTTGTGGTTTGTTCCCCGGATATCTCGACCTTGATGGGATAGGAGATTGCGGTGCGGGGATGGCGTCGGCGTTGCCGTCGCTTGATGACGGAGGGCTTGCGAATGGTCCATGTCAAGCCATTCTCGTCGATATGTAGCACCGATGATGTGAACTCGTAGAGACCATCCTCGCCTAGTATTCGTATGTCGATCGATTTACTTTTGACAGGAAATGCATTGTCGAGGGTGATTTGAAAAGATTCCGGTGCTGTGGAGATCACTTTCGCGGGGATCATCTCTTCGGGAGTGGTCTTGAAACTTCCTGCCAGAAGGTACTGATCGGGAACGATGGTTTGAAAGGAAAACAAGGGAGGAGCGAAATGGCGTTCTCCGCCACCGGAAATAGACGAACGAATGAGCGATACGAGGGTGTCGAGGTCGAATGGCTTGTAAAGAGTCTTCAAACCTCCAGACTCCCAGACACTACCCTCGAGATTTGGCGTTTCATAAGCGGACATAGCTATGAACGGCGTCCAAGGCGCGGCGGATTTCAAACGGGGTAATGCGGCAATCCCGTCCATATCAGGAAGATGTAGATCCAATAGAACGACATGAAAGGTTTTTCGAATAAGTAATTTAAGTGCGTCTGTAGCATTGGCTGCGCTATCCACCTCGAAACCGTAATTCAGCAATTTGGCTTCGAGGATCCTGCGGAAATTCTGATCGTTGTCTACTACCAACACAGATTTGCGGGTAATCATTGTTTAATCCTACGGCAAGATGTATCGCTATTTCCTTTCCGAAGGTGAATAACCAGCATTTATACCAGCCCTTCATAAAACCTTAATGCAATAAACATGCCAACGTAAGAGCACGAGAGTGTTTATTCGGCTATTTCGCACTCTTTTCTTAAGCGAAGCGGAAACATTTCGCAGGTCAGCAGTTTTGTGCCCCTGTCCGCCAATACCACCGCTCGTTCAATTGCGTTCTCCAACTCTCGCACGTTGCCAGGGTAATCGTATTTCATCAGGTGTTCCATCGCCTCCGGGGTGCATCCTTTGATCCTTCTACCGTTTTCTCGGTTGTACTTGACGAGAAAATGATCCACCAGCGCGGGGATATCCTCTATTCTCTCTCTCAAGGGTGGAACGTGAAGTTGCACCACCTGCAGGCGATAGTAAAGATCCTCCCTGAATTTGCGGTTATTCACTTCAATTTCCAAATCCCGATTTGTTGCCGTTATAAGTCTTACATCCACGTGAAGCGGTCTGGTGCCTCCCACGCGCTCGAACTCCCTCTCTTGAATTACTCTCAGTAATTTCACCTGAATGGATGGCGGGATCTCGCCCACCTCGTCAAGGAAGAGAGTTCCCTGATGAGCCAGTTCAAAACGTCCGGCCTTTTGAGCGTTTGCTCCGGTGAAAGCGTTCTTCTCATGCCCGAACATTTCGCTCTCAAGCAGAGTCTCCGTTAGCGCAGCGCAGGATACCGCCACGAAAGGTTTGTTCGCCCTTGGAGAGTTGTAATGGAGAGCGCGAGCGATCAATTCCTTGCCCGTTCCGCTTTCCCCGGTGATCAGAACCGTTGCACGGCTGTCCGCCGCGCGTTCAATCAATTTGAACAGTTCCTGCATCTTGCCGCTGTTACCGACGATGTTATCAAAACGATACGTGGTTTTTAACTGCGCTCGGAGTTCGTAATTCTCTTGCTCGAGAATGCGATTGCTTAGGGCGTGCTGTATCATGGTGCGCATCTCATCTATGTCGAAAGGCTTGGGGATGTAGTTGTACGCCCCCAGTCTCATGGCTTCGACCGCCGTTTTGATCGTGCCATACGCCGTTATCATAATTGCAGTGCAATGGGGCTGCAACTCCTTGACAATTTTCAAGACCTCAACCCCGGTCATATCCGGCATAATAAGGTCGGATATCAGGAGGTCTATAGTGGTGTTGGATGCAATATCCACCGCCTTTTTACCGCACTCAGCGAGATGGACATCATATCCCTCCTTTTTTAGCATGACCTCCAGAACGCGACGTATGTTGGGTTCGTCATCCACAATCAAAATGGAATGAGGAGAAACCTGAGCGCTCATGATAATCTCCTCCTTGTTTCATTTGTATATTTCATTTGTTAGTTACCGCTGCTCCAATTCACTTCTTGTTCACTTTATGATCCGCTCGCAATAGCCCTAAGTGTAAATGTCTGGCAACTCTGTTGTGTATTGTTCATTGATGGGAATCAATGGCAAATCTCCACTATATGGCAGTGAGAGGCGGAAGGAGGTCCCGGAGCCCTCTCTTCGAAACACTTCAACATTTCCATTGTGATTTTCAACAATTCTCTTCACGATGGAAAGCCCAAGTCCTGTCCCCTTTGTCTTGGTTGTGAAGAATGGCTGGAATATTTTATCGATTTTATCTTCCGGTATGCCGCAACCCGTATCATCGAACTGAGCGCGGACCATGCCGGCAGGCTCATCCATCGATGTGGATATGGTCAAAGTCCCTCCGACTTTCATGGCTTGAACGGCGTTGATGATGATATTTCGGATCACCTGTTCGATCTGTTTTCTGTCCACGATTATGTCCGGAAGTCCGTCGGAATGATTGTACTCCACCTTCACCCCTGACTCCTGGATGAAGCTGTTTAAAAAACGAACGGACCGATCGACCAGTTCGTTTATGCTGGTTTGCTCCAACCTCATATACATTGGACGCGCGAAATCAAGCAGATCCATGGTGATCTGGCTCAACGCATCCACCTCTTCAATGATGATATCCAGAAACTCTCTGAAAGGCGCCTCGTTGGCGTAATCATTTCGTATGAGTTGCGCCGCCCCTTTGATGGAACTCAGCGGATTACGCACCTCATGCGCCATTTTCGCTGCAAATTCCCCGATGTCCGCCAGTCTGCGGATATGGTTCATCTCCTGTTCCATGAGAGTTTCGTGAGTCACATCCTCAACCAATATAACCGCTCCCTGCCTTTGACCCATTCGATCGATAAGCGGGGAAAGAAGGAGATTTAAAAATCTCTTCGTATTATCCTTGGTGTGGTAAGGTTGCTTGTAGTGTTGCGCAGCCTCTCCGTCCGTTAAACATTTATTGATGAGCTTCTCCAAGGAGATAGCCTCCATGGGGGGCAATTCTAACTGTTCTATAAGCTGTTGGCAACTCAACTCCACATGCCTTTGCTCCGTCAAGCCCCATATCTGCTCGAATGCGTTATTCCATCGGAGTACTTTTCCTTCGGAGTCCAGCACCAGCACTCCTCCGACCATGGAGCGCAATATATTATCGGTCTGATTCGCAAGACGGTTTATCTCCTGGTACCTTTGTTCGCGGTCTTCGTATAATTGCGCGTTTTCGATGGCTATGCCTGCCTGATTCACGAATGTGGTCAGAAGGTCCACCGCTTCAGGGCGAATGATCCTCTCGGAGGAACGGTTATCCGCGACAATCACTCCGATGGTCTGCCCTCTCGATATGATCGGAATGGCTATGAACGCGTTTGCGCCAAGCGTGCGTGCGAATCCGCGCATGGGTTGCAAGGCGTTTTCGATGTCGTATTCAACAATCGGCATCTGTTTCTTCGCCACCATCCCTATCACTCCTTCACCGATCTTCGCCGACGAGGAATGAACGATGTCCTCCTTGTATCCCCTCCAAATCCTAGGGATGTATTTGCGAGCATGCTTGTCATGCAGGTACAGGCAACATCGGTCAAACTTCACCACATCCACAATGTTGTCAGCAACATGCTCAAGCAGATTGTTGAGATCGAGATGCGAAATCACCGCTTGGGTTAATTCCGAGATCGTGTAGAGTTCGACCAAGCGGTGATTGACATCATCGTAAAGCTGTTTGTTATTGATCGCCAATGCCGCCTGACTGGCGAAAACCGAAAAGAGGCGCATGTCATCCGTGGTAAAGTCCGGCAGCGTTTTCCTGCGTCTTATGGATAATACACCAGTGACGACCCCTTTTTCATCCTTCATGGGCACGATCATGGAGGAACCGATACCCGGCATGGGAGATACGCCTTCCAGTCTGGGATCGTTTTCCACGTCGGAGATCACCATCGCCTCTCCTGTTTGCGCCACTTTGCCCGCAATCCCTTCTCCTATCTCTCTTTGCGCTAGATCCACCACCTCTTCGGACAAACCGAAGCTTGCGGCGATTGTCAACGCGTTTGTATCCATGTTCAAACGCATTAAAGAGCAGGCTTGGGCGTCCATCACCTTGGCGGCTTTCTCCGTAATGATATCCAGGAGTTGTGTTAACTCCATGCTGTCCATCGCCCTGCCAATTTCATAAATGGTGGACACCTCCCGTATGCTTCTATTTGCTTGTTGATGCAACAATCGGGATTGGTCCTGTAAAAAAATCCTGTCGAAAGCGCTTGAGATAGTCCCTGAAACAATCCGCAAGGCATCCTTGGAATGTTGGTTTCTTAGCCCCAGGATCATGAAGGTTCGTGGTGCGAAACGGACGGGCAGGGATTCAAAAAATATCTGATCATCAGAAGATGAGGAAACCGAAGCTGGGTCGTTTTCAGTCATGAATCTGTAATGCGCAAGGTATTCCAGCGCAAGCCGAGAGGAATCCCCAATGACGCAACGCGTGGGATTCTTTCCTTGGATATCCATCACCCCGGAATGAATCCATTTCGCGTCGTAGAGAACTCGAAGTGCTAAATCGGATGCTACGGGCGCGGAATCGGATCCGGATAGGGTCTCTTGAAGATGTATCAGGGTTTGAAACAGACTTTCATCATCTTCAACCAAGTTCTGATTTTTCATTGTCATATCCACTGTTATTGTCAAAAGGGATACGCAACGTCCTGTTAAAAGGGATGAGATGACCCGTGGGAGTCCTCTCCTCTTCAAATAGGGCGATTAAATTGCTTCCCGGCAATTGCCTGCCTGCAAAATATATATCCGTATGCCATTATATCACATTCAATCTTTCGTAACAATTAAATGCAATTTCAAAAATCATTAAAAAAGCCTTATGGGAGTTGCATGACAAGCATGCGAAGCCATGGGCGCTAACCATTCAACGGAAGCGCGGGATCGCTGTATTCGGGCTATTTTTATCATGAAGCGAATGCAGCGGGATTGTCTTCCTTCGCATCGGATTGAGATAGATATCATAATATGAGTCGTGAGACTGAATCGATTTGCATTTTGACGAACGTAAAAATCAAAAAAGGAAATCAGGAAAGGATAGGAATATGGATGTTGGATTGATTGGGATGGGCTTGATGGGGCGTTCAATGACGAGTAAATTGCTGGAAAAAGGATATCGCGTGCATATTCATAATCGAACAAGGGCAACTTCGGCCAAACTAGTTGAAATAGGCGCGATATGGGAGAACACCCCTCGCGCCGTAGCGGAAAAATCCGACGTGATAATGTCCATTGTCAAGGATCCTCAAGCGGTGAGAGATATCGCATTGGGCGAAAACGGAGTTCTTTCGGGAATGAGCGAAGAGAGCGTCTTTGCGGAGATGAGCACGGTCTCCCCTGCATGGGCCGAGGAGTTTGAGGGGATTGCGAAAGAGAGAGGTCTCCGTTATATCCAGGCTCCCGTTTTGGGCAGCGTCCCGCAAATAAACGAGGAGAAGTTGCTCGTTTTTGCGGGAGGGGATGTTTCGGACGTGGAGAGGATCGAGCCCGTTTGGAGCGCATTCAGCGCCAAAATTTGGAGGATGGAGAAACCATCCCAATCAGCAGGCGTGAAACTGGCATGTAACATGCTCGTGGCTCATATGACCATGGGATTGGGGCAATCCATTCTATTCGCCGAGAAGAATGGCGTGGACGGTTCCGTTTTTTTGGATATTCTTTCAAACTCCATACTTGGATGCGGGCTTTACTCCGGCAAAGGCAATCTCATCCAGTCTCGACAATTCCCTCCTAGTTTCACGCTTGAAAACATGCTGAAGGACCTTAACCTGGTGCAACAGACTGCTACGAAAGAAGGCATACCCCTTCCGCTGCACGCACAGATTCGAGAGTTTTTCATCTCGGCGGTAAGCCAAGGATACGGAGAAGAGGATTACACGGCGGTGTTCAAAGTGTTGGAGAATTTGACACGGCTGAGTTAATTTCCTTGCATGTGCGGAGCGGCGGCGCCCCGTTACTATGCATCATGAATCGGGGATGATAACGGCCCCAGGTTCATGTCGTGGCAAGTTGGCATGCAACTTGCAAAGATATTAAGATAAGGGAATGGATGGTGATCCTTTAACCCTATGCGTTCTGAATTGGATGGCTTTATTTACAGCCACCGTTCATTTTAAAATGTCGTTTATTTATCGGACGCCGCGATAGCGTCGGAGCTCCATGATGAGACTAAAAAGTTATATTCTCCTGGCGGATCCCGCATGGCTGGATGTCAGCGTTCCGTCCTATTACCCCTATGTAAATGAGATTTTGGCTAGTTGCGATGCAGCCGGAAGAGGTTGGACCGGCGTATCGCTTCCCATTGACCAAAGCAAGATGATCCTTCGCGCACTGGATACGGAATACAAAATCCGTATGAGCGAGGGTGTTTTTTATCGACCGGATCTTCCTCTGGGGGATCGGGACACTTTTCAGCGAAACTCCGCGCTCATCGACCTTGGTTCCGACGCCGACTGGATTCTTCAGATAGACACGGATGAGTTTCCCCCCGACATCGACGCCCTGCACGATGCATTGAGATTCGCTGATGAAAGGGGGCTGTGCGCCGTTGAGTGGCCCATGAGAGTGCTCTATCGCCGCCTGCGAACCGGGGAATATCTGGAGGTGTGCCAAAAGGACGGAGGGGATCACTATGAGTACCCTGGCGCAGTGGCTGTGAAACCTATGACGCATCTGAGTGAAATGCGGTGCGTCCGAAAACCTTTTCTCCGTCCCATTGTCGAAGGAGACACCTCAAGTTTACAAATTCAACGACCTCCGATGGAAGGAGAGTGCAGGGACTACAGGATAACTCGCGAGAGTGCAATCATTCATAACTCTTGGGCAAGGGAGCCATCCTCCGTTTGGAGGAAGCTGAGATCCTGGGGGCATCACGATGTGAAAAAGTTGTGGGTAGCTTATTACCTGCAATGGCTCCTCTCTCCTCTGTTTTGGAGAACCATGGCGGACTTTCACCCCTTTGCAAGAGGGTTATGGCGATCTCTTAGAATTAGCGATGCGAAAATCCCGATATCACGCTCTTATTCGGGTAACGCCGCGCCAAAAAGAACACATGAATATCAGGGGCGAACGGTGCTATGAATGAGTGGATTGTCAGTATCCGACATAAACTCCATCCCATCCGAGAGATATGGGATGATTTTCGCCTTTTTCTACTCACCGTTTGCGGATATGTTCCTTCGCATGGGTTCCGTCGTATGGTTTACCTGGCATTCGGGCTGCATATCGGGCGGACAAGTTCCATCCATTGGCGAGCGCGCTTTTTTCGCCCGGAGGGAGTGCGCATTGGTGATTATACAACCATAGGAAATGACGCTTTCTTGGACGGACGAGAGGGGTTGAGTATCGGGAATTGCGTCAATATAGCGGCGGAAGTGCGCATATACACCCGTGAGCATGATATTGATGATCCCATGTTTCGGGAAGTGGGGGGAGCCATCGTGATTGAGGACTATGCCTATATCGGCTCTCGCGTGACGGTCCTTCCAGGAGTGCATATCGGCTACGGCGCCGTAGTTGGCAGCGGAGCGGTGGTAACCAAAAACGTCGAGCCATTCACTTTGGTTGGAGGCGTGCCTGCAAAACCGATACGCCGAAGAAACGAAAATCTGGAATACAAATTGGGATACGCAAAACGTTTCCAGTGAATTACGGAGGAGGAAGTCATGAAGCTTCGCACCGTCATTGTCGTTCCGCACCATTCCGGAGTGGCGAACACCATGGAATGTCTGCGTTCTCTGGATCAACAGACCGATCGGCGTTTTCTGACGGTTCTGGTTCAAAACGGGAGCATGGATCCTCTAAACGACTCCGAAACAAGCTCCTTTCATAACTCATGCGAGATCCGAATCCGGGAGAATTCGGGTTTTACGGGTGCGGTCAATACGGGAATACGATACGCACTAAATACGGAGGCGGAATTCATATGGTTAGTGAACAATGACACCATCGTTCCTCCGAACACTCTCTCCTCGCTTGTTCTCGCCGCCGAAACACATCCGGATTGCGCCGCCTTCACCCCTCTGATATATCGGCATCCTTCCAAGGATGTTTGGTTCGCGGGGTCATCCTACGACGAGAATCGTATGTTCGCATTTCACACTCAGACGGTTCCCGATGTCAAAGTGAATGATGTTATCGATATTCCATGGTCGACCGGATGTGCGATGTTTCTGAGACGGTCCGCCTTGGGGGAATTCGCTCCGTTCGATGAGAGATTTTTCCTCAAATGGGAGGATGTCGATTTTAGCCTGAGGTTGAGATCCAATGGATGGAGAATCGCGCTGGTTTGGAATTCCACGCTCTATCACAAAGTCAGTCGGGCATGTCCGGAGGAGTCACAGTTATCGATCTACTACGACACACGCAACCATCTCCTTTTCTCGAAGAAGCATGCTAAAAAACGAGATCGTAAGCGGACGGAACGTGGGATAATCGCCTATCATCTTCTCGAAGCCCTTCGTAAATATCGACACGGCGCCCCTTTCAATCGAACTGTGCTCCCCTGTGTTTTGGGAGTTCGGGACCATATGCAAGGGCGATACGGACGGAGGCAGTGGATGAGATGAAAATCGCGATCATCTGTCAGTATCTGCCTTCCGGTTGCAAGTTCGGGGTGGGGTATCTAGTGAGCGCATTCGCGGATGAGTTATGCAAGCGCGGATGGGATGTCACTGTGATTAGCCGATATACCGCGTTTCCAGAAGCGTTATACAAATGTAAAACCATTTCCTGCGAGGATCGGTGGAGTGTTTTTCGTTTCGCGTTTAAGTTAAGGGAGATTGATTGGAGTGAATACGATATTCTGCATGCATTCACGGACGATTTTTTACTATTCCATTTGCCGACGCCCCCACGTGTTCGCACCATGACCGGTTCCAGTCTCTTGGAGGCGATTCACATCGCAGGGGCGAAGGAAAAGGCTCGAATGCTCTTTCTTTGGATGACGGAATGGGTCTCGTGTTTTGTAGCGAACCGGGTCGTGTGCATCTCGGAGAATACCCGTCATAGCTTTCCGTGGCTGAAGGATGTCGTTCCTTGCGGGGTGGATTTAACGGTTTTTCATCCATCATCCGAACGAGCTCCGTTTCCAGTGATTCTTTTCGTTGGCACTTGGAAATGGAGAAAGAGAGGGCGATTGCTGATGGATCTCTTTCGTGAACAAATTCGCCCCGCCATTCCGAACGCTCAATTGTGGATGGTATGCGATGACGCTCCCGACGCCCCCGGAGTGATCCAATTCGGCAAGCTGGACACTCCATCTCTCGCCAAACTGTACCGCCAAGCCTGGGTGTTTTGTCTGCCCAGCACATACGAAGGGTTCGGCATTCCCTATGTGGAGGCTATGGCTTCCGGTCTGCCTGTTGTCGCCACCCCGAACCCGGGTGCAAAAGAGGTGTTAGGGAATGGATCGCATGGCGTTGTATGCGATCCGAAGCGTTTGGGAGATGAGATCATCTATCTATTGTCGGACAAATCCGCTCGTGAGGAATTGGGCGAAAAGGGATTGAAACGCGCACGTGATTACGATCTGCAAAATGTCGTGAGCACTTACGAAAAGTTGTATCTTCAGCTTATCTCGGGTGCGGCGTAAAAATACGAGGGGGGAATTACAGGATGGAGACAAAAACAGGAATGGGGAATGAGCACAATATTGTTATTATTTCGATGGAGTATTGGGACGATATATGGCGCAGAAGTCAATTTATCGCAGATGGATTGGCAATGGCCTCACCTCACTCGAAGGTGCTATATGTCGAACTCTCGCGTCATCTCCTGAAATCACAATTCCTTCCAGCTTTGCAAGGAGTTTCAAGCCCCAATAATGCGCCTGGCAATCTGTATGTATTCAAACCTGTTCATATCTTCCCATGGGAAAGCGAAAAGGGAGGGAAAATCAATGAACTCTCTCTCTGCAAACAGATATGCCGGACGATTCGCCATTTAGGCATGCATGACCCTGTGCTTTGGATAAATCTTCATGATGCTTGGAATCTGCCGGCAATGTGCTCTAACTCAGGCGTGATTTACGACATCACGGATGATTGGACTGCGAATGACCAACCCGCCGGGAAAAGAGAGAGAGTGATGCAAATGGACCGAACGCTATGCAAAACAGCGGATTTGGTTGTGGTATGTTCCCGAAAGCTGCTTAACGACAAAGCCTCCGTTTGTAAGCGCATCGCGCTCATTCCCAATGGAGTGGAGGTGGATAAATATCGATATGTTTCCACCGAGATACCGAATCCGCGATGGAAAAAAGGCGAGTTGCCTCGTCCTATCCTGGGATATACCGGGACATTGCATGCGGATAGATTGGATGTTTCTCTCTTATGCGATATTGCGGAACGCAATCCCGCATCTTCCGTAGTGCTGCTCGGTCCCTGTTATCTTGGCGCGGAACATCTGCGTAAGCTGAAATCGTATCCCAACATCCATGTTTTCCCGCCTGTCGCCTATTCGCACATCCCAATCATAATGCGAGATATCGATTGCTACATCGTGCCTCATCTGGTTAATGATTTCACGGAGAGCCTCAATCCCTTGAAACTTTGGGAGTGCCTGGCAAGCGGCAAGCCAGTGGTCTCCACACGCGTGGCGGGTTTCAACGATTATCCCGAATTAGTCTATCTGGCTGACACAGTCGAGGAGATTGCAAATCAGATAAGTGTGGCGCTGAACGAGGCGTCATGTATGCGTAATCTGCGAATTGATGTAGCTGAGCAGAACAGTTGGGGGAGCAGGGTGCAATATATTCAAAACTTGATTGAATCCGTTGTCAAGGAAAGGAACGCGGACAATGTGCGCGCGTGAACCGAAAATCTCCGTTATCATCGTCACATGGAATACTAGGGAAATGACTCTTCGCTTGCTTAAGTTTTTTTTTGAGGAAGCACTGATGGAGAGTTACGAGGTTATTTTAGTCGATAACAACTCCACCGATGGAACGGTTACAAGCGTATTGACACAATTCCCTCGCGTGCGAGTTCTATGCAATTCCAGCAATCTAGGCTTTGCAATCGCATGCAATCAGGCGGCATCCTTAGCTTCCGGGCGATATCTCCTCCTGCTTAACACAGATGTCATTTTGAATCCTGGGGTTATCTCATGCCTTGAACAGGTTTTGGATGCGAATCCGGATAAGGCAATTGTGGGTCCAAAGTTATTAAACGCTGACGGGTCTGTTCAGCTTTCCCGATATCGTTTGCCAACTCCTTTCAGGGCTTTCTGCGATCATCTGGGATTAACCGCATGGATGCCGGAATCTCCTGTTTTCGGAGACTATCGTAACGCCGCCATGGACAAGGTCCAGGAGGTTGAGTATCTCATAGGAGCCTGTCTGCTTGTTCGCAAATCCGCATTCGCTTCCGTGAATGGTTTCGATGAATCCTTCTTTTTCTATGGAGAGGAGGCGGACCTTTCCATGAGGTTGAGGAAATTGGGGTGGGGAATTCTCTTCGTACCGGAAACATGCGCCGTTCATTTGGGCGGTCGAAGCGGGGAGACCGTCAGCAACCAAGTCTTTTCAGAGTTCCGCAAGGCACAGGAAAGATTTTATCTGAAACATTATGGTCTATTCGGGTTATCATGGTTTCGCGGCACTCTGTTTTTCGGATCCTTCATTCGGTGCATGCTTTACGGGGTTGTGCAGTTAATGTATCCAAAGCCGGAATTAATGGCTAAACGCAATCTTTGGAAAAGAATCTTTTTATGGAATATCGGGTTTCGTAATCAGGGGCTGGACAACCGAATCAGATAGACGAATTCACCAAATTCCTTTGAATGCATTCCTTTCGATGATCTCCACAACAGTGCACTATAGCCAATATCCATATTGTTTTTTACGGTGGAGCGAGCCATTTGACTTTGTTCAAGATGTCTCTTCGCATTTCGAATAGGCAAGCGGATGACGCCATTATCTATATTCAGGCAAATGAATATCAAATCACTTGGAGTATCCGTCCCAGCTCTCGCCATGGTTACGTTTTGCGCTTTGGGCGGGGTATTCATCCTGTTTTTGCCGAATGGACAAATTCCTCTTTTATCCGCAGCTATCTTTTTAATCGTTTTAACAATTCTCTTCCCTTTACCATGCGCTTTTTTGGCTATCGGTTTGATCCCACTCCAGCAAGCGTTTCTCGGCGAGGATGCTCGCGTGCATGTCAGCCTTTCCGATACCCTGATGGTAGCCAGTTTGGCTGGAGTGGCGATTCGCTATCCATTCATAATTCGTTCATGGTTTCGGGACATGCCTATGATCTTTTGGGCGTATCTTCTCTTTCTCTTCATCTCTCTTGTTCGCCGAGGGGATCCGGTATCAGGCGGTCTCTCTCTTGCTAGGATGGTTTTGAATATATATGCAGGCATAGGAGTGGGATATCTTTTAGGTTCCAAAAGAAAGGGATTGCAAGAAGGGCTTTCTCTCTATGTGATATTATGCGTTCTCCTATCACTCCTCATTCTTTATCTATCTTCGATCGGGGGCGATGAGAAGGCGAACTATCCGATGGAATTGAATAAAAACGCCGTGGGAATCACGATTGGTTGCGCCGTAGTAATGCTTTCCGCTTTTATTATGGAGTGGCGGGAACTTCCGATACAGGTGGCTCTTTCCTTGGCTCTAGGAGTTTGTATTGCGGGATTATCCTTCTCATTATCTCGTGGGGCGTGCCTCGCGACGGCTTTTGGAGTGATGCTGCTGGCGTGGTTTCAGAGGAGCCTGAGAACCTTTCTTGCGGTACTTCTCTGTCTATCGGTCATATACCTCGTCCTTCTTAATTTCGGATCAGCGAATGTAAAGTCTTACGCCTTGGATTTCGGCGAAGAATCCTACTCCGCGAAGGAGCGAATTCGAACCATGAGCATGAACTGGGGTTTTTTTATGGAATCGCCTCTGCTTGGGGAAGGATTAGGGCTGCGGAAGGAGGCGGAACCCCATAACATTCTGCTAACGACCCTATCGGAGACTGGGATAATCGGCTTGCTGTTCATAATCGCCGTTTTCTCACGGGGATATTACGAGATATATCAAGCAATCACTCATTATGAAATCAACAGGATGGAACGCGCCATGTTGTTGTGCGCGGCAGCCATTTTTCTTATGACCCTCGGTCATGGGATGATAGATGTTTATTGGAGAAGGGGAGCGGGGGCATTGGCTTGGGTGTTTGTAGGTTATGCGTTTGCCTCGCGACGCATTGGAATTGAGGGCTCGAAAAATGTATAGCAACTGTCATCCCCTATATGTGATGCAAGTTCTGGATACCAATGGGATCGCTGGAATCGAAAGGCACGTTCTTACATTGGCGGAGGAATTGATCGCTCAAGGAGTAACCTGCGAAATTGTGACCAATGGCTCTAACGCTTTAACCAGGCTCGCATCTCAATCCGCCATACCTTTTGGAACCGCGTTCAATGGCGATACTTTTCCCGGAAAATGTTGGCGTCTTTTTCGATATGTCCGCGAAAAGAATCCGGATATACTGCACGCCCATAACGGCAATTCCAAGATGGCGGCGGTGTTGGTTGGCGGGCTTTTGAACAAACCCGTCATCTTCACACAGCATTTTCTCAGAACGCGTGCGGATCATTCCTTTTTGCTCCGTAAACCGCTAAGCTATTGTCATGCGAAAGCCAATAGTCACTTGAAAAGAATCATCGCGGTTTCAGAATGCGTCGCCGAGGGGATGAGAAAGCGATATGGACTGAAACTGGCGAATTTGGCGGTGGTTCCTTTGGGTGTCAAAGAGCCTGCGTCACGAAATGTCTCGGAGAGCCGTGAATGCGCACCGCGATCCTCAGCCTGCCTGATTGCATACATAGGTCGATTGGAATCGGAGCGACAGCCTGAATTGTTGATTGACGCGCTTGGCATCGTGAACGAATGGACGGATGCGTGGGGGGCTTGTATCATTGGCGAGGGCAGTCGGCTGAGATCCTGCAGGCAATTGACCGATAGATTGCATCTTTCATCCAAAATCACGTTCACGGGTTGGATGGAGGATGTGACGGATATTTTAAACGCTGCGGATGCCCTTGCTAACCCTTGCGCGGTGGAATCTTTCGGGCTTTCCACCTTGGAGGCTATGGCTAACGGTAAACCCGTGGTGGCGATTAATGGGAATGGCTCATCTGAACTTGTGCAAGACGGCGAAACAGGGATACTCACCGAAAACAACCCCTTGGCTTTTTCTGGAGGAATATTAAGATTGATTGAAAATCCCGAACGTGCGAAAGAGATGGGGAGCAATGGGAAGAGAAGATTTCAAGAGCATTACACCGCCAGAAAAATGACCGAATCGATTATCGCATTATACAAAGAAGCTGCGACCTAATTCGGTGAGGCATCCCATGCAGCGTTGAGAATCTCCCGAATGAACATATCATCTGCTTGGGATGGGAATAGTCCGCTCAACGGGGATTCCGCCAATTCCGCCACGGACCAAACGCTCTTCGGCCAAGAACTGTCCTGTGGAGGGTGGAGAACAATTTGAAGCGATCTGGAGATTGATCCCTCTGGATCCAAGGAGTTCAGGAGATCAAGCACATGATTAATACGCACCAGTGAAAAGCCCGCCTGCTCGGTATCCAAATCTTCCAAGGAGACTTGAAATGAAATAATTTCCGACCGTAGTTTCGCCACCAGTGATTCCAGAGCCATTTTCAGCCTTTCATCCTGGATTTGCGCACCCTCTCCCTCCGACGCCGTTTTTCCCTTTATCTCACGGATGACGGATTTTGCGGATTCCTTGATGAGTGGGTCGCCTGATGAAATGCTCGGTTGTACGATGTGATTTTCCCCATAGCTAAACGACGGTACGGGATTTGGTTGCTCATCCTCTTGCTTTATCGGAGGAGATGCGGCCGGCTCAGTCGGCGTTTGAGGGGTATCCGCAACGTCATCCTTCGGAGTATCCTTCTTTTCCTCCTCGATGGTGCTTACGCCGTTTATCAATGCGTTAAAATCGAAGGAATCCGCTCCTTGGCGCAAACGTTGTTTGAGATGGGAGATTTTATCAGTTCGCATGATTTTCGATCTCCTTGAATTGGTGGAAAGGAAGTTCATTCGCATTGTAATGCGGCATTCCCACCCTTTCAAGTATCTCCTCCGCCAAGGATTCGTAATTCTGAGCTCCGCTCGCTTTTCTGTCGAACAGAATAATCGGTTTACGTTCCAACTCGGATTCGGAAAGACGCACATTCTTGTAAATCATCGTGTCGAATACTTTTTCGCCGAATCGCTCCCTTATTTCCGCAGCGATGGTTTGATGAAGTTTTGTGCCCCGCTCATACATTGTCACCAAAACACCAAGCAATTCCACCTTAAATCGCAATCCCTTCGTCAAACCCACTATCATTTTACTCAGCGTGTCCATACCAGCGAAAGCGTAGTATTTTGGTTCCGTGGGTATCAGTAAGTGACTGCTGGCTACGATGGCGTTCTGCGTCAGCGTTCCAAGCGAGGGGGGGCAATCAATTAACACCCAATCGTAATCAAACTCTTCGAAGTGGTTTTCAAATGCATTGCGTAATCTGTATGCACTGTCGGGGCGAGGGGCAAGGATTGTTTCCACATGAGCAAGGTCCAAATGTCCCGGAGCGAGATATAGGGGAAGGTCTTCGATCCTTGTCAGGATCGATTTCAATGGAGTTTCTTCGTTATCTAACAACACGGAATGCAATGCAACGGGAAGATTGTACCACTCAATGCCTAAACCGGTGGTCATATTCGCCTGAGGGTCCAAATCGACCAACAAAGTCCGCATCCCTCGTTCCGCCAGGCACGCTCCCAAATTCACCGTGGTGGTGGTTTTCGCCACTCCACCTTTTTGATTGACAACTGCAACGATTTTCATAATTTGTTGGTTACATGCTTTCCATGGTGCGCACCATATTCAAAACACGATTTCGGCATCGCTTGATGTTTCGTAGCTTATCCCACACGCACTTTTATAAATACTATTTCTATTAAGTTGCGCTAACCTGCTCGATAGTCTCCTGCGAGGTTTCCACTAACCTCAGTCGGGACGCGTCCGTTTCCAAAATCCCAAGCGGATTGAAATATGTGCGTGGCTTTAGCATGACCTTTTGCGATGATCCTGCGGATCTGCTCAAAACCACGAAGATGGAATCTCGCAGATCATTTAAAAACCTTAAGTACTCGTCCGAATTATGCTGGTCTTCCTGAATCCTAAGTCGCGTTAGGTCCACTATCATCTGCCAAAGAGCGGAGGAGGGATCAACTGCACGGTCGCCGGTGCGGAATCGTACCAAATCGTTAATGCAAAACGGGTTCTCCCAGATGTCGCCGATGGGCTCCCACGGAGTGTTTTCGGAATACGTGGCGATGGGCTGACCAAAGGATAATGTCTGTCCCTGTTTTCGTATGGGATATGCTACGCTGCGCATGATCCCATTCGCCGCGTACATCTGAATGGTGAGATAATCGGAAACACCTGGTTTATGGTCTCTCGGTTGGAAGTAGGTGATGGTGTCATTTGTTCGATTTGCGAGAGCCACGAAAGCGTATGCTGCGGGATTGGTGTTGCGCAAATGCCTGCGAGCGTCCTCCAAAGCAACATCGGGTGATTGGCCATCCTCCCAGTCCAACGTCATGGCATCCATGCGTCTATCCACATGAAATGCAATCACCGAGGGGCGCAAACCACCCGCCTGTAACATACTGGTGGTCACCCCGATATCCAGCAGGGAAAACTCAGCATCAAAATCAAATTCCTGGTCCGCCACGTTATCCTTCTTCTCAGGTTGAGGATTTGTCTCAGCCACGGGGGTAAGCAGTGAAAAAATAGGCTTTCAAAAACATTCAGATTGTATGTATGACACGTATCATCTAAATCTATCGCCGCTTTCGCTGTGCGCCACAGCACAACTCTATCCGTCATCAAGCGTTTGTGAGTGGTGGCGGGCGATAATTTTCCCGCTCGGTTCTTATGACCTATTCATATATCCATTATCCACTTTAATAATTCTAGCTTTTCAATGCTTGGAAAGTCAAGATTCGACCGAGAGCCAAGGATATCAATGTTCGCATTGGTCACGGCGAGCTTATTCTGCAAAATGCAACCATGGCAAGGTATACTTATTTAGCGTTGTAAAAGGCTTTCCTATGCATAATGACATCATCGACGAAATATTGCCGAAAGTGGCGAAACCCGCCCGTTATACGGGAGGGGAGTTGAATGCGCAATATAAGAATCATTCCGATTGCGCTATAACCTTCGCTCTCGCTTTTCCTGATACGTATGAGATCGGGATGAGTAACTTGGCGATTCAAATCCTTTATAACCTTGTAAACTCTCGGGATGACGCCGTTTGTGAAAGGGTTTTCGCTCCATGGCGGGACATGGAGGAGGAGATGCGCAAGCGTCAAATCCCTCTCTTTTCCATAGAGACTAGGACTCCCGTCGCTGAGTTCGATTTCCTCGGTTTTTCGCTTCCATATGAGATGTGCTATACAACTGTTTTGAATATGCTCAGTCTTTCAAATATTCCTCTTCGCTCCGCGGATCGTATGGAGGGAAAATACCCTCTGATTATCGCAGGCGGGCACTGCACCTTCAATCCTGAGCCGATGGCTCCATTCATGGATATATTTCTGATCGGAGAGGCGGAGGAGGCTTTGGAGGAACTCTTCGAGATATGGAGGAAATCCAAGGATCTGCCAAGGATTAGAATGCTGGAGTTACTAGGAGAAATCGAAGGGGTTTACATCCCAATGATTCACTACGCCAACCCGCAGGAAAAACCGTGTGAGAAGCGCATTCGTCGAAGATATATCCGCGACGCGAACACACTGCCTTTCCCCCTGCATCCCATAGTTCCATTTATAGAGGTGGTGCATGATCGGATCGCTTTGGAAGTGATGCGTGGGTGCACCCGAGGTTGTCGATTCTGTCAGGCCGGAATGGTTACGCGTCCCGTTCGTGAAAAGACAATGGATATCCTGTTGGCGCAGGCGGAGGAGTTGGTTCAAGCCACGGGACACGAGGATATTTCGCTCCTTTCCCTTTCAACCACGGATCATAGTCAGGCGGAGGATCTAGTTCACGAACTCATGAATCTATTCGGAGAACGGCGGATATCCGTCTCTCTCCCTTCTCAGCGTGCGGATGTGGATTGCGTCAGGCTTTTGGAGAGCATTCAGACAGTGCGGAAAACCGGTTTAACGTTCGCCCCCGAGGCCGGTACGCAGCGCATGCGCGATGTCGTCAACAAGAATGTTACCGAGGAGAACCTTTTCGCCGCCGTGAATGCGGCATTGGACGCCGGGTGGAGACGCATTAAACTCTATTTTATGATAGGGCTTCCTTTCGAAGAGGACGATGATGTAGTCGGCATAGGCGATCTGGCAAACAGGATCGCGAAACTGGCTCGCACCAAGCGGTCGTCGGGGTTCAGCGTTAGCGTGGGAGTGTCGGCGTTCGTTCCAAAGCCGCACACCCCCTTTCAATGGTGCGGTCAGAATAGTTTGGAGGAGCTTTCACGGAAAATGAGTCTTTTGCGCTCCGCCATACGCGACAAGGCGATTCAGATCCGATGGCACAATTTAGAGCAGATACAAGTCGAGGCGGCGTTGTCCCTTGGCGGGAGAGAGATTTCCGGAGTTATAGAAAACGCATGGCGAGCGGGGGGGAATTTGGAATCCTGGGATGACCATTTCGACTATGGGAGATGGCTGCGGGCGTTCGAAAACGCAGGACTGCTTTTGCCCGAATACGCCACCCGAAGCAGAGAGTACACCTATCCATTGCCGTGGGACCACATTGACACCGGACTGAGCAAGCAATGGCTGCGCATGGAGGCGGAGAAGGCTCGTAAAGGTGAGCCAACGGGGGATTGTCATACTCAGGAATGCGTTTTTTGCCGCGCCTGCGAGAGATTTTATACGGAAAAGACAAAGAAGGAGGCGAAATCCGAGCTTACTGAATGAAAAAAGGATCTCCGGAACCCATCGCCGCGCTTAATCGAATTAAAATTGCGGAGACGCATGAATCTCTGGTATATTTGTCGCATTATTGCAGGGATATTGTCGTATTGGAATTCAAAACCATCCCATGGTTGCGTAAAACCGTGGCCGATATGCTAAATGCGGCTCAAGCGACATTGCCGGAGGGATATCGGCTTCAGGTTCATACGGCTATGCGAACCATTGCGGTTCAAAAGGCCGGATGGGATGATTATTTCAAAAAGATGCGCGAGGAGCATCCTCAGTGGAAAATGCCCGCCTTGCATCGCGCAACCAATCAGTATTTCGCTCCTTACGATCAGCACGCGCCTCCTGGGCATTGCACGGGAGGCGCTGTGGATGTCGCTCTTCTTGGACCGGATGGAAAAGTGATGGATATGACATCGCCAACCGAGGGTTGGGTCGCAGCGTATACGTGGTCTGATCTTATCAGTTCTGAAGCGAAGAGAAACCGGATGATGATGGTCGAGGCGATGCTGAACGCAGGGTTCTCCAATTGCCGAGACGAGTTTTGGCATTACTCCTGGGGGGATTCGGCTTGGGCGGTGAGAGTGGGCGAGAAAGAGTGCCCCTATGGTCTTATTGATCCCCCTTATGAATTTTTCATTTAGGATGGGCTGCCATGAATATTCTCCAAAGTTCGATGCTATATGAATCCTGGCTAGGCGAGAGAGCCTCAATCCAACGTGATGACCTTCAGCACAAGTACGAAATCATGACTGAGAGCCCGTTTATATTCCTGCGGGGGACATTTTATCGTTGGATGCAGCAATTACCCGAAAAATGTCCGGATGTCGTCAAAGCTCCTCAGACGCTCGCGGTGGGGGATCTTCATGTGGATAACTTTGGCACTTGGCGGGATGTCGAGGGAAGACTCGTATGGGGAATTAACGATTTCGATGAGGCGTGCGTCACTTATTGTATCAATGATCTGATTCGTCTCGCCACTAGCGCCGCTTTGGCGACGGAGCAGAATCATCTGGCTATAAAAGTAAAAGACGCATGTCAGGCGATAACGGAGGGCTACCTTGATGCGATGGGAAAAGGCGGATATCCTTTCGTTCTTGCCGAAAAACATGATAAATTGCGCGCCATGGCTTTCAGCGATCTAAGAGATTCCGTTCGATATTGGCGAAAGCTCTGTGGATTGCCGGTTATCACCTCCGTTCCGCCTCTGCCAATGAGAATACTGAAGGAGTCATTTACTTCAGAGGAAATCAATATTACAGTGTACCATCGCGTTGCGGGGGTGGGGAGTTTGGGAAGACCGCGCTACACGGCAATTGCGGAGTGGCAAGGAGGCTTAATGGCGCGGGAAGCGAAAACCCTTGTGGAATCAGCGTGTAATTATCTGGAGAAATCGTCAACCGCCAATCCAAGTCTTTACTCCGTAATCCTCAAATCCGCAGTCCGATCGCTTGATCCTTATTTCCAAATCATATCAGGATGGATTGTACGGCGGCTCGCGCCGGATTGCAGCAGGATCGACATCGCCTCCTTGCCGAAGGACCGTGACGAACTCCATCTCATGTATTGCATGGGATGGGAAACGGCAAACATTCATTTGGGTGACAAAAAGAACGCACCATTAGCTTTTGAATACATTCGTCATCTTCCCTATAGTTGGATGATTTCCGCAGTTGAAAAAATGACCGAGGATACAATCAAGGATTGGAAGCAGTGGAAGGCTTCGGATTGGGAATCCTCGATGATCCATTGAAATCAATCTTAACCTTGAATGATATTTGGACTTTAATTCCAACTCCAACTTACGACAGATTCACCTAATTGATTCATAAACTCTTGTAATGACTAAACGTTGTTGGAGCATGGATTCATGCCCGTCGATGAGCTTCTCTTTGCATTATTCTCCTTCGTGACAAGGGAAATGCGTTGTTCCATATTTTCGAATATCCCATGCCGCCTAGTCCCAATTACCTCTTTCTGGTCTTGGGTGAGCGTGTTTTCCATCTGGTTTTTTGCGAATCGGGGGGGAAATGGGTACATTCATGAGCGGATATCCGCTCATGTGGCGCCAAATACCCATCAATTATTCCGTCGTCATTTTCAAGCAAAATTTCGTCTTTTGGATATATAATAGGTCGTGTATATTCGATGGCATTTGTAAAACAAACGAATGGAGAAATATATGAAAAAAACAAGTTGGATATTGGTCATAGCCATGATGTTATGCCTGTATCCTTCCCTGCGAGCCTCCGCCGCAGATCAAATTCAATGGGAGCCCAACTTTGACACCGCTGTCACGAAAGCCAAGGCGACCAACAAGCTGATCATGGCGGATTTTTACACTGATTGGTGCGTGTGGTGCAAAAAGTTGGATTCTGATGTCTACACAAATCCCTCTGTCATTCAGAACACAGAAAAAGTGGTGCCCGTAAAGGTGAATGCGGAAAAAGAGGGGGTAAGCCTTGCAAAGAAATATAATGTGACGGCGTATCCCACCATTCTTTTCCTCACTTCGGATGGAACGGTTATCGGCAGAATATTGGGTTATGAGCCTGCGGATCAATTCAGTTCCAAGATTGACACCTTTGTCAGTCTTCAGAAGGAGTTACCCATACTGCAGCAAAAGGTCAAAGAGAATCCCAAGGACAATGCATCACTCCTCGCGCTTGCAAAAATCTATTCGGCGCAGGAAGACACCGCCAATATGGACGCCACGTTAACCCAAATGGATAAGAACGGACTGGGGAAGGACGCCTCCGCTTTTTACGATATGGAAGGCAAGCTGGGGATGATCTACGTGAACCAGAACGATCCTCAAAAAGCGGCTCCCATTTTTTCCAAAATGATTAAATCAGGTAAAACCGATCCCCAAAAACTTTTAGGGCACATCGGATTGGGTATCACTTATATTCAGACCAAGCAGATCGGCAAGGCCAAGTCGGAAATCAGCAAAGTCTCAAACAACCCGAAAGCGCCTGCCAATCTCAAGACGATGGCACAGCAAATCATGGCCTATCTTCAAAAGCAAAAATAATAAAACTTCAGGTGATTGCAAAATTCGCTTTTCAGGTATTTCGCCGCGCATGAAATGAGCGATATTAGCCTCATTTTCTGAATTTTGCAATTGCCTCACTTGATAATGTCCATCCCCTCTCCAAGAGGGGATTTTTTGTATGCCGGGCATGTTCATGCTCTCGGAGGTGCAAGTCCTCTACGGTGCAGGAAACCGTAACCGTTAAGCGA
>DAIDHP010000020.1 GCA_027459625.1 Chthonomonadales bacterium
GGGGTGGGGGGAGAGGGGGAAGCTTGCCGTCGATAATCGCCAAACCCGGATCTTCCGTCGCTTCGAACACTCCGAGCATTTTGCCGGACTTATCCGAGACAAGCCACATATGCCCGGTATAGGAGTTCTGTTTTCGCCGACCTCCAGGGGAAATGGAGCCGTAATCCACCTTTTGCCCCTCCGAATTTATCCAATACAACTCCGCATCCTCGCCGGTTTTATTCAGGAAGGTGATTGTGGTATTGGCTCCTGTATTGTAAGAGGCGTGCGGATCCCTGCCGCAGGGGATGGCATGCAATGGCGGGGGGATATCCGGTCGTTCCTTGATGGAATAGGTGGCGAGATCGCACTCCAAGGTGCGCTCGTCAACGGAGAGCAGCACGGAGGACATATTGTTCCTGAACTCAATTCCCTCAACTGGCAACTTGTTCGGCTGAATTTTGCGGCCTAGCGTTTTGGAAAGCTCCGTCGCAAGGTTTTTATGGTTGAATGCGGGCTTGCGCCGTGCGTTAATCGCATCCACGAGCATAAACTCTCTGCCATCGTCAGGAAGATTGTTCTTGTACCAAAAGAGGTTATTATTGGAAAACCAGTGAGGAAAAACACGGGACTTGAAAACTTTGTTTTGAAAGAGCGTTGACAGTTCGTGCGCTCGGGAATAGTTCTCAGCCAATTCCTCTTGTTTAACATAAGCGAAGGAAAGGGGTAAAAACAGCAAAAAAAGATGGAGTGGCGTGGAAGTAAATGCGAAATGATACATTGTGTCACCTATGAAACTGGAGGCGCCGAGCGGAATCGAACCGCTGAATAAAGGTTTTGCAGACCTCTCCCTTAGCCACTTGGGTACGGCGCCATCGACGGAATATTCTATCCCATATCACAGACTAAAGTCAACCACTTACAGGGAGCAATGCCCTGTATTTGCACCCATCAGCGCCATATGAAAAAAATATTAAATCGGATGAGACACAAAATGGATCTTTATGCGTCTAAAACTATGGATGAGAACTGTTTAGAGGTGTGAAATCCATCACTTCCTTTAAACTGTCGGCAATTGGAGATCGAGGCGTTAAGATGAAGCGAGTGGTATCCGCTCCTACGATGATAAAAATGGCAGGTTTGCTTATTTTCGCGTACTTCATGCTGACGTGCACATTGTTCGTGTCGGCGGATACGCCCTTTAACTTCACCTCCGATTCGGCTTCGCAATTTGGCGAGTTGGCTGCAACGGACATATTCATCGGCAAGGGTGTCACAGGCCCTTATCTTCTCACTTGGAACGGGATTGTGCCGGGAAGCGAGACGGTGATGCGGAACTCCGCCCAACGGGAGCCTGCCAACGATTATCGAATCGACGAGGCGACCGGGGAGATATTCTTCACCACGCCACTCGGAACGAATGAAATCGTGAGAGTGGACTATCTCTATACGCCGGGACAATCCACCGTAAATGCATCTTCAAAATCCAATCCCATCACCTTAAATCTGTTATCCAAACTGCAGGGGAATCTGGTTTTGAACGCAGTTCTTCAGCCGTCCGATATGGGGGGAGCCGGATCCGCAGCAACATCCCCAAACCCTTTGGATTTTTCATTGAGCGCCAAGTCCCAATTGTCACAAGGCTCTACGATCCAGAGCGCATTGTATTTGGATACGAGAGGAGGGAACCTGTTGCAAAGATCCGGTTTGAGCTTGGATCAATCCAACAAAACTTCCATTGGCTCTTTCAATCTCCATTTTGCGCGAGGCGGTGCGAATTTCACACCGAACTTCCCCACCAGCATTGCGTCAGGCTCGCAAGTGATGGAGGGTACCGCGAACTTCAATCCGTTGTTTGGAATCAAAGCCGCGGCATCCTTTGCGCAGACGAATCAACTTACCGATACAGGCGTTGGGAATAAGCAAACCACGCTTCATGAAAATCTGACTGGAAGTTACAAGACCGGCACACAGATCAGTCTCATGAACACGGAGACATATGTGGACCCGGCGGATTCCTCGAAACTTTCCGAGATGGAAAACAGTCTGCATCTATCCCAGCGTTTGGGATCAGCGTCAAACCTGGATTTCGTTTTGGATTGCGTAAACCAAAGGCAAGGGGAAACGTCATCACAGTCAAATAATTCGACTCTCTCCTTCACAACACAACCTTCGAAGATCATTAAACTTAGCGGGTCGTGGTTGAACTCATTCAACGCTCCAAACGGATCCAACGATACGAAACTCAATCTTATAGCGGATCCATCAAAGCAGATGAACGTATCCGTTTCAACGGAAGATAGCATCCAAGGTGCGAGTTCATTTCATAATCGCCGGGCTCAGGTGAATTACAAACCGTTGAAAAATGTCAGTTTGACCGGTGGTGTGCAGGACCAAACCAATTCCGGCACAGAGAACCTATCCGAGAATTTGGGTGCATCCATCACGCCATCGCGTACGCTGCAGTTAAGCGGGAATCTTCAAATAGGGAACGTAAATTCCAATAGTCAAGCACAGTTGAAATTCACTCCGCTGCAAAGCTTCACGCTCACAGGCGGCGTGCAGGATCAATCCTCTTCCGGAGTGAAGGACCTCTCGGCAAATATGAGCGCCTTCGTCGCGCCATCTCGTTATTTGCAGGTAAGCGGTGGGGTGCAGGTGCGAAAGTCCAATTGGGGTTTCGTCACTTCCTCTAGTCAGCAGGATTCATACAATCTTCAACTTGCGCTACAACTCCCCAGGCATGAATTCCGTTTGACCAGCGGCATTCAGACAAACCCATCCGCGCCAAACGGTGTGTTCACACTACAATCCAAGCAAAACCTTGGGATTCAATCGACTATCGGACCGCTCAACCTCACCGGCAACTATGCATACTCGCAAAATAATTTGCAAGCCGGTTGGCTTCGACAAATGGAGGTGCAACTTGGCTGGCGATTGGCTCCAAACACATCGCTGAGTTCGGCTTATAGGTTAAATCAAACTTTCAGCGGCGGCATTACCACAATAAACAATTACACTCTGAACTTCACTCGCTCCCTCGGATCCACGTTCAACCTTAGCCTCGGCGGAGGGATGACGGACACGATTCAGCCTGGCGACTCTTCTCTTGATCGTGCGTATCAGGCGAATGCACAGTTAGCGTATAAGTTTTAGCGAGCGGGGTAGATATTATCTCCACAATTTCCACACCCACATTCCTAATAAAAAACTGGTATCCACATAGCGAAAGCTGCGTCGGATATGGAATAAACACATAGCTCTGTCAGAGGAGGTATAGGGATGCCTACGGAATATATTCGGCATTTTGGGATGTCGGAAACCCCGTTCGCGCGAAACCACGATCCCCGCTGGCTTTATCTCTCTTCCCAACACAAGGAGGCGATTATTAAAGCCAGATGGACGATTGAGGAACATGGCGGACTCGCTTTGATACGCGGGGATGTCGGTCATGGTAAATCCTTTCTTATTGAATATCTTATGACAACATGGCCCAATCAATTCGGATGGAAATGCGCCAAGCTGCAAAACACCGGCACGATTTCCACCCCAAAGGCTCTATTGACTGAGGTGTTGTCCGCGTTTGGACTGGAACCTGCCAACACTGTGCGGGAGATGGCGACAAATTTGGAATCCTGGCTTCTTTCTCAATGTTATGAAGATAACAAAACCATTGTGTTATTTGTGGATGAGGCTCAGTCTGTTGGATCTCGCGCTTTGCCCGTGTTGAGAGACTTGTTGAACCTGGAAACTCGCGAACAGATATTGATGCAGATAGTTCTTTCCGCGCAACTAAATATCGATAAAAAGCTGATGCATTTCCCGGCGCTGCAAAGCAGAATCGCATCGGTATCCACCTTGGAGCCGTTGTCCGCGGAGGAAACGGACGCCATGCTTTTGCATCGCTTCCGTCGAGCGGGATGCATCGACCCCATTCATCTCTGCCCCTTCGAAACCATGCATGCAATCTATTTGCATAGCGGGGGAGTTCCAAGGGACATCCTCGTGGTTGCGGAGGCGGCGATGAAGGAGGCGTTTTTACGGGATAATTGGCAACTCTTGCCGGAACATGTGGAACAGGCTGTGAAGGACATGGCGGGACGAAAGCCGAAACTAGCGAAGGCGGCTTGAAATGATGGATCGAGAGAAATCGCAAAACGGAAACAAGCGACGAAAATTAGACGAACTCTTCGCGGATGAACCATACCTGTCCGCAACGATGAAGGCTAACAGACTCCATGAAAAGCTTAAAATGCTTGAAGAGCAGGAGAGGGCGGCGCAGGGTCTGCCCACGGAAGCCTACGTTGTCGATCGAAACTCATCGCCGGAACGCCTCACGACTCCTAACGTCCTTAACCAGCCTCATAGCACTGTGGTCATCTTCCAACAAGCGAAACGCTACTATTCGGAAGGATTGATACAGGGGTTGGACAGGCACCAAATCCACTCCTTGGATTTGGTGCGCAATACCACTATTGCGAAATGGCTGGAAAATCAGTCTCGATAAAGGCGATTGCGGTCATTCTCGGAACCGGGAGCGTTCATTTCCTTTAACCCCGGAACCAAAGACGAGCAATCGCATAAAAAACGAACAGGAATCACAGAACTTGGTGTGTGTAATATGGTTTGCGTTGATGCGCTAATCGATATTTACTACCGAGGATGGAGGTCAATCATGATGATATACGCAGTGACCAGCCAAAAGGGCGGCGTGGGCAAAACCACAACCACCGTGAACTTGGGGGCGGGTCTTGTTTCTCAGGGGAAGAGAGTCTTGATCATAGATTTGGATCCTCAGGGAAGCCTGTCCGCCTCAGTTGGCGTCCATCTGATTAAAACCTCTCTCTCGGATGTGCTATTGAATCCTGAATGGATTAAAAACGCAATCTATCCTTGCTCAGGAGGGATGAACGTCATACCGGCAAGCGCATCGTTGGCGAATGTGTTGCTTGAGTTATCGGATATGGAGGCCCCGGCATGGAGACTTGCCCAGGCTCTAAGATATGTCTCCAACTTGTATGATTACGCTTTGATCGATTGCCCGCCCTCCTTGGGGCACGCCACGACGAACGCCCTTACCGCCGCAAACGTGGCGCTGGTACCACTCCAGTGCGAGTTTCTCTCGCTTCGCGGACTTGCCGATGTTCAAGAGATCTCTCGTGCAATTCAGGATACGACCAACCCGGATTTACGCCTCAGAGTGGTTGCCACAATGTATGATAAACGCACCATTCACGCCAACGATGTGTTAAGAGAGGCCCGCCTCGCCTTGCCTGGTTTGGTTTATGAAACAGTAATTCCCCGCACAATCCGATTGGCGGAGGCTCCCGCAATGGGGAAAACGATTTTGGAATACGCGCCGGATTCCAATGGCACGTACGCCTATTGCGCCTTGGCGACCGAGATAATGGAGGAGGATAAGGGATATGGAACGACGCGAAGATATACGAGCGGCGATGCACAATCTACTCTCACAAGGAAAGCCGCATGAATCAACACCCGCCAATCCTCCATCTGTCCATCCGGAGCGAGCAGGCTCCATACGTAAAGACGATATCATCCCCTCAAACTCACTGAGTTGGGAGTTTTTACTTTCTGGTATGCAGGAGGAATTGAAATCCGTTGGTATATTGGCTGAACGAGAGGAATTGATAGACGCCATTGGCACTAGCCTATCCTTGCGTTTGGACTTGGTGAGGTATTTAATAGCCTCTTATTTGACCGGAGAAAATCATTCCGGAAATCAGGCGATACAATACCAAACCGGAAAATAAAAGGATCATTTACAACATGAATCTTTATCAATCATTGTCGTGCTGCTTTCATAACCGGAATGATGAGAATCGCGGTAAGGTTTGAAGATATCGGCCGGCACTCAAAAGGGAAGTATCCAGAGGTAGATTGGCCATGAAAAAAAAGAATATTATTAAAGGGTTGTACTCGAAAATTGTTACGGGTCCGGTTGTATTACTTCTGCTATGGCTGTTGATACCCGGCGTGATCAACTATATCCTATCCAAGCAAGCAGCGGATCAAGTTATACAGGACAAGGCTATGCTTGCCATAAACTCCTTTTTATCCAATCGTTCGATCATGCAGTACAACTCGGAGAAGGATATGAACTCTGCTCAACCGGAATGCCAAGTTCGATACCTTCCATCAAGTTGGCTTAACGACGGTAAAAACGGATCCGCATTGGATAACAGGATATGCGCCGCATTTTTAGCGGACCCTCGCGTTAAAAATCTTGAAGAGTATATCAACAGGGATGAGGGAAGATATTATCTGTACGCCGAACCAATCAGAGATTCCACGCCTGGAGTGCTCAATACGGAAGGAGATAAGAACAATCAGCCCGGAAAATTGCGCGGGGTTGCGATGGTATTGCTGCCTGTCGCACCCGATTATCAATTGGCGGTGAACGCAGGGTTCACATCATTGAAAATAGGCGCATTCCTTGTGCTCGGCTGTATGCTGTTGCTCATTTGGCAGGTTAGATCGAAAATCCTTTCTCCGGTTGAAAAGCTCTTTAAGATTAGCGAATCCATACGACAAGGGCAATGGGATGCAAAGTTCACCCTCCCCGAGAAAACGGAGTTGCAGACACTTGCAATGTCTTTCCAGGAAACTAGTTTATGGTTGCGCCAAAGAGTGGCGCAGGAGGAGAAACTTCGGTCGATGTTCCAACAGTTCGTGCCTGCGTCGGTAGCGGCAAAGGCGCTTGGTAAAAAGAGCGATGATGTGCTGGAAGGGCGTCAATACCATGTAACCGCGATGGTGATTAATATTCGTAACTTCAGATTGCTTATGGATAATCTCCCGCCTGCGGAAACTGTCAACACTCTCAATGATTATTTCAGAGTGGTGAATAATGTGATTGTGGCGAATAAAGGAATTGTATGCCGATATATGGGCGACACAGTGCTCTCCTTGTTCGGTGTTCCCGAAACGACAGAGAACCACACGCTGCATGCCATCAAGGCGGCGTTGGAGGTGCCTGCTGCGCTCCAAAATCTGTATGTGCGATTGAGCGAACAGAAGGGATGGGAACTGGGAGTCGGGATAGGTATCGCGGCAGGAGAACCGATAGTGGGGCATTTCGGAAGCACGGAGCATATGGAATACACCGCTCTTGGCGATGTTGTCTTGCAAGCGGGAAATATGGAGGGTATTAGTAAAACCGTTCCGGAAGAGGATACGATACTCCTTACCGAATCCGCCTATCGCAATGTGATGTCGGATGTGCATGTATATGATATCGGAGAGAAAACAATTGCCGAAGGATCTAAAATGCATGTGTTTGTGGTTCAGGGTCTTAGGGCGGAGGCCAGACAAAAGCTTGCCGCCTAATAAAACAGGCAAGGTTGCGCGTTTGACTCGACCAAGCGTTGTGGCACAAATCATATAAAAGGATGATGCGGAGCCAACAATCCAGTGAGATTGTGTATGCATCCTCCCATGCGTGATCCTCAAAAGGCGGCAAGGAAGAAAATGAACGAAAACAGCGAAATCGTGCAGCTCAACAGACGGCGCAAACTGGATGAGCTTTTTGCCGAGCAGCAGTATCTCTCCGCCACAATGAAAGCCAGGTCCATTCATGACAGGCTTGATGACGAACCCATACCTATGGTGATTCCGATCATCACGCAGGAGGCGAGTGATGGTGCCTCCCCGACCAACTTCAAGGAGATTCCATGGACGCATCAACCGTCTGAGCGTAAGCAAGCGGATGCCAGGTCGGAAAGCATGTCCATGAGAACCAACACCGTAATCGAACCTTATCAATCTCAGACGATTAGCATCTCATCTTCGAAAAAGGAGAACAAGCAAGAGGAACGGATGCTGCTCCAGTTGAGCATTTCATCCGAAGTCAAGGATGAAATTCGCGGTCATTCCCAGCATGGCTTGCCCGCTCCGGATGTTATGACTATCGAGGAAGCGGCGAATTATCTCCGTGTGAGCGTCGCAATCATACGCACATGGGTGCGTGAGAAAAGCGTCCCATGTGTACATCTTGGTAAAAAAGTGAGATTCCGAAAAGAGTCTCTCCTATCTTGGCTTGGGGAGCAGGAGGTGGAATTTCGAACCAAGGCATAATGTACGGTTGACATTCTCCGATGGGTCGAAGTGAATTGGCTTCGACCCATTGGGTATAATGGATATGATTAACAATCAACATCAAGGAAACAATATCATGTCCAAACTGATCTTACTCCGCCACGGACAATCCACTTGGAATTTGGAAAACCGATTCACCGGATGGATTGACGTTCCGCTTACGGAACAGGGGGAATTGGAGGCGGCGGAAGCAGGGAAACTTCTCAAAGACATTGCTTTTGACATCGCCTTCACTTCCGTTTTAAAAAGAGCCTGTGACACGTTATACATCGCGATGAAAACGTCGGAACAGGATTCTCTCCCCATCATTTACAACAAAAAAATCAATGAGAGAATGTATGGTGATCTCCAAGGATTAAACAAAGCTGAAACCGCCAAGAAATTCGGGGACGCCCAAGTGAAACTTTGGAGAAGAAGTTACGACGTGGCGCCTCCGAACGGTGAAAGCCTAAAAGACACCGCAGCCCGATCCATACCGTACTACAACGAGGAGATATTGCCTCAAGTTAAAAAGGGAAGAAATGTGCTTGTATCGGCTCACGGCAATAGCCTTCGTGCTATCGTGATGCATTTGGACAAGCTGAACAAGGAGGAGGTTATCGAGCTTAACATTCCCAATGGAGTGCCTATCGTTTATGAAATGGGTGCGGAAGGCAATATCCTTTCGAAAACGGAACTTCATTAACCTATACACTCGGCACAGAGAGGATAGTTCATCAAGAATGAATTCTCTCTGTGTTAGGGTGCATCCTTGATGCATAGGACAATTATTTTGTTTGTGCACCTGAGCTTGGCATCATCTGTTGATAGCCTGGAAGGCTTATCACAATGGACGATACCTTCTGGAAATCCGCAATCTTCTTTTGCACCGCCGACATGCCCCCCGCCTTGGCGAGCAAAGCCATCCTTTCAACCTGTGGTTCAACCTGATTGAACGGGAGAACCGTCATCTCCTTTTTCGAGACTAGCTGGATGATGTAGTAGACCGTCTGCCCGTTAACAACAACTTTCAGAACAGGTGAGAACTCCCCAACTTTCAGCTTCGATACCGCATCCTTGATGAATTGCGGCAAGTTGGGATTGTTTGCGACAACATACCCTACATCACCGCCCTTGGCTTTCGTGGCGGCGTCCACGCTCATTTCGGAAGCAACGGTTGCGAAAGGCGAGCCAGCTTTCAACTTTTCCATCGCCTTGTTAGCGTCAGTTTCATTGGAAAGCTGAATCATGGAGAGCCGCCACGTCTCAGGCGTCCCCCATTTGTCCGGATGCTTGTCGTAGTACTCCTTGACCTCATCCTGGGTGCATCTTTCATTCACCGTAGCCACGTTATAGAGGGTTCGCTCAAATTTCACCTGTTCCTTGAGTTGCTGATCCGTAAGTTGCTTGGATGCGAGAGCTTGCACTATGGAGGGGTTTTGCTCCGCTATTTTCATATCCGAATTGATATCCGCCTCAGTGGGCATCAAACTTGTTTTCTGAGCGAATTGATATAGAAGCTTCACGAATATTAAAGATTGGAGTGCGATTTGTCCTGCGGTTTCATTCTTGAATTGCAATGGAGAAGTGGATGCGATAAAATCCTGGGCTCGTAAGGATTGCATTTTATTGATCCAATCCGAGACTGTGATGTTATCCCCATTCACAATCGCAGCAATCTGATCGTTCGTTGATGTCTGAGCATGAGATACTGCAGGAGAACACAACACCAAAGCGAGCGGCAATAGAACCATCATAAAAAGAGCGCGGTACCGGCTGGCGATCATACGTGAATCCTCCTTTTTCGGATGCAAACGATATCTCTGCGATAAATCACTCACCATTCCATTATACCGTTTAACCGCTGCAGCTATTGTTACACACTTGGGAAAAGAAAACAGACAGGGTGCATGTAAATCCACCCTGTCCGCCCTTCAAAACTCAATACTAAGAACCGTTGTTTGCCTTATTGCTGTTCTGCTGCACAGCTCCGTTGTGAATTATTACTGTTTGACTGGGATCATCCCAACTCACGGTTCTGTTGGTTAGTATGGACAACACATTCATCGGCACATATAATGTGGAGTTGCTGATGATAGGCGGCGCTGAAATTCGTTCCCGCCTTCCATTTGCGAAGATCACCGTGGAACCCACAAACAGTTTTAGCCTTCGATCCTTAGTTACCAAGGATTTATTCGTTTTATTGTAAGTATATTGCACACCCGCCGCTTCCGCAACAGGGGCGAGAGGAACATACACCGTGCCGCCCTTCATAAAAGGCTGACCGTTTGGAAAGCTGATGGACTGATTGGCATACATAACGCCTATGGAATTGCCTTGTGGAACCTGCGCATTTGGATGCGCTTGGGTGTTGCTTGATACTATTGACTTGGTATACGAAACGGATGTAGGGGCGTAACCGACGTTGTGCGCAACGACATTAACCCCATTATTGATCAACACACCGAACTTCGATCCCGGTTTCAACAATACGTCGCCCGCTTTGGGTTTATTCACATATTGATTGTAGAGATAGCCAAGTCCGGCTCCCACCGCCATCTCCTCCAAGGTGTTACCCTTGGTGAGCGTAGCGATCACCAGCCCTGCGCCTGCGCCAATGCCGACAAATTTTAAAGTCGACGCGTTTTTATTGGGATGAGCCACCAACCTGCCCGAACTGGAATGAGTTAGGCCTTTCCCGTTTAATGAATAGAGAGTGCCGTTAATTAAATATGTTTGTGAATCGGGCAGCACTATGCGCTTGAAGGATACGCCAATGTAACCCGGTTTTCCGTTTCTTGAACGATACGCCTCGTTCACCACTCCCTCAATCCGTGTTCCAGCGGGGAGCCCTGCGTCATACTGCCCTTGCTGAATAGTGGTTGCGAAGGTTTCCCCTCGATAAGAGGATTTACTGCTGAGGGTGTTGTCTAGGGTGACGGGTAGCACAGTGCCACTCGGCAGGGATATCTTACTGGTTTTCGCTCGCACGGATCCGGCTGCTAAAATCATCAGAGATACGACTACAGCAATGTGTAATTTCGACTTGTTCGTAAATGTCATCATATCTTCATAACCTCCTAGATAATTTAATATACGCTATGACCGATGCAATCGGCTATGTTCTTACTATCAGACGTCAAAAATACATCCAATGATCCATAATACAAAAAAAATACGGGAAACGCCATTCAATGATCCCTAATGATGATTTTTCGGCGAATGTCCCGAATATGAAATACATGTCAAAACCAAAGGTATACTAATAAAAAAGCGGTCATGGCTAGGACGCCACCCGCATTTATTCCTATTATGAAACAAGAGGTGAGGAATGTCATTCCCTATCAAATTGGGACACAGCCCCGATTCAGACGACGCATTTATGTTTTACGGATTGGCGAAGCATTTGGTGGACGAAGAGGGGTTGGAGTTCACACACATTCTCAAGGATATTCAAACTTTGAACGAATGGGCGAAAGAGGGAAGGTTGGAGTGCACCGCGATATCCGCGCACGCCTATGCATACGTGAAGGATAAGTATGCAATTTTAACCCATGGCGCCAGCATGGGGGATGGATATGGACCGATGGTCATATCAAATCATCCGATGACGGCTATGGATATCACGTCAAAAAAAATCCTAATACCTGGGGAGTTAACCACCGCGTTTCTCGCTCTTTCGCTTTATCTCGACCAACCATTCGAATACACAGTCATGCCCTTCGATCAAATCATTCCGGCGTTGAAACGCGGGGACGCCGAGGTGGGATTGATCATTCATGAAGGTCAGCTTACTCATTCCGCGGACGGGATGCATATGATTGTGGATTTGGGGCATTGGTGGAAGCTTGACACCGGCTTGCCATTGCCGTTAGGTGTCAACACAATCAGAAAAGATCTCCCTTCGGACATCCAAATGAAGGCGTCGAGGGCGTTGAAAGCCAGCATCTTATATTCCTTGGAGCATCGCACACAAGCTTTGGAATACGCAATGCAGTTCGCACGGGATATGAAAACGGAGATAGCGGACACATTCGTTGGAATGTATGTGAACCATTGGACGGTGGATATGGGCGAGGAGGGAAAACGCAGCATTCGTTTGTTAATGGATCGATCTCAAAGTCGAGATTTGGTGCCGCTATTTGGCGACGTTGAATTCGTGGATTAAGTTGCTATATTGCATCCCCTTAACGCCCCCAAGAATGTCGGGGGCGTTACCATTTAGTTATCCTCGCCAATATCACCAAAGAGCGTATTGAACCTCTCCGCAAGTTGCATCTCCAAAGCGGAGAAAGAGAGATCAAACGCCATTGTCCACATCAGCATCAACGCTTCCTCGGGAGGGTAATCCAGAACTCGAGAGAAAAAATCCTTTATGATCTCCTCGTATGTCGTTTTCGGTTCGTTGAGAACCATACGACCAGGCATGGAGTTTTGATAGAGCTTTTGCTGAAAATGATCCAAAAACTCCCGGACATTTGCAGGGGTGGCGTGCTCCAGCTTATCCCCAAACTCTTTTCTTATTTCCTCTCGAAATTCGCTTAGACGCACCATCGTTTCCTTTGGAAGATTATGTGATTAGGTTGCCATCACATCCACAACGTTCAGCACGTTTGGGTCCACGGGTCTTCCGCCTGCGGTGACATCCTCCAACGGGCTGGCGTGAATACGCCCCCCCAGCATACCTACCATCAAATTGGTTTGTCCCTGAGCTAACAAATCCACCGCATAATTTCCAAAATGGGTTGCGAGGGAACGATCCTTGGCTGACGGGGAGCCCCCGCGTTGAACATGCCCCAGAACGGATAAACGTGTCTCTATACCCGTAACCTGAGTGATTGTCGCGGCGATGTCCGCCCCTTTCGCCGCCCCTTCGGCGACGATAATGATGCAGGACATTTTACCGCGATTGCGCCAAGCCTCGATGTTGCGACACAACTTAATCATATCATGTTTCACTTCAGGAATCAACACCGCTTCGGCGCCTCCGGCGATGGCAACATCCAATGCGATGGAGCCATTCAAGCGACCCATCACTTCCACAACGAATATACGGTCGTGGGAAGCCGCCGTGTCACGAATTTTATCGATGGATTCAAGTGCCGTATTCACTGCGGTATCGAATCCGATGGTGTACTCCGTTCCGTTGATATCGTTATCGATTGTGCCTGGAAGTCCGATAACTTTGACTCCGCATGTTTCATGAATGGCAAGCGCGCCGCGATAGGAACCGTCTCCTCCGATAACGACCAATCCATCGATTCCCGTATCCTCTATTTGCTTGGCGGCTTTAGCTTGTCCTTCGGGGGTTTTGAATTCCATGCTTCTGGCGGTTCGTAGAATTGTCCCTCCGTCATCGATAATGCCACTTACCGAATGAGCGTTCATTTGGCGGAACAAACCGCTCAAAAGGCCTTCATATCCTTTTTCAATGCCAATTACCTCCATGCCTTTGAAAATGCCCGTCCGCACTACCGCGCGTATGGCGGCGTTCATGCCGGGGGCGTCCCCGCCACTTGTCAGCACACCTATTTTTCTCATGATGTCCTCGAAAAAAACGAAAGTTAATGGGTCAACACCATCACGTCTTCATGATTGGGCAGGGAGGTTATCGCTCCTTTGCGTGTGGTGGTTAGAGCCCCCACACGGTTTGCGTAACCGAAAATGCGTTCAAAATCTCCGTGGCTCAGATTCGTAAAACCACCATGAATATCAATGGCATGAAGCAATTCAATCAACATTCCCCCGACAAAACCGTCGCCTGCGCCCGTCGTATCCACGGAGAGAACCTGATACCCATCAACATACCCCCGCAGGGAATCAGACGCCTCCCAATAGCAGCCCGATCTTCCCTTCGTAACCACGATGAGTTGGATATTCGGCGCGTGCTGTCGGAGATGCTTCACCCCCCGAGTCTCATCGTTCACGCCGGTGAGAAATAGCAACTCCTCGTCGCTGATTTTAAGGATATCCGTGAGAGGCAGCGCCTCAATAATCGTGTTTCTGGCGACGTCCTCACCTTTCCAGAGCGGCAGGCGAAGATTTGGATCAAAGGAAAGGATGGCTCCGGAGTCTCTGGCGATTTCAATAGCAGCAAGAGTGGCGGATTTGCTCGGCTCCTCAATCATAGTTATACTTCCAAAATGAAATATACGACCTTTGCGAATAAGATCGGAGTCCACCTCATTCGGTTGGTAAAGCATGTCCGCGCTCGGGTTACGAAAAAAACAGAAGTCACGCTCGCCATTTTGCTGCAGGGATACGAATGCGAGTCCCGTTCTTACATACGGATCGAATCGCATCCCTGATACGTTCACGCCTGCTTGAGAGAATGTGTCGCATAAAAAATGGCCGAATGGATCGTCTCCAACTTTTCCAAGAAAAGCGCTTGATCCGCCTAGCTTGGCCACAGCCGCTGCGACATTGGCCGGCGCGCCTCCAGGAGCCTTTAAGAACCCCGAGGATTCAGCGACACCCACGCCGCTTTCCAAGGAAACCATGTCGATCAGAGCCTCGCCTAGGCAGACCACATCCATGAATCACCCCCTTTACAACTCCGGCTCGATGATTCCATAGTCACCATCTTGTCGACGGTAGAGTAAATTGACTGTTCCTGTCTCATCATTAAGGAAGAGAAAGAAATCGTGGTCGAGCAATTCCATCTGAATTGCTGCCTCTTCCGGAGGCATAGGTTTCATAGGAAATCTCTTGCGTCTGGAGATAACAAGAGGTTGAAACTCATTCTCATCTGGTTCGTCAAGCAAAGTTATTGCCGATTTTTCTGCGGCTGTCTCCTTCACCGGTCCGGGGCGTTGATGACTTCGTCGCACTCGGGCTTTGAAGTTTTTGATCTGTTTTTCCATTTTATTAAGCGCATTATCAACGGCGATGTTCAGATCATTGCATCGCTCTTCACTGCGTAGTGTAATACTGTCCCCTTTGATGGAGAACTCAACTACTTGAATGCCACGAATGTGAGAGACTTCCATTTCAGCGGATTCGATGTGATGAAAAAATTTTTCCAACTTCTGAAATTTTCTGTCAACATGCTGCTTGAGTGCGTCTGATACGACGCCGTTTCGGGTTTTTACGCTGATAAGCATGGTGTATCTCCTGTGGGTAATGTATTGCTCCGACATCACTCTTGGCTAACGAATGGCGCGGAAGATCATGGATGATGGAAGAAACTCGAAGGCTGTCAAGCCATCAATCGCATCTATTCTCCATATATACCAATTACGGATGAAGGCGTTTAAAGTGCTAAGTTAATGTTCAGCATAATCACAGTTATCATACGTTAAGGTGTATCTGTCCTATATCCTCATACGCATTGGCGGTTATGCAAAACAAACTTTATCAAAAATTCAACGAGAGAGAGTTGCTATCGCCCAGCAGGCGATGCCTTCGGATCTCCCGACAAAGCCCATCTTTTCGGATGTTGTCGCTTTGATGTTAACTCTATCCCTTCCCACTTGCAGTCCGGATGCGATACGGTCAATCATTAAGTTCCTCCACGGACCGATTTTCGGCGCTTCGGCGAGAATAGTGAGATCGACGTTTTCAATTGTCCATCCGTTACGTTTAAGCAGATCGGCGGTCTCCTCCACAAACTCCATACTGGCTCTGTTCATATGCGCGGGGTCCGTGTCAGGGAAGAGTACGCCTATGTCTCCCAAGCCAGCCCCTCCAAGTAATGCATCGCATAATGCGTGCAACGCCGCATCGGCGTCGGAATGCCCTTTTAAACCCAGTGTATGAGGGATATGAACCCCGCCGAGCCAAAGCTCACGGCAACCGACAAATTGATGCACATCATATCCCATACCGGTCCGGTATGTCGCAGGAGATCGCGGAGTGGTCATAAGATAAAATTCCATGCGGAGTATGTCTTCCGGAACAGTTAATTTAAAGTTGCTCTCTTCTCCGCTAACGATATGAACTGGAAATCCCATCGATTCAAGCACGCTCGCCTCATCCGTCATTTCACGAATTCGCGCTCCCAACGTATTGAACGCGGACAGGAGCGTTTCACGGCGAGCGCCTTGAGGTGTTTGAACAGCCCATAAATTGTCTCTATGCACGGTTTCCGTAATGACGCCGTTATTCGATCGTTTGACCGTGTCTCGAATGGGAATTCCCGGCACCGCAGAACCCTCGGCTCGGATGGTGTCAATGACCGCGGATATCAAATGTCGAGATATTAGCGGACGAGCCGCATCGTGAACCAAGACTATTTCGCAATCGTCCGGCAGCGCCTGAAGACCGCGCCAAACCGATTCCTGACGGGATTCCCCGCCTTCCACCACCTTCAGCATCTTGGGATAATTCAAGGAGATATCCTTGATTCGTTCCATATCCCGCATGGATGCCACCACGACAATCCACTGAATGTCCTCATGACTCTCAAATGCGGATAGGGTATGTTCCAGCACCGCCCGTCCAGCTAATGAAGTAAATATCTTGTTTTCAGCGCTACCGAACCTTGAACCTTGTCCTGCCGCCGGAATTACGACTCCCACCATCGTTGTCTTCCTCTTCCTCCTCCTCTTGGATTTTTGCGAAGATCATCTTACCGGCGACGGTTTGAAGTACGCTGGTAACCACCACATTCATATGCTCCCCGATGTGCTTCCTGCCATCCTCAATCACCACCATGGTGCCGTCATCCAGATACGCCACGCCCTGGTTTTGCTCCTTGCCCTCTTTAATGACCGTAACAGGCATATCCTCTCCGGGCAGCACGACGGGCTTCAGAGCGTTTGCGAGTTCATTAACATTCAGAACAATCACCCCTTGCAACGCCGCCACCTTGTTGAGATTGAAGTCATTCGTGATGATATCCCCGTTCATCTCCTTGGCGAGCGAGACCAGTCTCGCATCCACCTCCTCCACGGGGGCTCCGGCAGTCTCAATGAGATGATCGTAAGAACGCACGATCAGAGGAAGTTCCTTTTGCATTCCGTTGAGAATGTCCAGACCGCGACGCCCTCTTGCGCGTTTGAGGGAATCGGATGAATCGGCTATATGTTGCAATTCGTCCAGCACAAAACCGGGTATGTATATCGGACCAGAGACAAATCCCGTGCGACATACATCCGAAATCCTTCCATCTATGATAACGTTAGTATCAAGGATTTTAAAGCGTTCCATCGCTATATCGTTGTTTTGTGAAGGATGGTCTAGAGACACGGAGCTAACAAACTTGAACTCATCCTTAAGACTCATCATTCCACGAACGCCAAGATAGACCGATGCGAAGAGTATTAATATTGCGCAGGGTAATCCCAAAAGTGGAATCTGAAGCAGGAGGAGGAAGAATGGCAGGGAAGTGATTACACCCAAAAGCAATCCCATCGCCACGGCTATCTTTTCACGGGTGGACATTTTTTCGAACACCGCGCCCGTGTTAATTACAGATTGAGCGAGCCTGGGACCGAAAATGGTTCCGAGAAGAACTCCTAAAATAAAGAACGCTATGACTAAAAACGAGTTGTAGGTTGAATTGAAAACAAGATCCCGGAAAGCCTGCGGTAGTCGATCGTGAAAGTTGGCGCCATTAACCCAACCTCTGATATTCAATCCGAGAGCCATTAGTAATCCGCCTAGAACCAAAGCGAATACCGTGCTGAAAAGTTGTTTGAAGCTTCTTATAGTCACTTTATTTTTCCACCTCCATATACTCCTTTGAGATAAATGCGAAATTCAACCGGATGAGCGGAGATAGAACATAATTCTCGTCAAATAAAGCCGATGAAAATGAATTTAGCAAATACCTATAAACAAAATTTATGCAACTAATAACACGTAGATTGAAAAAAATAACAATGGAATCTTTTGATAAGCTCCTGAAGCGTAATCTAAGATTCAAAGTGTGATATTGGTTAATATATGTCGCAGCGCAATAGCGAATTGCAACGAAACCGTTGATTTCACACTGCGCTCATGGGTCTAAAAACAGCAAGCAAACAGAGCAAATAACTTTTATACACGCAATTGAAAAACCGGATTTGATGTGTTTCCGTTCGGTTGAAACGAGTTATCCCAGTCACACACCACGTATTTTGCTGTTATCCATACTTTATTTAGTCGGCTTCCAACACCTTCACTTTAATGCGTCCAATCATTCCGCTAACACCATACATATCGGTAACCTCTCCTTGCGCCAGTTTTACATGGGTGGCGTCCACGAAGGAGTTTGGAAGTGTGGCGTCCATCGGCACCCACTTGCCAACCCAACTTTCAGCCCATGCGTGATAGAAAAATCTGCCGTTTGCGTATACAATACCGCTCACCAACCTTGTGGGGATTCCCGCCGCTCGCGCAATTCCGGCATAGAGAGTGGCGTAGTCTCTGCAGACGCCGACGGGATGGTCGAGAATATCCAAGCAAGATCGGGGCACGCCAATACTAGCGTTTGGAGTCATATGAGAGTAAACCCAACTTCGTATACGTTCCGCCACCTCATATGCGTTACTGTCACCGTCTTTTAATTGTGCGGCGAGTTCACGGACTTTCGGAGAATTGACTTCCAAATACGCCGCGCTGCGAAGATATGGTTGAAATTGAGTTTCCGAAATCGGTAAATTCACCGATTTTGACGAATCAAATTCCGTTGCATGAATTTCTATCAGATAGGAACCATCGCTTTGTTTCAACGCTTGCTGTCGCGTGTCGGATTGCGGAATGCTCAAACCTGACAGTCCGGACACCACTAATTTCAGATACTTAGCTGTTCGAGGATCCGGGATTTTCAGGTCTGATGCAATGGAGGTTGCCAATGCAAAATCCTTTGGCGGAATGTATCCCGTCTTTGTTTCGGTGGTTGCATCCTTTACGCTGAATTGCGGCGCAGAAGCGCCTAGTGTCAGGGCATCCTTGGCGGATTCCAAATACATGGTTAATCCGACGGGGGAGTCCGCTTCCAATGTGGTTCCATCAGCGGTTTCCCAGGTGGATAGCTCCTCCATGGGGCCTTGACTGAGAACCCGGTAAGCGTTATATGTCTTACCATTCAAAGATACAACGGATTCCGACATAATCTGAATATTATATGGGTCCAAGGAGATGGTCAAAGGGTCTATGGCGTAAAGAGTGTATTTTGCTCCTACAGTGTACTGATTTTTTTGTAGTGGATTGTCACCATCCGTGGCGAATTTCGCTCCTTCGGGGATGTCGAGAGTTTTCACCGTGACGCCATGCCCCGAATTCATCTCGCAGGTGATGGTGGTTTTGTGAAACACGGCGGTGAGTTGAACTTTGCTGCCGTTGGATTCGATTACAAACTGCTGATAGAGCGGAGTGTCATTTAAATCAGTGTATGAAAGGGAGTTAGTCTTTTGCGTGGCGTTAACCCCCATGAGATGAATGGTGATATCGCTCACACTCACCACCTTGCGCGCCTTGACACCCTGATATACGGCGGGTTCTAAACGAACCTCGGTATTCCCCACTTTTGAGCCCATGAGATACACTCCCATCCAACTCGTCGATTCCGCAAGCGAGCAAGAGGAGAGCGCCATAAAGAGCGCAAGAAAAAAGGAAGCAAAATAAATGGAATATTTCGAAAATCTAAACATCTTACGCTCCAGTTGCATATAACCCATTCCGCCCGCGTTTTTTCGTAGGCGCTATTTCATTATACCATGCTGGTATCGCTTCCGACGGTTCTGACCTTGGATTCGGAGGACATTGGATGACGACAAAATGATCAATGGGAATTGAGGGGATGCATCGTCAAATAGGGACTGTTATCGGGAACTCCCAAAGGGAGCAACACATATTGCGTGGTGCGACGCATCGGTTGGTATCCTGCAGCACGGATCGTGTATTCTAATTCATCAATGGGCATTGTGAACGAACAACCTGCGGAGGATACGACGTTTTCCTCCATCATCGTGGATCCGAAATCATCCACTCCGTAGGAGAGCGCGATTTGAGCGATCCGGGGACCTTGCGTTACCCATGACGCTTGAATATGGGGAATGTTATCCAGGATAATACGAGAGACAGCCACAGTACGTAAATAATCGAACCCGCTTGCCCTTGATCCTTTCAATTCCGTGCCATCTGGTTGGAATGACCATGGAATGAACGCGGTGAAGCCACCTGTCTCGTCCTGCAATTGACGGGTGCGCATGAGATGTTCGAGCCGGTCCTCCCAGGTATCGACCGAGCCGTACATCATGGTGATCGTAGTTCGCAATCCGACCTTATGCGCCACTCTCATGCATTCGAGCCATTCATCGGCGGTGTCCTTGTATGGAGCGATCTGCTGTCTCACGTGGTCGGTCAATATCTCCGCTCCTCCGCCAGGTATGCTGTCCAATCCTGCGTTTTGGAGTCTAAGGATACAATCCTCCAGCGAAAGCCTGCTTATTTTGGCGATATAGATGATTTCCGCAGGAGACAGCGCGTGAAGAATCACTCTCCAATCTCCAAAATGAGACTTGATCGCCATAAAAAGGTCTTCAAACCATTCGATTTTAAGCTTTGGATTCAATCCCCCCTGCATTAGGATTTCGATTCCGCCATTCTCCACCATCTGCCTGATTTTTTCAAGAATAACATCTTTTGGCAGAACGTACCCCTCATCGTTTCCAGGAATGCGATAAAAGGCGCAGAATTTGCATCGCACCCAACATACGTTCGTATAATTGATATTCCTCCCAACAACATATGTCACACGGTTTTCCGGGTTCCATCTTTTTCGCACGATATCCGCTAGAGACGCGAGTTCGGGGAGATTATGGTGATGAAACAGGACTCGGCCGTCTTCCCATGTCAACCTTTCTCCATTACGCACTTTTTCTGCGATTAAATCGAATTCCTGATCCATGCCTTACGATTCCTTGCTCACGATTTGATAAAAACTATCCCTCTCAATAGGCGTTCTTCCCGCCTCTCGAATCATGGAGATGAGTTGGGGTCTAGTGAGAATCTGACGTTTTTGTCCGATATGCCCTTCGGGGTAGGTGATCTCATATTCATGAACCGTGCCGTCTATATCATCCGCTCCATACCAGAGGGATATCTGGGACACGGCAGCGGTGTTCATGATCCAGAAGGATTTGATATGAGGAAAGTTATCCAAAGCCAGACGGCTTACCGCAATGATCCGCAGATCGTCATCGCCTGTCGGGGCGGATAAATGATCCCAGTAGGTGCCTTCTGGATGAAAGGATAGGGGAGTGAATGCGAGAAAATGCCCGGTTTCATCCTGTAGCTTTCTGAGGCGAACAAGATGCTCCGCTCTCTCTTCTATCGTCTCTACATGTCCATAAAGCATCGTGGAATACTGTGGCAAACCCGCTTTGGCAATCTCACGCGCCACGTCCTCCCATTCATTTGGGCCAATCTTTCTCGGATGCGCCAAGTCATGAACGCGATCGGATAAAACCTCGGCGCCGCCTCCGGGAACCGAATCCAGCCCTGCATCCTTGAGCGCGATCAGCGTGTCCTTAATGCTCATATCCGCTACGCGCGCGATTTCGACGATCTCCACCGCAGTGAAAGCTTTGATATGAACCTCAGGACGCACTCTTTTCACAGTTCGCAGTAAATCCAAATAGTAGGTGAAAGGTAGTTTGGGATTGATGCCTCCGACTATATGAACTTCCGTTATTGGAACATTCATATGGTTTTGAATGGCATTCTCCACGTCCACCATGGACATCAGATAGGGCGTTGGACCGCCATCCTTCGGATTCTTAGCGAAAAAGCAAAATTGACAGTGCTTGTTGCAGATATTCGTATAGTTGATATGTTGGTTGCGAATATAATAGGTGTTGGTTTGGTGCATTCTCTCACGCACCGTATTCGCAAGATACCCCACCACATTCAGGTCGGGGGACAGGAAAAGGTCAACAACATCTTCGTACGATAGCCTCTCAGCGGACAATACCTTTTCCGCTATGCGCCAAAGACTTGAACCCTTTAAGGAATGAAGAATATGCTGCTGTTCCATGATTGGCATAACTGAAATACCCAAGGTAACTGCAAAAATCATCAAAATAGCGGATTTAATCACACATATCAAGCAAAAAGCGTTTTTGCGATTACCATACCCGTTGTATAGTTCATTCGTTCAAAGTATACCTTACGTATTGCGGAAAATATGTTTTCAAACTAAATATTACCGCATGTATACTAATTAAATGGATTGAAACAACCGCTCGTCTTCATATTCGTTGAAGAAGCACATCCATTCTGACGCCGATGTGAGATGCATATGAAATGAAGCCGAAAGCGTTCATTCGATTGGGCTCTTTCAATCGAGAACGCTTAGGGTGTAAAATGCGTAAGGAATGATACCACGCGAGCTAAATGACAGGGAGAATGTATGGAAAAGGATTTGCAAGTTAACAATCAGTATGATCTTATCATTCGAGGCGGGTCGGTTTATGACGGGACCGGTACGGAACCGCGGAATGTGGATATAGCAATTACAGGCGAGACAATCGCAAAAATTGGCGACTTAACCGACGCTCATTCATCCATCGATATTGATGCATCCGATCTTCGCGTAGCTCCGGGTTTCATTGACATCCACACTCATTCCGACATCTCCGCCTTATTCAATCCCAAGATGGAAAGCATGGTTTCCCAGGGTGTGACCACTCAGGTTACGGGGAATTGTGGGTTAAGCCTCGCCTTGGCGACACGTGATGAGCGTTTTTTCTTCGAAAAAAGGTGGTTGAGACAGTTTGGAGTTAGCATCACTTGGGATTCCCTGGATGAGAACCTACGTTTGGTTGAGGAGAACGGAATCGCCACCAACTACTTAACCCTCGTCGGACAGGGGACGTTACGTAAAAGAGTTATGGGGCAGGACAATAGACCGCCAAACGCCAAAGAGATGCAAACGATGAAAACTCACCTCTTTCATGCAATGGAGGAGGGGGCGTGGGGGATGTCCACAGGTTTGGAATATACGCCTTCGAGTTACGCGGACGTTGCTGAATTAGCGGAACTGAGCGAAGTGGTGGCACATCGGAACGGCCTCTACGCCAGTCACCTTCGCAATGAGGGGGATACTCTTATCGAATCCGTGTCGGAGGCGTTGGAGATCGGGGCGAGAGCGCATATACCAGTGCAAATATCTCATCATAAGTCTGAAGGGCGCAGGAATTGGGGCAAAGTGAAAACCACGTTGGAAATGATTTCGAAAGCTCGAAGCAATGGAGTGGATGTGCAGTTGGACCAATATCCCTACACGGCGTTTCAGACTTCCATGAGTGTTCAATTTCTTCCGACTTGGGCGAATGTGGGAGATAATGACGCGGTACTGGCAAGGCTCACCTCGCCTGAGACACGACAGAGCATACTGGATGACATACGCCGTAATCACCCCGAATGGGACGACCTAGGTGAAAATTCCGTTTGGGACGGCGTCGAGATCGCCATGGCGCGAACCCATAGGAGGTTGCAAGGGAGGACCATTGGAGAGTTGGCGCGTCAATCGGGCGCCAATCCCATCGAATACGCTTTGGACTTGATCACAGAGGAGCGCAATTTCATTAGCGCCATCAATTTTGCCATCAATGAAGAGGATATCGCTTTGGTTTTACAATACCCATGCACCATGATCGGTTCGGATGCGGTTGGGGCGTCGCCTGAAGGCAAAATGGGCGAGGACCATGTGCACCCTCGATGCTACGGAACATTCCCTCGCGTACTTGGCAGATATGTGCGGGAAAACAACGTGATATCCGAATCCGCAGCCATTGTCAAGATGACATCGCTCCCCGCAAGCAGACTGGGAATCAATAAGCGCGGTGAATTGAAAGAAGGGTATTATGCGGATATCGTGATTTATGATCCGAAAACCATCATCGATAAGGCCACTTACCGCGATCCGCACAAATTCGCTGGCGGGGTGGTAACGACAATCGTAAATGGAGGGGTCGTATGGAAAAACGGGGCTCATACGGAAAGACTGCCCGGGATGGTTCTCCGAAAAAACCGTCAATGATTCGGCATGCGATCATGCGGCGACCATAAAAGGTAAATTCCTCCCGATATAAAGACAGACAATATGAATATTGCCGCAACCACTCCCGAATCATTGAAAATGAGAGCAACCAGGGAGCCATAGCCTACAGCGGGCAACGCGGAGTGGAATTGGGGATGAGATTTTCTGAGGCTCGATACCATTTGTTGAATATCCCTTTTTTTCACCATCCAAGCCAACACGAGACCAACATACGTCGCGATCATTCCCGGTGATGCGCTTAGCCTGATGTTCATCATCACCTTTCGCAGGATAATCTCCGCAAAGTATCCATATCCCCGAGCGTGAAGGGATTCCAACGCGGCGCCGATATGGCTGACGTGATGCGGAAAAAGATATTTTTCCATCATTCCGATGGCGAAAATAAGGATCACACCCAAACACAGTAATATTACAATGGTTTTCCATCGTAACTGACGCTCTTTCAAAGAAAACAGCGCCACCCCGTAAGCGACGAAACAGACCAAAGCGGCACCCGCCTTCGCACCGAGAGGAGGCGCTACCAAGATTAAGGTGCAGAGACAAAAAATGCAAAAGGCAAGCCATGTGGGAGGACGAATCAGGAACACCCCAAGCAGGGACATTCCTATGAAGAACCCCATGAACTCATTCCCTATACCATAAAAACGGATTCCAGTTAGTTGGTATCCAGAAATCAAAGCGAATTTGACCATTGTTTGACCGGTAAAGCTGTCAAGCGCTAACACGCCAACGGTGAGGAGCGCAAGGATCGATAGTGCGATCTCACTGGTTTGAGTTTGGGTTTTACCGAGGAGGAGAAGTTTTGATGTTAGGGTGACCGCCAAGCCAATCAACGCCATGATCCCGAAAAGGGTGCATATATATCCTTGGACATTAATTATATCGCCTTTCCGTAAATCCTCTGCTATCAATAACATCGACACCGGCATGGTCATCATACACAATATTCCAAACCGCCAGAACCCGAGCGAGTGACTTCTTTTTCTCTCCGCGTAAATTCCTGCAAAAGCAAAGACCGAAACCGCCACTCCAAGCAACGCACCTCCAGGTATCAGAGCGCGTTGGTTCAAGGCGATTGCATGATCCAGCTTGGACACATCCTCGAAAGGATGAGCGTCCGAATCGGAATGTATGGGATGTCCCGTAAAAAAAGGATTGATTTTTTCCCCGAGAATCCTTTGGATCGTTGGAGCGATATCCAAATTTGAGATCAATCCGGGAGTTCGAGTGGTGATCGAGCTAGCCTCGCCGGATGTGTATGATCCCCCGGAGATAATCATTAGAGGAAGGCGGTCCCACACCCCTCTGCTATTGTATGAAGGTATCGGGGATATTAACATCGTCACCACATTCTTGGAGGAACTTGCGATTAATCGATTCAAGAAAAGATCAAGGGATGAGAGGATCGTATTGATGTCGTTGGGATCATGAAATCCATGCGCCATGGGGATTAAATGGCATGGTATTGTTTGACCGCCGTAATTTCCATCACCGGACAGCAGTTTTGCAAGGGCAATTGAATAATCATCCGTCCACGAATATATTTCAAATCTGGATTGATCATGCGCCCGAAGGATCATTTCCGGTATGGATCGATGATTTTGCTGATCGTAAGTGGACATATCGTAAAGGATTTGACTCTTAAGTGAATGAACATTCAGGGATACGCCTTTTAACGATTTAGGAGAGTGATACAATTCAATCGCCTCTCCGTAATCAGTGGATGCTATCGCCGAAAGTGGATTATAATGCGGTGTGGATGCATAACTAACCAATCCAACCGTGCCATTACGAGCTAATCCGAGGATGTCAGGGTACATCTGAGTGGCTAGGATATCCGTCGAAAGATCAGGGCAAATGATTAGACGAATGCTGCTCGCAGGCTCTATTGACGCATTTCCCTGGGTTAATGAAGCGATTACGCATGCAATGATTAAAAATATGATAAACAATATACGATTGCAACAGATTTTAAACGTCTTAAGCGGAAATCGCCTCATTGCCCAATAAATCCTTGAAGCATCTCCCGTGCATGCTGCATGACTGTGTCGGAAATGTGAGCGCCGGCAAGCATTCTCGCCACCTCTCGTACTCTCTCTTCTCCATTAACCCGATCAATGGATACCGAAGTTCTGCCATCCGTCTCCAATTTGTGAATATAAAAATGCATATTCGCCTGACTCGCTATCTGCGCCAGATGGGTGATGCAAATAATTTGCGAGGATTCGGATAGGGAGTGCATTTTTTTGCCGATCATATACGCCGTTTTTCCGCCTACCCCCACATCAATTTCATCGAAAACCATGGTTGGGAGAGGCTGCTTTTTCGCCATTGAGCTTTTAATCGCCAACATCACTCGGGACAGTTCCCCTCCAGAGGCTATCTTTGCCAATGGACGCAACGCTTCGCCCGTATTGGGGGAAATCATAAATTCGACGGAATCCATGCCTTGGGAGGAAAGCGTCGAAGGCTGAATCACCACCTTAAACTTCGTTTTTTCCATAGCAAGGTCAGAGAGTTCGGATATTACCATACCTCCGAACTCATCCGCCAAACTCATTCTCATTGAAGTTAGCTTCCCGCACATATCGAGCAACAACTTTTCATCCTTGGCTATTTCCCTTTGTAATCCATCAATTTTTTCCTCATGATGCGTCAACCCGTCCATATCATTCGCGGTTTTAGCGGCGTAAGCGAGTATTTCTTCAATTGAAGCGCCGTATTTACGCTTCAATGTGCGTATGGTCTCGTTGCGCTCCACCAACTGCTCCAATCGCAAGGGATTGTTCTCGATGGAATCATTGTAATGCAGAATATCCCTAGCCAACTCCTCCAATTCATAAAGAGTGGAACGTAACGCCTCAAGTTGCTCCGACATGTCAGAATCCAACGAGGCGATCGTTTCCATATCCTTTACGGCGGCGTTAAGGGAATCAATGATAGAGTTGCCAGTTTCATCCTTTAGCAATTCATATACGTTTCCGGTCAATTCCGATAACTTTTGCGTATTGCTCAAGCGAAGGATATCTTGTTCGAGTTTTTCCTCCTCCCCGGGGATTAAAGCCGCATTACCTATCTCTTCCAATTGGAAATTGAAGAGATCAATTTTGCTTGCTCTGTCTTTGGCGTTATCTTCGAGACGAGATAACTCCGTACGTTTGGCGAGAAGTTGCCGATACGCCGATTCAACTGTTTTCCGCAGCGAGAGAACCTCCTCCCCTCCCGATTCATCAAGAAGATTGAGATGACGGTTCACGCTCAACAAAGACTGGTGCTCGTGTTGTCCGTGAAGGTCCACAAGATACTCGCCCACTTGTCGCAGAATGTTAATCGGAGCAGGTCTGCCTCCAATGCGGGCGGATGACTTTCCATTGATCGAAATCTCTCTGTTGAGAAAAAGATTCTCGTCATCCAACTCGTAACCGCATTCGCTTAGGAATTTAATAAGGGCTGCGTTATCGGATATATCAAACACGGCATCCACTATGGCCCGCTCCTCTCCGGAACGCACCCATTCCACGACACCCCTGCCTCCTAAGATTGCGGTTAACGCCCCTACGATGATGGATTTTCCGGCGCCTGTTTCACCCGTCAATACGTTCAAACCGCTGGTGAACCGTATCTCCAGGCGGTCGATGATTGCGAAGTTTACAATGTTCAGTGAAAGTAACATGAGGAAATCTGACGATTAGGCAAGAATTATGATATCATGCAGTATGATGATTACATACGAGATATTACCGCTCCGCCTCTAATCTGTCAAGTCGTGGTTATCTTAGTATACGAATTATAGGGTCGTGACGACATGCCCGCTATTCATCTCGTATGGTTTTAATAACCCATGGTTGCATCATGGAGGGAATCCTGTAAATATTCATGGTTAGGTCAGGCGGTGTAAGTGGGTATTATAACGCAGTACATGCATGATGTATGCCAAGGTTATGATGAGATGAGTGATTTCAGTTTCACGAATTTAATATAATGTCAGATCATTATTGGTTTATTGTTTGAGTTTTAGATTCCACCATGCCGCATAAACCAACATTAATCTAATAATTGAGGAGTCAGCTTATGGAAAAGGTGTCGAGCAGCGCCGCAAATCTGTTGATTGTAGACGATGAAGAGATGCTGGTGGAGTTATTGAGAAGGATTGTGGTTCGTTTGGGGTACCACGCCATCAGCGCGCTAAGCGTAAAAGAGGCTTTGGAGATATACGAGGCGCAAAAAGAATCGATTGACTTGATCATCACCGATCTTGTGATGCCGGACATAGGCGGGAGGGCGCTCGCTCTGGAACTTTTACAAAAGTATCCGAATGTGCGTATTCTGATATCAACCGGTTTCAGTGCCATGGATGAAATACACGAGCTTCTTGAATTAGGGGTCAGGGGGGTTGTCATGAAACCCTATCAAGCGGATCAATTAAACAGCAGCATTCAAGCCGCCCTGTCGGATTAACAGCCTGTTCCAGATTTTTGATCTCGTTACCCTGGGAACAGATAGTTGATAATGCCTTGAGTATTTTCGTAGTCGATAATGATTGCGTCCGCGCCAGCTTCAATCAATCGATTTCTTTTCCATGCGTCAAGCTCGCCCGCCTTCATCTCATCGCACGCCACCGCTAAAGCGTATCCTCCGGCGGATTTTCCCTCTTCGATTTCAACATATCCATCGCCGATGACTATTAACCCATCTCCCATAAGCCGATTTTCCTCAATGATATTTGAAATGATCATGTTTTTGGAAAACTCCTTCCAGTTATCCTTGGCGCCGAAAATCCGATCCCCGAAAAAACCATTCAACTCAAGCACGGTTGCCTCTTCCAACACGTTCACTTGATCCGTGCCACTGGCCAAATAAAGTTTAATACCTCGCTGCTTCAATGCGGTTAAAAATGTACGTGACCCTTTGAGCATAAGATCATCGGCTGAACGAGATTTGTTCTTTAGCGAATTAAATGAGATCTCAATCCGCGCCCATAATCGTGCGAGATATTCCTTTTTATACGCAAGAGGATCCTTCGGTCTTCCGCCATATCTGGAAACGGTTTGCCCCAATTGAATACACTGATAGATCGTTTGCTTGCCGGTTAGCCTAGTAACAAACTCACGCACGATGCTTTCCGTCTCCTTCTTTACCGGAGCGTCGGGGCACGCCATAATCTCCTCCACGAAGTAGGGGACCATAATCTCGCGCCAGCCCCTGCGGATGAGGGATAACGTACCGTCGAAATCAAATAACGCGCATTTGAAATTCCCGCGAGGGACGTCTGGATGAATTATTTCGAAATACGAGGATGAGCCGTTGGATGTTGATATCATTGAGGATTGCTGAATCATACCTTCACCTTGCGTGATAGACTTAAGCCATCGATTTTTTTCAACAACTCCTGCGGATCAGCGATCGGCGGATAACAGACTCCCGCTTCGCAATAATACGCTTTGGCGGAATGAGATAACTCGACAGCCTCATTTGAGGTGGCGGCCTGATCCGAATCCGGTGTTTGATGCACCATGCGGAATGGATCATAGCCATCCAATGCGACATTCAGCAACTCCCTGAAATCATTGGTGTTTTTATCACCCGCAATACGAATATCTCGCCTATTCCCTGAGAGATACTCCAGCAGACACAAAAACGAGGGATACGCCGAGGGGTGGGCATTGAATGCATCTGCGTTGAGTTGAACGATTTTCGTAACCCTATCCTCGTAATTTGCTTCGTCGGGCTGGATAATCGGCAATTGAGCCAAAACGCGACAGAATACGGCATTGGGGGCAGGTGTGGCTCCGTCCATTAATTCAAACGGACGATGTATCAACTCTTCTCCGGATCTTAAGGATGTGGTATAGAAACCGGATTCCGAATTGCTGAAATCCTGCAAAACGGAATCAACCAATTGATTGATCACCTCCAGCCACCGAGCGCTTCCAGTGGCGCTGAAAAGAGAGAGAAGAGAATCACATAAAAATGCGTAATCCTCGAGAAATCCTTCGATATCCGCTCTATGGAACGTTCGTATATCGGACTTTGTGTTCGGAAACCTTCCAGTGCGCCACAAAAGACGTTTAGGCGAGGAAGACGTATTATCCTCCAATTGTGAGAGACTCGCCAGTATAAACTGTGCGTTTTTGATCGCAGCTTCCAGGTAATCGCCGCGTTTCAACACGACTCCGGCTTCGACAAAAGACTTCATCATGAGAGCGTTCCACGCTATGATGATTTTATCATCGATTGGAGGTTGATTTGATTGTTCGCGATACAGGCGGAGCTTGTGATTTACATCCCGTAACCAAGTTAGGAACTCGTCCAGCGGAATGTCATTGTTGGAGGTGAAATCGCGAATGGAATTGACTTGATTTAATATATTTCGCCCCTCCCAATTCCCGTTTCCGGTGACATCATAAAATCGACAAAACAGTTCACCATCTCGTCCTGGCAACAAGCGATCCAGAGTTTCTTTTTCCCATGTGTAAAAAATCCCTTCGCCTGCGGAGCTATCCGCATCTTGAGAGGAGTAAAACGCCCCCTCGGGAGAAGTCATCTCGCGCAAAACATAGTCAAGTATCTCTTCCACAACCAGTCTGTATTCCACATTTCCCGTGATTTGCCATCCTTTGAGGTAGATGAGCGACAATTGAGCGTTATCATAGAGCATTTTTTCAAAATGAGGCACCAGCCAGTATGCATCCGTGGAGTAACGATGAAATCCGCCACCTATATGATCATACATTCCCCCCATCGCCATTTGGTCGAGTGTATGCAGAGCAATGTCAAGCGGAATGTCGGACTTAGTTGCAAGGGAGTGGTGGAGTAAGAACTCAATTTGTATGGGACATGGAAATTTCGGAGCGGTGCCGAAGCCCCCATTTTTTGCATCAAAGGATTTTTGGAACATGTGGAAACCTCTTTGAGGGATATCCTTAAGTGAAGTGTCAGCCGACAGGGACGCCTCCATCTCATGGCGTAAACTTTCAAATATCTCCTGGGTTGCTGCTTCGATTTGAGATCTATCGGTTTCCCATAAATCCGCGACAAACTTCAATAAGCGCAAAAATCCCGGTTTGCCTAATCGATCCACGGGGGGAAAATAGGTGCCTCCTAGAAATGGTTTGCCGTCCGGAGTCATAAAGACTGTCATCGGCCAGCCTCCTTGTCCCGTGGTGAGTTGGACAAAGGTCATATAGAGATGGTCCACGTCGGGGCGTTCTTCCCGATCCACTTTGATGTTGATGAAATGCTCATTCATAAACTGAGCGATGGTTTGATTTTCAAAAGATTCATGCGACATCACATGACACCAGTGACACGCGGAATAGCCTACGGATAGAAGTATCGGCTTGTTGACATCAACGGCGTATTGCAACGAATCTTTGCTCCAAGGTCGCCAATCCACGGGATTGTACGCATGCTGGAGAAGATACGGGCTTGTTTCATGAATAAGACTATTTGGATTCATATATCTATTGCGCCCTGCGTGATAGAACGATATCAGCGTTCAAAAATAATCAGGAATTGGAATTAGAAACTCTCTTTTGGGAAATAGTGGCGAGGCTAACGTTGTTGCTGCGTCGGTGGAGGCTCGCACTTTTCCTGCAGCTAGCGCATCATCAAAGCATATGTATCCGCCCACAAGCTGCGCCATTATCCTAACATCCATTGTGACCTTGTGTATGGTGTCATTATTATTCCGCAAGGGACTGACTTGCAAGTATGTCCCGTCTCCCTCCAAAAGAGCCAATTTCGGAATGCCTTTTGGAAGCCTCTCATCCTTTATCACGAACCCCAAACTTCCGTGAAACCCTTGGAAATTAGCTTTTAAAAGTTCGAGACAGTGCAAAATGTTGACGATTCGAAGCATTACCCCAGGCAATATATCCACGTGTGAAACCGAATCCGCCGGATTTTCAGTGCTTAATGATATCAGCCCGGAATTGCGTATCATTTCAATTGATGATACATACTGGATTTCATCATAACCCTGTTCCTCTGCGAGACTGGAAATCATCCCCCTTGCGGCCTCATTCGAAATCGCTGCAAACTCCATCAGCCGTAGAATACGTCTGCCATTCTCTTCACGGGGCTCGAAGAAGAGATATCCTTCCATGCGATTTCGCTTGTAAATTACTTTGTTTTTAATGTGTTCGAAGAGATACTCCCACCTTCTCATATCCCGTATCCAACTTCCGGACTTATGTTCATACACCGCCTTGTAAACCTGATGGGCGTCGATTAAATCGGAGTGATTCATTCGCCTGACATAACGCGATTCGGAATACGAGGGGATAACGGATGGAACTTGATGCACCTGATAATGCGTGGAGGAGCGTTCCCAGCCAAAGCGGCGATAATAGGGGTAAGAGAAGGGAAAGAGAGCGGTTAATCCATATCCCTTCTCGGATAAAAAGGCTAACGTATCCAGTAAAAGCTTTTCTGCGTAGCCCTTGCGCCGTTCGGTTTCCTTTGTCGCCACCCCTGCGATTCCCGCAATGGGAGTCGCTGCATTCCCTATCCATATCGGTGCATGTACAACCGTAAGACAGGATATGAGGTCCCCTTGATCCACAAGGACTCGCTTCCGCTCTATGTCAAAATAAGGGTCTTTGTAAAACAGTTCACGCGCTGCCGGGAAGGGAAGCGAAAAGGCTTCACACATTAACGCCAGCATGTAATCCAATTCATCCGAATGGGCGGCACGGGTTTCCATTATTTTTTTCGCAGAAAGTGGATGTTTTTGTTTAGCCTTTTATCTTCGATGCTTTCTTCGCCTTCGCCCATTCACCACGGGTGAGCACGGTCACATGTCCGTCCGCAAAAACCGCCGCCACCGAACCATCGGGTCGAGGATGCGGCTCATAAAACAGCACCAATTTCGCAGGCATCGGAATTGTGAGAAATCGATGCTTGTTCAACAAAGGGTTGAATGCATATGGCGTTTTCGTGCCTGGAAGGTAGAAAACACTTTCGTTTTTAACATACGGCATGAGAAGCTTTTTTATCTCTTCGAAACTCTTCATCGGGGGGAAAGTTTCGTTATAATCCTGCACATACATAAGGGTCGCAAGTCCAAGCTGCTTGAGATTATCAACGGACTTGGCGTATGACGACTGATTCATCTCCGGTTCGACGCGAGTCTCCGTGGGCGTTGCCACAGGGGATTCGGGTCGCGGTTGAGATTGTACCGCCGTTGGCTGTGTGATGGATGATATCTCCTTGGATAGATCAAACGGACGAATGTTCAGAATACTGATTGCCGAATAGAGATTCAACAGACAGAGGTGCAATTCCGTGTCCGGGGTCACCTTCAAGGGGGCGGGAGGTGTGGATTGGCGCAAATCCTCTTGTGTAAATTTGCGCTCCGGCAGTGCGTATGCGATCAGATAGGGCACGCTATTCAGAGTGATAATCTCCCCCTTTGAATAATAACCCGACATCATGCCGCCTAACACACTTGTTAACATCGAACCAATCTGGGAATCCTGAGGTGTGGAGATGTTGAAATGAGACCAACTGGAATCCAAGTTTTTCAATATCATCGTGGTTGGCGCGATTTTGCCTGCAAACAGATCCTTGAAATTCGTGACAGAGGTTGTGGTCATTTCCTGTGTGGGAATAACCACAAGCGGTCGAGCTGGAGCGACGGCCACAGGTTCCGGCGTGTTTGCCGGTTTAGGGGTCTGAGCGTATAATGGAAGGGCCATGACTATTAATATTACGACGAGGGAAGACTTGAACATCGCGAATATCCTTTCGTGTACATAGTCCGATAATGCCAAATTCTCATATCGGGGAGTTTTGAAAGCGTGAAATCCAAGACAAAACCTCCATTGTCCGAATTTAGCAATCATCTCTATTGAGTGGAATAATAGCCGATATGTTCTTCAAGGAATAATATACTTCTTTTTTACGATTTCCTCCAAGGAGCGTGCAATTTGGCGGTTCCGTGTCGCTCGAACTTATTCCAGCCGACTGCGCTTCCGCTGAAGGCTTTTAATAATGACTTAAGAATAACATAATACATCATCTGTCTATAGACAAAGCGTTGTAACAAAAGCCATGGAAGCAGTTTCCAATCCCCTTTGTCCATCCAGATAGCCAAAGCCGCGCCCACGAGTTCGAGTCCGATCATGAAGAAGTAGTAAATCGCCACCCGAGCAAAGTTGCCCGCAAGTAAAGCCCAGATGACTGCAATATCCATGAACGGGGATATCGCTGGAAAGAGGATTTGATAGACCCACAAGCTCGGCAGGGCTATCCATCCGAAACTGCCATATCTGAAAAGCGCGTCCCTATGTTTCCAAAGATTTTGGAGGGTGCCAAATGCCCAACGGAACCGTTGCTTCGATAGATTGGTGAAGGATTCAGGCGCTTCCGTATAACCAATCGCTGCGACATCGTTGGAAATTCGCCAACCTGATCTGCGAATTCTCCATGTAAGATCAGTATCCTCCGCCAAGGTATCGCCGCTATATCCTCCAGCCTGATTAATGGCGTCGATTCTCCAAGCTCCCACCGCTCCAGGCACCACGGTGATGCAGTTTAGCAGGTCGTAAGCTCTGCGATCGAAATTTTGACTTGTGACATATTCCAGAGACTGCCATTTGGTCAGAATGTTATTCGTGTTTCCTACCTTGACATTGCCGGACACTGCGCCGACCTTGGGATCGGAGAAATGCCTGACCAGCTTCCACATCGTGTCGGGTAGAAATAGGGTGTCCGCATCCAATGCCACCGCGATTTCTCCGCTAGCGATTCCAATGCCCGCATTGAGCGCGGAAGCTTTCCCGCCATTCTCCTTGGTGATTAATCTAACTTTGGGGTTCTCGCCGAACGCCTCCTTGACCTTTTCGTATGTGGTGTCCCGGCTTCCGTCATCAACAACGATAACCTCATAGTGAGGATAATCGGACTGAAGAGTGGCGTTAATCGTGCGCTGAATTACCTTCTCTTCATTGTAAGCGGCGATGATTACCGATACCATCGGGGCGAAATCAGCCATCAATGGATAGGAACTCTCCTCCGTTTTTTCGCTCTGCATTCTGATTAAGGCAAGGCATGCCAGCCAAATTTGGCGCACCACCCCTAAAAATACGGAAAGCGTGAACAGAGTGATCAAAATGATCTGAAACCAATAGGAGCTTTGGAAGACAAAGTCATCAATTCGCACCAACAACAGTTCACCGGGTGGGACTATGGGAAACATTTTTGACTTGGGTAGCCCTCTCAACTTCGAAAGCGTGATGAATTTGTATCCTGCGTTCTTGAACATATCAATGATCACAGGCAACGCAGCCACGGTTGAGCTTCTGTCCCCTCCGCTATCATGGAGAAGTATGATGTTCCCTAAATTACGGTCTCGCCAGACATCATGAATGATATCCTGAGGGGTTTTACGAATCAGTTGACCGCTCGTGCCTTTTTTCCATAGGTTCCAATCCTGCGGATCATCCATTTCCCCCACGGATATGAAATGCATGGCGGAGGCGAGGATGATAGGATGCAACTCCTCGCCTGTTCTCGGTTCGACATCTATGGCGTATGGAGGTCGAAAAAGCGTTGTGGAATGTCCTGTGATGGTCTCGATGATTCTTTGAGTTGCGTTTATCTCCAGCTTGTCACGTTCGTTGCTTGTAATGGCGAAATTCGGGTGGGTGAAGGAGTGGTTGCCAATTTCGTCTCCTTCTCTCCATTCCCTGGCAACGATCGATGGATATAACTGCGCCTGAGCACCGACGACAAAGAAAGTAGCCTTAACGCCCTTCTGTCTGAGTATATCCAGGATTTTCGGTGTCCAGTCCGGGCTAGGGCCATCGTCGAATGTTAAGGCGACGCACTTGGTTTTACGCCCGTATCTACGTACAATGAAGCTGGAAGGAAAGTGAACATATTTCTCATGAATGATTAAGCCTGTCTTGCTGTCCCTTGTTATATCGCGCAATCCTTCGGTGGGTTGAGCTTCCACTTCAAGTAGCTCGCCTTCCCCTTCGAAATCCACCTCGGACTGATTGGTAGTTTTACCGTAGGAGATGGGATCAATAAGTCCTCTGTCGATCTCACCGCCTTGGTCACGAACAATATGGTTTCTTCCTATGATTTTCCAGGTATCCGGGTCTTCGGATCCCATGTACCATAATGCCACTCCGCGTGGCATCCATTGGCGCGCAATCCGAAGTTGGTTATATGCCGTTGTTGCATCAAGCATCCATACCTGATGCTCCTTGCCGTTGTCATCGTAGTAATTATAAAACGGGTTCAGGGATTTCGGATCGATTTTGATATTTGCGATACTGGGATCATCAGGGTCTTTTGATTCCTTGGCTTGAATCACAGCGGATTGGTAGGATAACGAAACCGCCCCGCCGGATTTATCGCCCTTTTGCCAATCGTAAGCGTAATTTCCCAATGCCAGTATCACCTTTTGAGGTGGTACCTCTGAAAAAATCTTGTTCAATTGACGCTTTGTCCAGGAAATCCCCGCGATGCATCCCGCTCCGGAACCGTCTCCGGGCGAATGTTCGTCGTATATCATCGGGATAATGGCATCGTTCCATCGTGAAAGCTGGGCGATGTCATACACTGGATCATCAACCGTTACATCCTGGGTCACTCGCAATCCGGCGGGAAGGAACGCCTGATATAGCTGCTTCATGAATAGCGTAAGGTAATCTCTATCCGCAGCGGGAATCATTTCAAAATCGATGTTAATTCCCTGGAAGTGTTCGGCGATGAGGAGTTTTTTGAGTTTGGCAATAAACTCCGCGCGATTCCCAGGCTCTGAGATCAGTCTGTGAATGGCATTTGAACTCCACTCCCCCTGATCGGAGTCGGGGCTTTTCGGTATGTAATTGTTGATCACAGGTAGGATCGGAACGCCATGTTGGCGAACGAAAGGCTCGATAAGTTCGTGATCTTCGGGGATTCGCGCGTCAAGAACACCATTGCCCTCCTTGGATATATGGAACCACTCTGGAAAGAAATGTGTGATGTGATCAATGTTTCTGATGAGGGAGGCGCGAGAGGTTTCATCCCAGTTCACATAAAATCCGGCGACAATTGGCTTGAGATTTTGAGAGGCGACCGGGCGAAGGCTTGGTCGAACGCCATATCGCAACTTGCGCAGGAGAGTGGCGCGATCCTTCTCGATCGTTCGAAGTAATTTACGCTGCTCTCTTCTTAAGAACATTTGATGACGTGCAAGGCTCCTGTTTGTCAGGATGGGATTTCTATTACCGTAATCCTTCGCCTCCTCCAGGCGGGGGAGATTGTTATAAGGGAGCAGTGGCAAAGCGATGATACTCACGATGAAATAGGTGAGCAAAACGCCCGCCGCGATGAATAATACAATCAAAAAGCGAGTGAGCCAGGATCGTCTTTTGTTGGATTCGTCATAAAAAATGGGACGCTGTGGCTTATCGGGCGTAGGCATTTACATCCTCAATGGGGTCTTGAAAGTTAATTAACAATCGTTCTTGCACGCATCCTAAACACGGGGCGACGCGAAATTCTTTCTTCGCTTTCAAGGAGATGTCGGGCTAGAACGGAAATTGTGACAAATCTGTAGCCCTGAGACCGCAATCTCCTCACCAAGTCGGGAAGAATTTGCATAGTCTCCGGAATGCCATCGTGACAAAGCAAAATTGCACCATTGTGGTTCACAGCCATCAGCCTGGCTTCCAAAAGCTTATCAGGCGGATAGGTGAAATCCTTTGAGTTCGCCGTCCACATTACGGAAGTCATATGCAATTGCGCGGCAACCGCTTTGCCCTCATTCGTCAACCCTCCCCCTGGAGGTCTGAAGAAATAGGGCGTATATCCGGTTATTCGACGGATCGCTGCGGCGCCGTCCTCCAATTCGATGCGAACCTGAGGACCATCCAAGCGTTTCATGCTAATGTGGTCGTATGTGTGATTTTCCACCTCATCGCCATCAAGAACCTCTTGGGCGACCAAATACGGATATTTGTCCACCATTTTACCCACAACGAAAAAAGTTGCATGCACCTTGAGCGACTCTAATATTCGAAGTAACTTGGGCGTCCACTTGGGATGGGGTCCATCATCGAATGTTAACGCAACATCCTTGGAATGCAGATCGCCGTGGAACAGTTCCGGAATATAAATGTTTTTATCCACCAAATCGAAACGGCGCGCATCGAAGCGGATGGATTTAATTTCCACGGGAGTCAAATGCAATGGGGCGGGGGGCTCATGCGGCCCTAAAATCATCACATTCGTCCTATTGTTCCAAAATACAAAAAAGTAAGAGATGCATGCCAAGAACACAATCGCTATCAGCGAAACTCCAACCTGCATCCTTTTGGAGTGTGTTGCAAAGGGGTGTTTTTTCACGTAATATCTATCTTTCCGCTTGCCATTATGGATAAGTCTCTAACATAATCGGCATTTTGGTGAAAAAAGTTCCACGATATTTTACAACCCATTCCTTTATGCCGTATCGCCTACTGTTATAACCCCGTAAAAACCGCCATCACGTCATTCCATACTCCATCGCCCCATCCAACTTTCGGAAGAGATCGAAGGGTGATTGCATGTTTATCCGTGACATTCCCCCGTTTTCAGTGTGACAGTATATTGTATCATATTCACGGTCACGATCCAAATCGGATGAACGTTGACCAAAGCATGTACTAGATCGAGATCCGATCCTACTGAATTCACCCCCTTTCGTCATATGTACAAAGCACTTGCGAAAACGCACCGATTGTGTGAAAATAGAATTGATAAATGATTAGTTATACACGCCTAACGGGTTCGATTTTTTAATGATGAAGCCTTTGCGTAACGCCCTGCGCCAGCATAGAGTGACAGTATCTTCGAAAAAGGGGAAACAAATGAATACTCGGCATCTGCTAATCTTCATGCTTTTAATTTGCGCAATGCTCCTTTTCGCCACGATGGCGGTCGGACAAGTAAACGGAACTCAAAATCAACCTGCAAAGCAGGATTCTCAAAGTATACTCGCACAATACAAACAACAACTTGATGAGTTGGTGAAAAGTCTGTCCAAGACATTCAATATCCCAATCCTGGTGGATCCGGGCATCACTCCGCTTCAGAAAGTTGTGTGCACGATCAATCCAAACGATCTGACCGCCACCATGAACAGTCTCCAATCCAATATTCCGGATACGGCATGGAAACGAGTCTATTGCTCTTTGAATGACAAGGGACAACCCCCTTCCGTAGAGAAAATCGCCCCTGTATTGAGGGCTTTGGATTCGATGGGCGGTATGGAGTTGGTTGTGGATAACGGATCGGATAAGGGGTTGGCGTCTGTATCACAATCGTCCAAACCATCGAACGATCTGAATTCCATGCTCTCGTCAGAAGGTCTATCGAAGTCACCGGTTATAGTATTATACTATTCCCCCAAGGACACCACTTCCAACATGGCGGGGGAGCCTCTGCTGCAAAAAATAACCAGCCTGCAGCGACAGCAGTTCCAGTATATGCTGCAAATGGATCCTACTCAGATTTCACAGACTGTGAAGCAGAGCATGTCCATGTTCATGCAACTAGATCCAAACACTCGCATGCAAATGCTGTCAGGCTTCGTGCGAGGTGGTTTCGAGATGATGCAAAGCCTCACTCCGAACCAAAGACAGGAGTTCTTCCAAAACATGGCGCAAATATTCAAGCAGATTCGATCTCAACAAGGCGGCAACCCTTCCCAATAACGTCGGGGAAGGGAGTTATGTTATATTCGAGTCGCGCTTTTGAGAATATCGTACTCTGTAAGGCTTCTTCGCTTGTTTGATGCGATTATACATTGAACCGTATCTATTGTCACAGTATGATTCTGACTGAGTATGTTCCAAAATAGAACTTCTAAATTCAAATCTCAGTCTTTCGTCCGTTGCGCAATGGGCGATCCCATTCGAACATGCTTTTTTACAATAAACTCTTTGTACAAGTTATTTTTCCTCCTTGCATTTATCCGTTTCAAAGTGTACGCGAGAAGCTATTCAGGTATAATCTTTTCGATTAGAGAGGATTGCAAAGCTCGGATGATGAAAAGAGTATCCATCATTTTCCATATGGCGTAAATATGGATTTGCAATCACTTGGATTGTTCATAAGGAACGACTATCCCATTGACTCCGCTCAAACTTCAGGTTTCATTCGAAAGTGTCTTTAAAAAATTCGGAGATCGCGAGGTTATCAGGGATATAAGCTGCGATATTCAACACGGACAAGTGTTGGTGGTCGCGGGACCCAACGGGTCTGGGAAAAGCACTTTCCTGCGTATTGCCGCCGGTTTGCTGAAACCCGACAGCGGAAATGTGCAAATATCCGTCAACAACATCCGTTTCGACCCGCAAGCGTATCGAACTCAATTGGGGTATCTCTCTCCGGACCTCACGTTTTACAATGAGCTTTCCGCAGTGGAGAATCTCCTGTTCTTCTCATCCTTGCGCGGGATTCGATTGCACCATGACGACTTGGCGTCCATACTCGAAATGGTGGGACTCCGAGGCAGGGGAAGAGATCCTGTTTCGGCATATTCCTCCGGTATGGTTCAACGATTAAAGTTCGCTTTCGCTGTTCTGCATCATCCACCCTTGCTTTTACTGGATGAACCAACATCCTATTTGGATGAGCCGGGATTCCGCATGGCGGAGAAAATTGTGAAATCTTACAAACAAAACGGAATCATTATGATCGCCACAAACGATGCAAGAGAGAAGGAATGGGGAGATCTAACGCTTTCATTGGGGTAGATATGGTCGCGCAACCGAATTCTTCGCCGCATAACGGAACAACGCTTCCGATAATACATCAAACCCTCTTGATTCTACGCAAGGATATCCTTCTTGAATTACGCAATCGCGCGGCAATACAAGCCATATTGCTTTTTTCGATTACCACCTTGATTGTAGTTGGTTTTTCCGCGGGAGGCGGAGCCAATCTTCCCCCTGACACCTTGGCCTCCCTTCTTTGGATTATCCTCTTCTTTTCGGCGTTTAGCGGATTATCCCACGTGTTCATCAGGGAGGAGGAGAGCAACACCGCTATCGCATTGAGGCTCACTTCGGAAGCGAACGCTGTATTATGGGGAAAACTCCTCTTTAACACCTTGCTGACCTTCGTCATCATTATTATTATCGCACCTCTTTACTTCATCATACTTAATGCTCCGATTGTCCAACCCGGCAAGTTGGCGCTGTCTCTGTTGACAGGGGGGATAGGATTAAGCGTGTCCGCGACAATCATAGCGGTTATAATCGCACGTTCGCATGGAAAGCCGGCGCTTTTTGGCGCAATCGGATTCCCTATACTTCTGCCTATGCTATTCATCGCAGTGGATGCAACACGATTAACTTTTCAATCGTATTCAAACATAAATGTTTTGAATCGAGATATACTTGGATTAGCTTCTTTTGATGTGCTGATGATCGTTACTGCTGGGCTGTTGTTTCCCTATGTTTGGGAAAGCGAATAAACATACAAGGAAAGTACCTGGATTGATAAAAGGATTATGGTGGAAAATTTTAGTGGGTGTTTGGATGGGTGTGGCGATATATTGTGCATTTATCGTCGTTGGTCCCGCTCAAGGTTTCTCAATGAACGGTGAGGGAGCCAAAATCATCTTCTTTCATGTACCCAGCGCATGGCTGGCAACCCTCTCCTATGTTGTCGCCGCATTTTACGCCATACAGTATCTCATACGTCATAACATTGAATCTGATGAGAAATGCGCTGCGAGCATGGAATTGGGCTTGGTGTTTGGCATTTGCGCCACTGTAACGGGAAGCATATTTTCTCATAACGAGTGGGGCAAGTATTGGTCTTTCGATCCCCGTCAGACATCCATCCTTGTCATACTCTTGCTCTTTACGGCGTACCTTGTTCTTCGAAACTCCATTACGGAAACAAGAAAACGAGCCATCATATCTTCCGTGTATGCGCTTGCCGCGCTTCCTCCAGCTATGTTTCTTATCTGGGTGGTTCCGAGAGTTGTGGAATCGCTGCACCAATTCGCAAACCAAGCCGTTATCGGCGGTGGACTGGGTGGTTCCTACAGGCCTGTTCTCTATTTTCTTTCGCTGCCCGCATTTCTTGGTTTGTTCATTTGGATGTTTCAATTGCGAATGCTATACTATAAGCTATATCTCCTAAATCAAAAGTTGAAAGCTGAGAAAAAACAATGCAATCTGAAATGATCTCCCTGGCGATAGTACCCTTGATTATCTGGGTGGCGGTTTTCGCTTACCTTCTTATACTTGATAAAAAGATCAGTGCGATGTTATCCTCTAAAAAGGAGGATGACCTTTGAAACCGGCTCACATTATTGCGCTGATCGTTATCGCCATTACCATGGGCGTTACTTTGTACAGCTTCTCCGGCGCCATTGCCAAGCACGTCACCTTGGAACAAGCCATGCATGATCCCGGGGCAACTTTGCAGGTGCCGGGGAAAATTCTAAAAAACACAGTCACCTACGATCCCTCCAAAGGCGGTCTAAGGTTTAAAATAGCGGATATGAACAACCCTTCCGAAGTGATGCAAGTGGTGTACGATCAACCAAAGCCTCAAAACTTCGACACCGCCACAAGCGTGGAAGTTGTGGGGCAATACGGTCAAGACGGCGAATTTCACGCATCGACGTTGCTGGTGAAGTGTCCTTCGAAATACAGCGACACCGCCAAATAACTGATTTCTACATCACGAGATGTCATCCTCATATGGAATATATCACAGGTTAATGTATGGATATAGGTAAATTAAGCATCCTCGCAGGATTGGCGGCATCTTCGCTGACCGTTCTGCTATATATATTTTCGATGGGAAAACGCAAGCCCTTGATAGTTTTGGCAAGGGTTTGTTTTGTCATAGCTTTTTTGATGGGGGGCTTTGCGTTTTTCAGACTGATGTGGCTTATCGCCCACCATGCTTATCAGTATAAATACGTTTTTGATTACTCATCGTCCAATTTGGATTCTCCCTTCATATATGCTGCGACATGGGCGGGACAACAGGGCAGCTTTTTATTATGGCTGGTTTGGACAGGGGTAATCGGAATAATTCTGCTTTGGAAATCGGGAGACTGGGAACACCGGATCATGCCTATCTACGCTTCGGTACTGGTCTTCCTTTTCGCTATCCTACACTGGTTAAGCCCCTTTAATCTTATAACTCGCGGAACCGGACCTAACGATTGGCCGCTTTCCTTTCCATGGCCCCCGCCTGACGGATCAGGCTTGAATCCTTCTCTTCAAAACTACTGGATGGCAATTCATCCTCCCACGATTTTTTTCGGGTTCGCCTCGCTTGCAGTCCCTTTTTCCTTCGCCATTGCAGCTATGATATGGAAAAAGTATGACGATTGGGTGCAAAAAGTCGCTCCATTCGTTCTGCTAACCGTAGCAACGCTGGGAGTCGGTTTATTCATGGGCGGATACTGGGCTTATGAAACCCAAGGATGGCACGGTTTCTGGGCTTGGGATCCCGTGGAAAACGCCTCGCTGTTCCCATGGCTGGGTTCCTTGGCTTTGTTGCACGGGTTAATCGTACAGAGAAGTCGCGGGGGAATGGGAAAAACCAACATATTTCTCGCTCTTTTCTCCTGGTTGCTTTTCATTTACGGTACCTTTTTAACCCGCTCAGGAGTATTGGCGAATTTCTCCGTACACGCTTTTGGCATGCTAGACAATGATACGCTTAAGCTTTTGCTTGCAATGATTGCCTTTTATGGGATTGGCGGATTAATATTGGTTGTGATCCGTTGGAGACAAATCCCCGGCAAATCCATAGCGGATAATGTCCTATCCCGTGATACAGCCATGCTCCTAGCGGTCTGTTTCATGATACTCGCCGCCATAGTCATCACCATAGGCACTTCGTGGCCGCTTCTATCGCAGCTTAAATGGTTTTCCATATTCGGGGCGTATAATCCTTCCGGCAGTGCGGTAAGTAAGCTTTTTTACAACAGGGTTGGCTCGCTGTTGGCGTTGCCCTCTTTGCTGGTTATGGGATTGGTACCATGGATGTATTGGAAAAACACAGATGGAAACAAACTCCTTTGGAAGATACTGCCAGCATGGTTCATCGCATTGATCGCGGGTTTTGGGATCATCATGTTTGCGCACTCGCAAACCACGGCGAATTTCCAAGCGTCCACTCCACTGGCGTTGGTGGTGAGTATGGGCACGCTCGGGGTTTTCGCTGCTGTTTCAAATCTTCAATTTATGATATCGGCGCTTCGCACCCGACGCATTACCGCAGGAGGCTGGCTCTCGCATGTGGGAATAGGGATCATCTTGCTGGGCACCATACTCACAAACGTATATGAAAAAAGTGAAAATAGAACGATTGTGGAGGGAATGGCGCCAGTCGAAACTCACTTTGGATATGCTATCGCTTATGATGGGTGGACGCATGACGGCCAAACACCACAGCAAATTGAGGCGGATTGGACCAAGTTCACCCATGCTGTTAAATTAAAACTCATCCCAATCAGTTCGAACGGGGATGCCGCAAACACAAGCTCAGAAACAAAAATTTCAAATACGAAGGGTGATATTGTCGGAAATCTGGCGGTGTTTCATTATTGGCAAGAGGATCACTGGGCGACTATGACATGGCCGTTAATCCTCAAACAACCATTCAGAGATTTGTATATCAGCGCTGCGAATGATCCTCAACTCGTATGCATATCCGCCACGGTTCGCCCTGGTGAAACATCGACTATTGGGGATGTCCTTAGGAACCCAGGCTATCAAGTGTATTACAAGCGCTTCAAAATGATTGGTCAGCCCGGACAGCCTGGCACCATAATGGAGACGCAAATGATCCTAACAACGCCAACAGGTCAAAAAGTTCCAATCGACCCGGGGTTGCGATTGGGGGGGGACAATGGTCCCGAGCATGTGAATATCCAAATCCCTCAGGTTCAGGGAGCCGTTTTAATTGATGGAGCGATTAATCCGGCATCCAAGGAGGTAACCGTGGAGTTCGAATTTCCCGATGCTCCGGCTCTATGGGCCATACCAATCACCATTACAAATAAACCATTCATAAACTTTGTTTGGATTGGGGTGCTGTTGATGGGGCTGGGGGCGTTATGGGCTATGGTGAGAAGGGCGTTTGAATCCGGTAAAAGATATGTTCCCCTTACCGAGGAGGAGATGGGAGGGGTGAAGGAATCAATCAAATCGAAAAACAGTGGAAACGCAAATGGTAAAGGCCACATCAAACCCGCGAAAATCTCGACCGGAACAAGAAGATAGAGAGGATATTCATTTCCTTAATATCCGAATGATATCCGATTAATGGAAATCCCCTGTTCGTATGGGGGATTTTTCATATCATTCCCCTAGGACATAGCCCCCAAAATACCGATATCAATAAGGGGGATAGTATACTCCTGCTTCATAGTCACTCTTATATACTTATCGAAATACGATGTTACCACAGGATATCCATCCCTCCACGCCATACCAACTCCATCCTGGGATTCAGGTTTGAATAGGATTTGGAATTTATATGATGCCCATCATCATACTTTTTTTATCATTCATGGCTCCCATGGGAATCAGGCATTCCTTGACGGATAGCCTGCGAACCGATTTATGGTTCATCTTAATATCATGCGCACTCCTTGTGTGGTTCTTAAACCGGCTAGTGTTTTCCACGGTGCATAGGATATTCATTGGCCGCGCGTGCAAATCCATTAAAGGGCAAGTCGTCCCAGCATCCTTCTTGCATATCGGATTCCCAGTGAAAATTCACATACTCTCCAATCAAAACGAACCGGAAATCCATGGTGTGATGGAGTGGCTTGATAGGCGATGGATCCGAATCCAAACGGAATATATCCCAAGAAGCAGGCTGAAAGCTGGTTTGCCATTGGAAATTATCGTGGTGGGCGATACTTTTATCTATCGATTCAACACTTTGCTTGGTGATGAAAATCATTCCGAGAACGCCACAGTGCTCAGCGTTCGCAAGCCAGATTGGATGGAACGGGTTCAGAGACGATCGTATTTCCGCATTCCACTGAATATCCCTGCGGTTGTTAACCGAATTAACATAAGCATGGATCGAATGTATCCTATCCGATGCAAAATCAATGATCTCTCCGGCGGAGGGATTCGGATTTCCTCCAAGGAAGGTCTGGAAATCGGTATGCAAGTTCGTATTCACTTTCCCGTTGAAATCATGAACGGAGCATCCTTCGAGGCGAGGGTACTAAAATGTGACGAGGCGGGCAACAACACCGAGTTCCCATTCAAGGTGCATTGCGAATTCTTATATATCTCCGAAGATACGAGGAATAACATCATTAATTACTGCTTTTGCGTGCAGAAGAAAATGCTTATGCAAAAGAATGAATTGATGAATAAGGACGATACGAAATAATATGTAATATATTACTAATATAGGGGCTATTTACGCGAATTCGCTCATCTTGCATTTCAATTTGAAATATCCCGCCACCTTCCGTTAAATGCTAACCTCGGGTTCGACGATCAGAACCACTCATGTTTTTTTGGGCGTTTTAGTGATTGACAGATGATCTTAAACACTCATCCTCTTCGAAATTGCCAACTAACCGTCAAGAGCCGATGCGGGTTTCCAATGAATTTAACTGTGTTCACCGAAAATCCGAGAGATTCTCACCTCTTTTTTTATATGCATTTGCCACCCATTTAATTATTGATACTTGACAATTATTGTATTTATGTATAGAATCTAATTGAACAACTTACATGAATGAGCGCCACTAGGTAGTGGAGTGTTTGGCGGAATATCAAGATTCGCCAGAACCGGAAAAGAGGATTTTTATGATTGTTTCGTAAAGTTCCGTTTGGTAACACCCGGTCCCTTGCTTTTTCGCCAATCATGAGGATTAAAAGGATATGAATATGAAAAGCACAAAAAATGGTTTTACGTTGATCGAACTTCTTGTAGTTATCGCTATAATAGCGATACTGGCAGCGATCTTGTTCCCTGTTTTCGCTCAGGCGCGACAAAAAGCAGAGCAGACAGACTGCCTCTCCAATCTCAAGCAACTAGGTCTTGCTTCAACGATGTACGTCCAGGATTACGATGAACAGTATATGAGCGAGTGGCAGAATTACCATAATGATGGATGTACGAATTACTGGCCGTGTCAGAACACCGGTTACGGCTGGTACACCGCTCCTATGAACGATCCTAATACATTTGGATTAAACTGGGCGTATGAGCTTATCCCTTACAGTAAGAATTCTCAGATCATGGCTTGTCCATCGACTTCACAATCAGCTTGGAATCCAGCGACCAATACCGATTGGGCATCCTATGCTTATGTCAATTGGATAGGAGATCAGGGCACAGGGGGACCGGCAATCAGACTGGCAGGAATTCCAGATCCAGCCAATCAGATCATATTCTGGGATAGCGGCAAGGGATGTAGCCGTGTGGAAATTCAGGGTTGGAATAATAACACCGGCTGCACGAAAAGCCCAACTCTTTATCCCACCAGTACTCCGCCAATGCCAGCGCCGGATTGGGTGCCTCCTCATAACGGAGGACGCAACTACGCCTTCGCTGACGGGCATGCTAAATGGGCTATGGATTCCAGCATGTATGTCACCGCGAATCCACAATACTGGATGCCTTGGTGTAATAATTAACACTGCGAAATAGTTAAAACCGAGGTGATTGTAAAATTCAACGCAATGGTCGGATAAGGTTTCGTCTCACGCTGAACATTATGCGGCTATGAATTTTGCAATCACCTCATAAGGGCTGATATCGCTCACATTACGCTCCGCGCACGCCTGTTGGTCGCATTCCGTATGACATGCAATTATTGAAGCGCATTTCCTAGTACGATGCCTACAAGGCGCTGCGCATCCGCCGCCTCGATATCCTCCGGCACTTTTTGACCGGTGGTGATGTAACTGATCGGTATCTGGCATTGGGTGGCGGTGTTGAATATGGTTCCATAAGCCGCCGTTTCATCCAACTTCGAGAATATAATCCTGTGAACTCCCACTCCTGAAAACTTGCTTACCTGCTCCATCATATCCATATCCTTTGTGGAGGCTGATAGCACAAGATGTGTTTCGCATCTCGCAACCTCCACCAAGGATTGAAGTTCCTTGACCTGCATGACGTTCTTTTGACTGCGCCCGGCTGTATCAATCAAGACCAAATCACTGTCCTTAAAAGTCTGCAAAGCGGGGGCTACGTCGCTTTGATTATAGGCTACGCGCACAGGGATGTCTATGATTTGGCTGTAAGTTTTCAACTGATCCACGGCTGCAATGCGATATGTGTCCACCGTTAAAAGTCCCACCTTTTTTTTCTCAACCAGCGCGAAATGCGCCGCCAGTTTGGCGATGGTGGTGGTTTTCCCAACGCCCGTAGGACCGATCAAAGCGATGAATTTTGTCTGTCCCGGAGTTAACTTTATCGCTCCGTCGCACTTTATCATGCCGCACATGATATCACGAAGAGCCGCCTCGGCAAGTGGAAGACGAGCTTGCGGTCCCCACGCGCTCAAATCCGGCAATTTACCAAGCATCTCCAGCGCCAATGATTCGGGGAGGTCCGACTGCACTAGGCGATTCAGCAGTTCCGGAAATTCGGAGTTGGTGTGCGAATTGGATTGCTGGGCTATCATCCCGCTATTCACAGCTAACCGAATGGAATTAATTCCCTCCTTAATGGAACCGATCTCCTCCTCTAACCGGTTGAGCTTTTCACGGGTTTCCTTGTCATTTATCACATGAATCTGTGGGGGATTAGGGGAGGGCGTAGTTTGCACCGGGACGGTGTCACGAGGTGATTCCTTTTTTGCCGGTGCTTCATTCACGGAGATGCCCAACGCAGCGGTAATCTGAATTCGCTCCTTGCTGCCAAAGCCTAGGAATCCTCCAACCCTCTTTTTTTTGGTTTCAAGGATCACAGCTTCAGGACCCATTTCCTGTCGGACTTGGTTCAAGCATTCCTTTAAAGTTTGCGCTTCAAATTCCTTAATCTTCATCCAGGAAATCGCTCCTAAATATTCTAAAACATTTTCTCCGCTTACGTTTGGTGCAACCAATAAACGAAATCCTTATGCGGCAAGCGCTGCGTGTGTCACGGTTGCCACGTTTTCTATCTCCATATTGGCAATTATTTCATTATATGCCAGTATCGGCAGATTCGGCAAGGTTCTTTCCGTCAATCTCTTGAGTGCCAAACGGACTTGCGAAGAGCATAACAGAACAGGGGAAATCCCCGAACGTCCAGCTTCCTCAATTTGTCTCGACAGCACGGACACGAATTTAGTGGCTGTCGATGGGTCAATCGCCAGCATCACCCCGTTAGCGGTCACTTGCACGGATTCACGAAATTTTTGCTCCAAATTGGAATCTAGCGTTAGAACATGCATCTTACCCAATTCATCGGAATGTTGCTTGCATATCTGCCTCGCCAAGGCTGAACGCACATACTCGGTTAGTTGATCAATATCCTTTGTGCGTGGCGACCAATCAGCTAATGTCTCCAAGATGGTGCCTAAATCCCTAATGGAGACTCGCTCTCGGAGCAGATTCTGCAGGACCTTCTGAACCTCGCCCAATGACATCAGATTGGGAATTAACTCATCCACTACAACTTTGTTTTGTTGCGCCACATGGTCCACCAACGCCTGAACATCCTGTCTATTCAATAACTCATTGGCATGTTTTTTGATAACCTCGGTGAGATGGGTGATGATCACCTCGCCTGGTTGCACCACGATATATCCCGACATATCCGCCCGTTCTCGCATGGCGTGCGGAATCCAAAGCGCCGGTCCGCCGAAAGCCGGTTCCGTTGTCGGCACTCCTTGAACCGGCTGAATCACAGTTCCAGGGTCCAACGCAAGAAGCATGTTGGGTGAGACCTCATGGGAGGCGACTACTTGGTCCTTGATCTTTATCACATACTGATTAATCTTTAGCTGCAGATTGTCCCTTATCCGCACCATCGGCAGAATGATCCCGAGTTCCATCGCAATCTGTTTGCGCGCTCCGGAAACGCGATCCGCCAGATCACCTCCCTCATCCGGAAGGGCGAGAGGAACCAGACCTGATCCAAGCTCTAACAAAAGCATATCCACTTTAAGCAACTTCATTGGATCCTCCGGCGCCTTGGCTGGGGGTTGAGACGCCTTGGCATCCATGGCCGCTTTCTGCAGGGAAGATCTCTTTTCGTTACGTGAGAGAACCACGGCTGAACCAACTACAAAGGACCCCACAATGAACAATGGAAGCTTGGGAAATCCGGGTACGAGGAAAAGACCGATCAGTAACACACCCGCCATCATTAAAGGTCGGGATTTTGCGAACATCTGCGTAAGGAAATCAGACCCCATGTCGCTTTCCGACGCAGCTCTCGTAACCATCAATCCCGTCGCAGTGCTAATGAGCAACGCCGGTATCTGACTAACCATCCCTTCGCCAACAGTCAACAGGGTGTATGTTTGCAATATGGTGAGTGCATCGGAATGACCTTGCATCATGCCTATGATGAATCCGCCGGCGATATTAATGATGATGATGATGACGGCGGCTATTGCGTCTCCGCGAACGAACTTACTGGCGCCGTCCATCGCACCGTAAAAATCCGCCTCGGCTTCAATCTGTTTCCGTCTTGCCTTCGCCACCTCCTCCGTGATCAAGCCTGCATTCAAATCCGCATCGATGGACATCTGTTTGCCGGGCATGGCGTCCAAGGTAAACCGCGCGGCAACCTCCGCCACTCTTCCCGCTCCGCTTGTGATTACAACGAACTGAATGACGACCAGAATGAGGAACGAGATGACACCCACAACGAAGTTCCCCCCCAACACCACCGTACCAAAAGCCTTGATAACGTTGCCTGGCTCCGCAGTGGAGAGAATGAGCTTGGTTGCGGCAATATCCAAAGCCAGACGGTAAAGCGTGGTGATGAGAAGCAATGAGGGAAATACGCTGAATTGCAACGGCTCAGTGCAATTCAACGTCACCAGTACTATGACCACCGATGCCGTGAGATTAATGATAATGCAGAAATCCAATAACCAGTCGGGCATGGGGATGATCAACATGCCGATAATGAGAATGATGGCTATCGCCATGATTTCATCACTATGCTTGGAGATTGAATTTCCCATATTCGCCGGAGCGGTTTGGGGCATGCGAACGAGTTCTCCTAATTAAAAAAATAAAAAAAACGTGCTCGACTTATTTCTATTCCGGGTTATGTCTCTATTATCGGCGAGTGATCCTGGAATATATAGGGTGATTTAAAAATTATTTAGCTTGAAACGGGATGATTTTTGACGCCAAGGCGTACGCCTCGTCATCCGACAACGTCTCCGCCCCGGTTACATACAGTGAAGCGACTATCCTCCCGCGGAACAACGACACTCTCGCACTGTGGATGTCCCAGCCCAATGAGGAAATCCCGCCGCATATCCTGTAGAAAAATGATCTATCATCCGGCGCTGTGATTTCTATGACTGTGAAACGACTGGCCAAATCATTTCTAATGACCATTTTTTCCACCAAACCTCCAACTTCAAGATGCTTATGACGTTTGCTTAATACATCCGCCAATTGCGTGGTTCCCAGCAAAACTGAGCGCAGATTTGTGGCAAGCTCCTTGCGTTTTCCGGAGGTAAGCTGCTTTCCTCGGTAATCAACATAAAAACTGTCGATCGCTATGCGTTCCTCGGCGGATACTCGGGTAAATATCTGGGCGCTATGCACGTTTAAATCGGAAGCGTGAAACACCCCCGTGATCTTCGCCAGCAAGCCCGGCACTGGATCGTCCTGGGTGCATATGGTCACCTCAGTGAAGGTGGAGTTTCTTTCATCGTGAAAATCGATTACTGGTTCGCCTTCACGCGCCTTGCGCACATAGAGTATATGCAAAGCGATGTCACTAAGATCAACGTTCAGTATGTAGGTTGCGGGCATATTATCCACATGCTCCGCCACTTCATCCGGCGGGAGGTTCTCCAGAGACAACTCCTTCATCAACCTACGTCGCGCGCGATTCAAAGCGACATCGCTATATTCATCGGCCTCCTCGCCCGCAAGCACGCGCTCAGAACGCCGAAGCAGATCATGGAGAAACTTTCCCTTAACCTGGTTCCATATTCCCGGGGCCACGGCGTTAGTATCCGCGAAAGTTAAAATATAGAGCATATGAAGCCGGTCCATATCATCCACAATCGAGGTGAAATAACGGATGGTCTCCTCCAAGTTCAAGTCTCTCAAACGCGAAACTTCCGCCATGAGAAGATGATGTCTCACAAGGAAACAAGCATTTTCCGTCGCAGTGTCATCCCAGTAAAGTCGTTTACACACCTTGCGCGCCAGCGTCTCTCCCACTTCGGAGTGCGGAATGTCAGGATATCTTTTGCCTGCGTCATGAAGGAGTGCGGCGAGGTATAGCTGCTCTCTGTTTGGTATTTCCGCCATCACCTGCTTATACTCCTTTAACTCCTCGGGGACGTCGTACAACCTTAGGTTATCTAGGTTTTTGATGACATACAAGGTGTGTTGCCCAACAGTATAATCGTGCGAGGGATCATAGGAAATCAGGTTCATGATCCCCGCCACTTCGGGAAACATCCATCCGAGTATACCCAGCGTGGCCATCTTTTCCAGCATGTGCCACACGCCTCGGGGAGAAGCGAGAATACGAGTGAATATATCTGCGGCTTGACGATGCTCCGAGGATATGGGATGTGTGTCCAGCAGATCCAGAATCGCTCGTTCAAGCGTGTCGCCAAACTCCAGTTCAAACCGTTGCGCCACCTCGCAAGCCCATATCATCCACACAGGATCATCCATCCCAAGCAGGGGATTTGCCGGTACGATTTGACGATTCACGCAGTCAATGCCAATGCCAAGAAAGATGCGACTATTCTCAACACGCCGAAAAATATCTTCGCATATGCGATGTAATGAGGATGCATGAAGATAATAATCCCGCATGAATATCTCCACTGGAGGATGCCCGTTGCCCACATCCGGGTGAGATTCGAATCCTAACGACATGGACACCTCCTCCTGCCTTGTCACAACAAGGTCATCCCTCTCGGTTCCGGTAATAGCGTGGAGCGCATTGCGAACACGAAAGATAAACTCCTTGGCATCCTTCAGTTTCCGGATCTCATCCGGGGTAACTTCTGCATCTCTCCCAAAAACATCCCACGCGCGCGCACCTCTCACATTTGCGGCGGGAAGATTTCTCAAAGCCTGTATCAGCCAGACGGCGGTGTGTAAATCGCGCAATCCTCCCGCTCCTTCCTTCACGTTTGGCTCGATAAGTCGAGGGGTGTGCCGCATCCTGATAAGCATGGATCTACGCTCCTCCAGCTTACTGAAGATGAATTCCGCCGTATTGAAATGCAGCCAGAAGTCGTTCTCGAACACGATAAAGAGACGCGGGTTGCCGGCGATAAGCCTTGCATCCATCAATCCCGATACTGTTTGATGGTCCAAATTCGGACAATCTTCAATTAGCCGATATGCGTATCCCACCTCCATTCCATTGGCGTCAATGAATATCCGAACTAATAGGTTGAACATCTCCTTGACGATCATGTCAATGTTCCTGTCACCGTCCTTGTGCGGGATGAAGGTGATATCGATGTCGGAATGAGGACATAGTTCCATCCTCCCGTATCCGCCTGTGGCTACGACTGACAGGGGGATGTTATCCATATCCGAATGCCTTCCCGTGCGGTGTACGGCGATCTCAAGCATACGGCGAATGATGGAATCAACGTGTGAGCTATATTCTCTGGCTAGAGCCAAACCAGGCGAACCTTGCATCGCCTTTTGCTCAATTTCATTCCGGATGGAACGAAGATGAGAGGATAGCTGATCGGCGGATTCCAGATGCGAAAGAGTGGGCTTGTTGAAATTTGAAGGTGTGAATTCCGGTATTGTCATAAAGATTCAATCTCTTATCATGAGATAATCGCCAAATTCGGAAAAGCGGGTAGCAATTAAAAGATCATGCCTTGTAAATACCCCGAATTGAAATTTCCCAATTATCCATTGTTATGTCGTTTGTGCTGCGAACTTTTTTCATGTGCGTTTGGCTAGGTCAACAACGAAACCGAATTTTACAGCTCCGCCTTCTTTTCAGATGTAAACTGCGATGGCTCCATTGCATACAGAGCGATTTGAGTGCGGTCACTCAGTTCTAATTTTTCCAAAATACTGCTGACGTAATTTTTAACCGTGGAATAGGCGAGACGTAATTCACGGCAGATTTCCTTGTTGGATTTCCCTTGCGAGATAAGATAGATGATCTGCCTTTCCCGCAATGTCAATGAACCAACTCCTGAGTGCCGCCTGCAATCCGTTTTTTCCCCTTGCAGGGTCAGAAGATATTGTCTCGCGAGACGGTTTGCCGTGGTAAGTTCCATCCAGTATTGACCTGCGTTCACGGTTTTAATCGCCTGCAACAAGTAACTGAAAGAGCAATGTTTCCTTAAAACCCCATGTGCGCCCACCTTCAGGGCGATTTGCAGACAATCATCCGGGGCGGAATAGGTTTCAAAAACGGAAGGATCGGATCTGACAAGCGGAGAGTTAGGATTGATCACAACGCAACGCTCCTCGGGACAATCCACAGTAACGATGATTCTCAAATCCTTGAAGTTCGCCCTCAAACGTTTCAGCATATCAAATCCATGCTTCTCAGGCAGCTTGATATCGGCGAGTACAACATTGGGCGGTCTTATTGAAAGGGATTGCAACGCCTCATCGACATCTCCCCAACTGCCAACACACTTAAATCCGGGTTCATATTGAAACAGAGAGACTAATCCTTCACGCATAAGTGTATTCCCGTCAAGAATCCCGACCGTTATTTCATTGTGCGCTTTAGACGGTTTCATGAATCCTTCCACTCCCGATATTCTCAGGAGTTGATGTATGCGCGTGGCACGCGGGAGGTCAATCTCGTGGTGATATCGTGTTCCGTTGTCGGAACCATACGCGCCAAGTCCTCCGCCAATATCTTTTCATTAGCCTGTGCACCTATCAATACGACTTCCGAACCAATGGAAGCATCAATGACATGAGACACATCCACAACCATCACGTCCATGCAGACTCTCCCCAAAATAGGACATCTTTTCCCAGATATGAGCACATCGGCTTTGTTGCCGAGCGCTCTTGGATAGCCATCCCCGTAACCTACAGGGATGGTGGCAAGCCTGGAATTGGTCCTTAGCACATGAGTACGCCCGTAGCTGATCGACGATCCAGCAGAAAGGGAGCGAATCGCAACGATTTGAGACTTTAATGTGAGCATGGGTTTGAGATTGGGAGAATCCACATCCCCTGGAACGGAAGGGCGAATGCCGTATATTAACAAGCCCGGGCGAATCATGTTAAGTCGCGTTTCAGGATATCGCAATATTGCCGCGCTGCTTGCACAATGCAGATGCTGTAAAAACGTATCCGTAGCCTCCACGGTCTTTACGATGCTGAGAAATGTTTGAAATTGATGTAATGTTATAGTTGCATCATCCTCCGGAACCGGAAAATGCGTCATCAATCCCGTTATGGTGATCCCATTCAAACGGTTAATCATATCCGCCAGCTTGGATGCCTGTTCAGGAAGACATCCGCTTCTGCCCATTCCCGTATCGACCTCGATGTGAACCTTCACGTTTGATCTCAGCTTATGAGCGGCTTTGCTCAACGCCAAGGCGGTTTCAAAATCCCCAATAATGGGTATGAACCGATGAAACACCACCTCTTCGGCTTCATCACGCTGTATCGGAGACAAAATGCAAATAGAAGCGCCCGGGGTGGCTTTCCCAAGTTGAATCGCCTCCTCCAAAGTGGCAACGCCCAGCCATTCGGCACCCGCGCTGACCGCCGCCTTGGATATCTCGCAGGCGCCGTGCCCGTATGCATCCGCCTTGACTATCGCCATGATATTCGTTCGCATCCCGACAATCTGGCGCAATTCTTGCATATTATGCCGCAGAGCGGAGATATCCACTTGCGCCATTACACGTTCTTTCATATTTTTTCCGAAAAGAATTGAAATTGAATGAAACTTTTTCCGTTTTCAAGTGTCAAAGTATACAGCAGCTCGATTAGGGGAAACCCTTTTGCCTTTCTCGATCCTTTATTGGGTTGTGTCTCATTTATTTGCGACGCAGGCCCCACTACGAGAACAGGCGTTTTACGGAGGATGTCATCGCTGACACCTCCTCTTTTTTTGCCTTGATCAACGTTAATAAACTGCGCCTTTTTCGCTTACCTTATACCACTCCATGAGTCGCAATAGTCTCAAAATCACCACCGTCCGGAATGTGATAATGAGATGCTCGTAATCAGGTTGATATAAATTATATCCCCCTTCGACGCCAATTGCAAAATTCAGGCTGACCGAGGCAACAGGCGATTTCTCGCAAGAAGAATGAACCTTTTTGGAATAACACTTACAGTTAAAATGGAGAGAACGTTACCGCGTACCCTACGTTGTGTCGCGGATTATTTTACACGTACATGGGCGCATCCGGATGGGGTGGATACCGTCCGGATGCAATAAGGGAGTGAGTTGGAGCTATTTCGATATGCCATAAGATTCAAACAACTGTCGTCTCGTCGCTTGCAATCTCTGCTCGAGAATTGCGGCGAACTTTTTCAGTAGATTGTATCCCAGCATGGGGTTCTCCTCGCATGTTTGGCGAAGCGCTTCACCATCGAGGGCAATTGTTTTCACAGAATCTATCGCGCGAGCGTCAAAATGCCAACTAAAAGGCGGAACAAGCCAGGACCATCCAAGCACTTCCCCTGGACCAAGAGTCTGCACGTGGATGTTGCCTATTTCCAGATTAAAAATCTCCAGAATAACCTTTCCCTCCACGATTAAATAGCAATGCTTAGCCTCTTCGCCTTCACGAAATATATTCTGCGACGAGCTGAAATTCTGGAAGGATGCACATTTCATCACCAAATCCAATTCATCATCCGGAATTCCTTCCAAAAGGGGATGATTTGCGATCATTTGTTGCATGATACTCATAGTTTTCCTCCTTGCGCCGTTATATCGGCTTGCTCACTTTTGAACGAAGATTAAACAGCCATCCATTTTTTTTCACGGTTGAGTATAAACCATATATTACCCGCCAACGCAAATACTAATTCAAAACGGCCTCGAAACAAGAAAAAACTAGGTTTAAAATCAAGCATGGGCTCTGCAATTCGTCGAAAAACGAACTTGCAGTCAACTCAGGCGAAAGAAACACCTCTATCCTGTCTTTTTCATGATGATCAGATCGCCGTTGGCGTGGAGTATCGCATTATAGTACTCCTTCACCTGGGTGTAGAGTGCGGGGGGTATAGCCCCGTTCTTGGAAATACTCGTCACTGATATTACCAATGTACGCTTATCCGGAGACTCCACAGTCTTTCTTCGGTACTCGAATAAAGAGGTGGACAGACTTACATCGGGAGGCAGTTCCTCAATCTCATACCCTGATGGCAAATTGATGGTGGTTTCGGAATGTTCTTTCATGGGATTGTTCACCACAATCGGCCAAACGCGAGTGTCTTGGACGAATGGATTTTGAGCGTTGGAATCGTTCAATCCGATTGCTGCGGGTATTAACATGAAATGCACCGTGGTTTTTGCCAGGTGTGGTGCGCTCAGAGACATTTGGATGGAGAAATTCCCGTTTACAGCCGAGCCATCAGGCAAATTCCATTTCTGCAAGGTTGCTCCGGTGGAGACTGACTGCGCCCATTGTTGCATTAGTTGCAACCTCTGATCCGGTGTGAGATTGCGGGCCGTCTCCCTCCATTGCTGAGATTCCGCCCCCAGCATTGTGGCGCTGGTCTCGATTTTCGCACCTCCGTCAACGTTGAGTTGGACATTGACCACGGAATCCAAACCGGATTGTTCCGGAGAGTATTCCGGTATCATCTCAAATTGTCCGACACCCTCTCTAATCACCATCGCCTCCGCCCCCCTGTCATTCACCGGTATATCTCCATACGCGCAGGAAGCGGAAGTTGCGTCCAACCAAACTTCGCTGTTATCCACAAACGCCACGGCAATGCAGTGGTTAAAACTACTTAATGTGGGAAGTTGGTTGTGAATAAGAGAACTATCGCCGGATTCCAACAACGCCGGCCATGCTCTGATGCCGGCGACATTCAGCATCGTGATAAGAAGCGTCGCTTTGTCTTTGCAATCTCCGTATAGATTTTGAAGCACCTCCGTCGCCGAATGAGGGCGAAACGCGGATAGCCCGAATTCCAAGCCCACGTAACGCACCTTATCCGCCACAAATGCGTAAATGGCGGCGGCCTTCTCCGGTTCGCTACGCTTCCCGGCGATAAGTTGATTCACCACGCTGCGCAATGAGTCATCCGGAACGGACTCGGGTTTCGACAGAGCCCAGTACCAAGCTGCAATCTGCTGCCAAGTATCCATGGAGGATATCTCCAACCATTTCTTAACCTCGTTCATGCCTGGCATGGCAGGTTCGATAACGATGGGTTTCAGGTTTCGCTCCTCGAAAACGTAGTTCCTGATTCTCCCGCTCGATGAAAGGGTGATTTTCGGATGCAAATTCGGATCATTAAACACCTGATAATGTATCGCTTTACTGACGGGAATATGCACGGTGAAACGACTGAGCATCACAGGATCCGTCCCGTCAAAGGTCCAGTATTGCCAAAACTCGCCCGGCATCAATACAGGGCGGGTAATCTCTTGAAAAGTATAATCGATTAAGCATCCGTCCTCGACGCCAGGCATGGAAAAGCCCAGCGACATAGTGTCATCATACAAAGGAAAGTCGTTATACATGGACGTATTACGCATGTCCGAACCCCGCAAACCCATTATTTTCCCATCGGGCTTGATGGTTCGCGCTTGGATCACTTTCACCGATTGATAACTGGCGTTATAGGGGATGGAAACCTCCGCCAACCGCCTCGCGCGTTCGTTAAACAGCTTGAATATCTCACGATATGTTCCCACAACCGTCCCATCCGGCTTGATGGTGATGTCGCCGATATCCAAAACCCGAGCATAGTCGTTATTCGGCCATTGAGCTGCGGATGGCGCCATCTCCATGGCCGTCCGAAGTTGGGGATCAATTGTCTCATTATCAATAGCCGAAGGCATTACATTGTATGTGACGCTCTTTAAAATCTTATGATAATTGCGAACGACATGGTTCTTCTTCGAAGGTGCGTGAAGGGGGCGAGCGAAACCGCCCGTTGGCAGAAGAAATATAAGCAGAGGTAAGAATAGCTTGAAGCTCCGCTGCGATCTCATTCAAGGCTCCTTGCAATTTCAGACATTCTCTCCATGCTAACTCACTGAAGAACGGCCAAAATATGTTTGCCCATCGATACTTCTTGGAAAGATGACGGAAGACGATGCATGAACCTTATATTACTGGAAAACGTCGAGATTTTCCACATTAATCTCATCTATATGAGACAAGCGAATATAACCATCACCTGAGTACGCCTTTGCAAATGCACTCTATGGTCATACAACATACGGCGAGACGTCACCTTAATCTCTGTGATCTTCAATCGGAGAGAAAAAGCGCCGCCACTCCGAAGATCGATGTGGAGTCCGAACGAAGTCAAATATTCGAGAATTTCCTTCACCATGAATGTCAGACTGCCGTTTTCTTTCCGAATAGCAGCATCACCAGCCATATCACTCCAGCTATGAATAGAGTGGATATGAGGATGTGCCATAGACCTCCCAAAAAATAGAGAAAGGAGAGAAATATCTTCAGTCCCACCAGAACCACGAACACAATGACGCATATTTTCAGAAATGAATTTCCCATGATTGACCTCCTAAAACGTCTACGTTCCATACTGCTTATCGGTTTCACCACTTAGGAAATGACCTCGTGTTATTTGACCCTGATTTTCTTCATCGGTTATAATATCACAACAATAGATCCGGAGGGTTGTTACTTGAGAGCTTCTCACCTTTTCGCACCGACATTGCGTGAAATTCCATCTGATGCTGAATTAATTAGTCATCGTCTGTTATTAAGAGCAGGTTTCATTCGCAAGCTCGCCGCTGGTGTATACAGTTATCTCCCATTAGGTTGGAAGGTGCATCAGAAAATATCCCAGATCGTCAGAGAGGAGATGAACACCATCGGAGGTCAGGAAATGCTCATGCCCACCTTGGTGCCATCCGAATTGATGGAAGAGTCAGGAAGGATAAGCGTTGACGTTCTGTTCCATCTTCAGGATCGTTCGCTTCGCGAGTTCGTACTGGGTTTCACACATGAGGAGGTAATCACGGACATTGCCCGCAATAGCATGCGTTCGTGGAAGCAGCTTCCCATTCTTTTGTATCAAATACAAACCAAGTTCAGGGATGAACCAAGACCTCGGGGAGGTCTCGTAAGGGTCCGTGAGTTTACCATGAAGGATGGGTACAGTTTTGATTACGATGAAGATGGGTTGGATCGTCAATATCAGGCGAATTACAAAGCCTATTGCACCATCTTTAACCGTTGCGGGCTGGAATATCTCGCTGTGGACGCCGATGCGGGGGCGATTGGGGGATCAGTCAACAAGGAATTCATGCTTTTGGCGGACAGCGGCGAGGACACCGTACTTCAATGCGATTCGTGCGGTTACGCCGTGAACGCCGAGCGCGCGGATATCGGCGTTTCCTTAACGGAGAACTACGTTGATTCGTCCAAATCGAACAAAACCGGTGGGGAAGTGGTCTCCACGCCTGAAATGCATACGGTGCAACAGGTGTGTGAATTTCTCAAGGTGTCACCGCAACAATTGATTAAAACGATCATTGTGACCGCCGGCGAACAACCCGTCGCCGCGTTGGTGCGTGGGGACAGGGAGCTTAATCTCTCCAAGTTGGGGCGTCATTTGGGAAAACCGGTTCAAATGGCAACACCGGATGTCATCGAACGCGTCACCGGTGCGCCGGTGGGATATGCGGGTCCGGTGGGATTGAATGAAGTTCCCATCATTGCCGACTACGAATTGAAGAGATCGAAAGATATGGTTGTGGGTGCAAATGAAGCGAACATGCATCGGATTCATGTCACACCGGAAATCGATTTCAAAATAACACAGTGGAACGACATACGCACCGCTACGGCGGGGGATCGCTGCGGGCAGCCTTCCTGCAACGGTTCGTACAAGGAAACCAGAGGAATTGAGGTTGGGCACATTTTCAAGCTTGGTGTGAAATACAGCCAAGCCATGAACGCAAAGATCCAAAACGAAAAAGGGGAGATGCAGGATATTTTAATGGGTTGTTACGGGCTTGGGGTGAGTCGCGTGATGGCTTCGGCGATAGAGGCTCACCATGATGATGATGGCATCATTTGGCCTATCACCATAGCCCCTTATGAAGTGGTGATAATCCCCGTCAATCCCAGTGATGAGTTGCAATGCCAAGCTGCGGATAAGTTATACGATCAGCTACTTTCCAAGGGCGTGGATGCGCTTTTGGATGATCGCAAGGAACGATCCGGAGTGAAATTCAACGATGCGGATCTCGTGGGATATTCAGTGAGAGTCGTCATCGGTCGCTCTCTTCAAGATGGCAAAATTGAAATATCCCTCAGACGTACGAAGACAAACAGGGAATTGGTTCCTATCGAAGATGCACCCTCTTATATCGCTTCGCTTGTATTGAAATTGAAGAGCGAATTGAAATGAATTGAATGACATGGCTTCGTTCGAATGAAAAAAAACATGTGGTACTCCTGAGATAACCGGTTTGTCTCGTTTACGAAATTCCAGTGCGATATCATAAGCTCTCAGGAGGATAGCGTCCATATCGTTATCGCCACGAGGTCTGTCGGCGTATCAAGATCGATATACTCAAGTAATTTATCGGTGTCTTTGACTTCCCAATCGTTAGGCGTAAGAGAAGCTAGGCAGAGGAGCGCCAAGGACACCAATTTGCGAATAGACAACCTGGCACTTGTTTTTCGCCCCTTGGAACGGTAATAAGATGGCTGGATGATAAGTATCCGCTTCAAAACGAAGAAATATCCTCCTATGCCTGTCGTCATATTCCGCTTGACGCTTAAACTACATTTCATGTACAATGAAAATCAAAGCGATTTTGATAAGTGGCAATTCTCCTTATGTCATGACTCATTCATTACCGGAATGAATTTCATTGGACGCAAATAACGAATTATGCGTCATCGTGAATAAAGACCTGATGTTGATTTGATATCCAACGAGATATTTGCTACATATTCATGAGCCGGATATTATCCAAATTCATCCATATAAGTTATCTCAAGCGCATTCATGGCAAATACTCGCCTTATTCTATGATACGAATACCCTGGTATTCGTATCATAATTGAGTATATTCAGTTTTAAGAGCTAACCGCACGAACAATCATGTATCGTCATTGGCAATTGCAGCGTCATTATTCATTTGACTTCACAGGATAGTCGATTTGTCATGAAAAAGTTCTTCGTGTTCACTTTCTTTTTTCTAATCGTTCTAAGTGTAGTCGCTTGGAAAATCCAACCTCCCCCCAACCCTCCCGGTAAAACGGAACTGACTTGGGTGAGCGATGACAATCCGGCAAGAAGAGGTCAGATCGCACTTTATAATCAGTTATACCCAAAGGATATTCTTAAATTGGACCCCGACAACTCCGGGATGGAGAAAGTGATTGTACAATCTCTGGCGGGTGTGGGACCGGATTTGTTTGATTGTTACGACGGTTTCCAGTTGAGCGCCTATGTGAAATCAGGAATCGCGTGGGATATAACCGATCAACTCAAAAAAATGGGAATCAACGTGAAAAAACAGGTTTGGCCCTGCATTTTCCCCGATTTGATGCTTGATGGGCGGATTTACGGTGTGGGGACCAATGTCTCTGTAAACGCAATTTGGATTAACAAGAAACTTTTCGATGAAGACCACGTTCCGTATCCCAAGGGGCCCTGGACGTGGAAGCAGTTTATTCCGATAGCCGAGAAGATGACGAAACGAGATAGCACCGGTCGCATCGTCCAATATGGATTGCTCTGCGATTGGTACAACTGGCCTCAGTTTATCATGCAATGGGGCGGGAGCATCTACTCCCCGGATGGCACGAGTTGCACCCTTGACAGTCCTCAATGCATCGCCGCGATTCAATTCATGCATGATCTTATCTACAAGTATCATGTGATGCCTAGCCCTGTGGAGCAGGCTGCAGCCACCGCCGGAGGATGGGGGTCCGGCACTATCAGTTTCTTTGCAGCCGACAAAGGAGCCATGGCTTTGGGGGGCAGGTGGTGGTTGTGCACCTTGCGTCAAAACAGTGTGCCCATGGATCTGGGGGTGGTCCCTTGTCCATTCGGACCCAAGCGCGTCTATCTCGGATATGGCAAAGCGACCTTAATAAATAAAAACAGCCCGAAAAGATACGAGGCGCTTAACTTCCTGAAATTCGAGGCGAGCAAAGCCTACAGCAATCTCATTTGTCATCAAGCCGACGGTTTCGGGCCGATAAAGGCGGATATACATGACCCCATCGTGCTTCACGATCCCGCATATCCTCAAGAGAATTACAACCAAGTGTGGATCAACGTGATGAAATATGCTCAACCGGAGCAGATATCCCCGTTTATAAACGGAAACACGGTGACGATCATCATCAATAAACAGATGGACCTTATTCAGGGCAATGAAAAATCCGTACCCGACGCAATGAGAACGGCTACGCGTCAGATCAACGAAGAGATTCAAAAAACCATCGCCATTGATCCAACATTGCGCATGCGTTATGAGAAATTGACAGGGAGAACAGTCAATTGAACAAGTCTCGGAAAAGTTCGGATTTCTGGAGTGCAATGGGCTTCCTGTTGCCAAACCTCCTTGGCTTTCTTATCTTCACCGCCGGCCCCGTACTCTTCTCTCTTGCCGTCAGTTTTTCGAACTGGAACCTAGAGCGTACTGTGCCTTTTGCATGGACTGGTTTCGAAAACTTCATAGATTTGATGCATAGTCAGGATTTCTGGCTCTACTTTATTAACACTGCGTATCTTATGATCGGCATGCCGCTTTCCGTCATCGGATCTCTCATGTTAGCGATCCTGCTTAATCAAAAACTTAAGGGCATCGTCGTTTTTCGTACGCTCTTCTATCTTCCCAGTTTCACCAGCGGCGTTGCATTGATGATTCTTTGGAAGGCGTTGTACAATCCGGACTTTGGACCGATTAACATGGTGATTAACACTATTTCCCACGATCTCGGGGGGAGTATTCATGTTGCCCCAGCCTGGTTGTTATCCACGAGAAACGTGCTTGGATTAAGGGTGGAATCAGTGGGACTCACCATTCGGGAATGGGGTTTGGGAGCGAGAGATGCATTGGTGATTATGGGCATATGGACTGCGATAGGCGGTAATAACATGCTCCTCTATCTCGCCGCATTGACCAACGTCCCCCCGGAACTCACCGAGGCGGCTGAGATCGACGGAGCCTCGAAATGGTCGCTTTTCCGAAATGTCACATGGCCTCAACTGGCACCCACCACTTTTTTCATTGTCGTGATGAGTTTCATCGGAGGACTTCAGGGGGGGTTCGATCAGGCGAGAGTGATGACGGATGGGGGGCCTGCGGGCACCACAACCACCCTAGCATATCAGATATACACCAAGGCGTTTGAGCAGTTCCAAGTGGGGTACGCATCGGCGATCTCATGGGTGCTTTTTAGTATCATACTCGTTATCACCCTCATCAATTGGAGGATTGGAAGTAAGGATTTAAACTACTGAGAAGCTGACAGCTTTGTTTCGACTCTTTGAAATACCTCCGTCAGCGTTTTTTGTTGAATCAGGTAATGGATATAACCGCATTTCCAGTGTTTCCGCAGATGCGGATAAAGCGAACTCAGCTCCATGTTCCGATTTTTGAAATTACATCAAGTCGCATTTTTTCTCGGTGATCGCCAGGGATTGAACGGAGTCAACATGTCTGCAGTTGAATTAACCAATGAAAATAGATCGGCGCAGTTTCGACGAAAACTGCTCGTTGTCACAAGCTATACCTTCCTCATCCTCATATCCATTGTGTCTCTTATTCCGTTTATGTGGATGGTGCTGGCAAGTTTGAAGCCGCTCGAGGAGGTGCAGCGACTAAACCCGTTTCCAACCGTATGGCATCCTGATAATTATATCAGCGTTTTCAAGCAGATTCCTTTCGCTCAATACTATTTCAACAGTGTTTTCGTCGCCGCATGGGTGACGTTTCTGACTCTCCTAACCAGTTCCATGGCGGCATACGCCTTCGCTCGCCTGCAATGGAAGTATCGAGACCACCTATTTCGCCTCTATTTGGCGACAATGATGGTTCCCGGCGTGGTAACCATGATTCCCAACTACGCTTTAATGGTCAAGCTGCATATGCTTGATTCATACACCGGGCTGATCGTTCCCGCCGCATTCAGCGCTTTTGGCACATTCCTTCTCAGGCAATTCATGCTTGGCATTCCGCCTTCATTGGATGAGGCCGCTGCCATCGACGGAGCGAATCACTGGCAGATATTTTGGGATATCATCATGCCATTGTCCCGCGCGGGTCTTATCACCCTCGCGATATTCACTTTCATGGGGAACTACGGTTCCTTCTTCTGGCCCCTTATTTTAATAAAGAGCGAATCTCTGAGAACTTTACCTATCGGAATGCTTTATTTCGACTCAAATTACGGCAAGCAGACCAATCTAATCATGGCGGCCAGCGTAATGAATATCATACCGCTTGTGATCCTTTTTGTTTCCACGCAGAAATTCCTCGTCAAAGGCATCCAACTTGGCGCCGTAAAGGGATAATGGCGCACAATCGGGTAGGCGGGGTCATTACTGATCCCGCCTACCACACCACCCGGCATGCGGGTCCGCACCGGGCGGTTCACACCTTCGCAAACGACAGATAACGTTCATACAAGCTGG
>DAIDHP010000021.1 GCA_027459625.1 Chthonomonadales bacterium
CTTCGCCCCCGATTTGTATCACGGAGTGTACATTTTCATACCGTCATTTTCTGTACATTTTGACACCGCTATTGACAGGCAAGCCAACAACGGCGGACCGATGATCCCCGGCTACAATGCCAACTCCACCTTCTACGCTTATTTGAGGAACTAAGAAGGTTTTATGATAAACGCACGGAGGCGTCCATATCGGGCGCCTCCGCGTTAGTTTAGTATGGATTACGTGATCGGTTTACCGTCGCCTCTCACGCAGCCTTATGACCATCTTTTGTGAGACTTGAGATACAAACGGCGCTCCGGCTTTCACGTTCACCTGCTTTCCCACTACGAAGTAGCCTCCAACCAATCCGATAGGACCCAGCAACAATGCCGCCCCGCCAGAAGCGTAAGCCGCTTTGTCGCTGCGGCTTCCCGTATATTTCCCTTTGGTTTTCGGCTCAAGGGGAATAGCCGTACCGAAAACGGATCGCACGGGGTTGAGCGTGATTTTTATCCTTGCGCTCACACCGAAACGTTTTCGGTGATCCACGCCGCTTATCACACCTTTGACATAGGATCCTTTCTTGATTACAACCTGTCCGTCAACCTTTACTGGCAATGCCACATGGAAAGGCACAATCTCTCCCACCTTAGCGGTTTTGGAACTTAAAGCATGTACGAAAACTAGTTTCACGGCGGTGCCTTTGGGCACCACAATGGTTTTGGCTTCTGCGATTATGCATAAAAGCATGGTCGCCTCGATTAGCCCCGAAACATACAACGAACGCATAAACTTTTTCATAATGAACCTCCTTGTATAATAGGACATACGCATATTTCAGCCTATCTCTCCTCCCAGTCCCGCACACGGCACGGCATGCCGCGAGTGAGATCCGCTGTGATGGGAGCGCGATGCATCTGCGCGGCTTGCAAATCCAGGAAATCCGCGGATATATCCTCCCCGGAGAAGAAACGAAAACGGAACGTATGCTCCCCCTGATCGCTAAAGACCAGCCTCGGACCAACCCCGTTGTGTGGGATATGGTGCGCCATAATGGCGCTTCTCAGCAATGTGAATCGGATGCGCTCCTGGGTGGTGTCCAGGGAGAACACGTCCGGAGACACGACGCCGATGGTTTCATCAATAAGGATCGCATCCCGCAGGGGAAGCTCCCTGCCGTCGAAGGACCGTTCAAGCCAGCCGTTCATAATGCCGTCAAGCCTCTTGGAGGGTTTCCACGGGGTCGGCAACACGAGTTTCAAGAGCTTTCGCCGCTCGCGCCAATTCACTTTTAATCGGATTTCCGCGAAACCGCTCGAATGAACTCTCCATTCCTCCTCCAATTCGCTATCTCCTATGACGCCGTGACGGATCCAGGAAGCCATCAGGGGACCGTTGTCGACCACTTCTCTTCGCCCCCAGAACGCGTGAGCGATAGGCTCCTCCCCGTAACGATCCATATTGTGCGACCACGTGTCCGACGTATCCTCGTATAGAACGGGTTCCGGGATCGGTAAAATCGCCCCGTCTGGAAAGACAACACTCTCTTCGTTAACTCTCAATCCCTGGGATGTCGAGATCGTCCCCTCGGAAGCCGAGACGGAATTGAGGGTGCCGGCGCCCTCTCCGTCGAAGTTAATCCGCAAAACTCGCATCCCGGATGGCTCGACCTGGATAGGAAAAAGGAGATTGGTCAATCCATTCACGATAGCCTCCGAATCGATGATCTGATAAGGAACTGCCGATCCTTTTTCATCAAGGAGGACCCATTTCTTCCCCCACGTCATTCCGTCCAGCCATGGCATGAACTCCACCGGTCCGTCAAAAGGCTTCTCCGAGGCGTTATAGAGTACGATGCGCTGCATGGGGTCGTCGGGCAATTCGCCAAGCTTCCTGCGTAGCCCCTCCTGAAGCAGATCATCGGCGGTATCCTGTACCCATCCAAGTTGAGCCAACGGTTTGTCATATGCGGTGATGATGCAGGTTCCTCCCATGATATCGTGGAAATGAGCGAAGCAGATGCGCTTCCACCCATCCTGGATCCGCTCCTTCGCATCCGATGGCAAGTGGGATGGTTCGCTTTGAGTGAAGACTTCAGCCTGTCGCAAGAGATGCTCCGCTTTTCTCGCCTCCGTCTTGATAGGGCGATACACCGAATAGCACCCGACGGCGTGCTGTTGCAACTCCCCCACCACCAGCGGGAGGGAGTCCTTTTGCTCCCAAATGGCGTCGAAGAAACGCGAGGTGGAGGAGAAGATCAGCTTGACATCCTCGAAATCCTCGTCGTGTTCGAGCAACCATCGAATTTGCCTTTCGGTGGGGCCACCGCCGTGATCCCCCGCTCCGGCGAACAGCATGGTGTGGTCGATCCCTTCCGGAAGCTGAGCCAGCGTGGTGCGCACCCTGCTTTCGTCGGGGATACCGCTCATCGTATAGGAATCCACGATGCGAAAGACGATCACTTCCGGCCCGTCCTCGTACCCGCGCCATCGAAAGAGATTCGCCGGCAAGCGCATCTCATGGGGCTGGGGACGCATCATCACGTAACGATCTTGTCCATGCGCCCTCATCAACTCGGGTAGGGAGGCGGAATGCCCGAAGCTATCCACGTTGTACGCCACGCGAGGAGTGAAACCGAAAGTCCGTTGGAAATAGCTTCGCCCTGTTTCCATTTGTCGCTCCATGGCGAACCCGCTTGGAAAGTTGCAGTCCGGTTGAAGCCACCATCCTCCGACCACCTCCCACTGACCCGATTGAACATGTTTGCGAATGCGTTCGAACAGTTTGGGATCCGTATGTTCGATTTTATCGTATATCCACGCCTCTCCGCGGGTAAAGGTCGCCTCCGGATGGGCGTCTATACGATCGCATGCGCTACGGCAGGTAGCAAGAGCGTCATCCAATCCGCTTTGCCAATGCCACAGCCAGATGGGGTCGATATGTGCGTTGAAAATCACATGAACGGTTTTCATTCTCCCTACTCCCTTTCCAGTATTCGTCTCCCCTCTCGGGAGGGATAGACGTGTTTGAAATGATTTTATCCCGAAAGCTATGGTTAAGTCTTGTTGAAATGCGGATATCGCAAGACATTACAAGCTGTTTTATCTCCGATTGCCGCCATCAGCGGAATGACTATCCAGCAACGCCGCCGCAGTGAGAATATTCACACTGTCTGAGCTGGTGGTTAACTGTTGAGGTCTGCTTCCATTCCTGCTCCACGCGGATTCGAAGCCATCAGGAGGTCCATTCCAGCTTCCACCGTAATAACCATCAGAGGTGCGATCATGAAGAAAGATGGATTTGGCAGTGCGCAATATCAAATCAATGTCCGAACGTCGTATCCCATCCAAGGATAGAACGTGGGACACCCACGCTCCTGCGAATGCGCCATCCGTCCATGCATCCCGATCATTCAAAAGGATACCCTTCTTGGTTAGATGGGCGGTAATGGCATGGACGGTACGCAAGGCGTCGCGGCGATAACGTTCTTTTCCGGTTATTCGATAGAGCAATGATTGTATCACTCCCATCGCCATATCGCCCCCAAGGTAGGTCACGCTCGCCGATTGATGGATGTCGTTCGGTCTTTCTTTCCCAATCGGACCATCCTTGCCGAAATCGCAGCAATACAAACCATCGGATCGCAGCAGATGGCTCTCCATCCATTCGTAACAGGAAAGAGCCGTATGAAAGAGGGAGGGATCATGAGTGAGACTTTGGATTTTCAAGGCGGCGAGAATAATTCCAACTTGATAAAGCGACTTGATTTGTTTATGATCGTCGTACCACATTCCTCCTCCCAAGTCGTTATCAAGCCAGCGATTGAAGGAGCTTTGCACCAGTTCCCTGGCGTATTTCAATGCCAACGGATCCCGCGTGTAATGATAAAAGGTCAGGTACAAAAGCGCATCCCACCCTGAGTCGTCGCATGCCGGTTGCACGCTATTTCCCGCGGTTGTGAGTTCACTTGGAGTGTAAACTCTTTTGATCCAATTCCATTCCGATTGAATACGAGATTTCACAATGGGATCCCTTGCGGTTCTATAATACGCATCCAGTGCGAATATCATCATTCCACGCTCCCACATTCCGCCTTGGGAGAAAAAATGCCGCGATGGCCAACCGTTCCAAGTGGGAATGATATGTCCTGTTCCCGGACCGCCCTTCCAATAATGGTTCACAAGATCTCTAATCGCTTCATCAGCCATCAAAACATAAGATTTGGATTCATAGGGAAAAGGGGAGATATGGATGTCTGAGATGGTGGCTGCAATGGAGTGCGTTTGCAAACCGATTCGTTTTATTCCGGAGAGCACATGAGATGAAAAGGAAGGCGTTTGGGTGAAATAAGAGAAACTCCCCTCCCCATAGACTTCCACAAGGAAAAAAGGTGCGCGGAGAGGTTTGACGATCCTTAAGTAATAAGAGTCACCCGCTTCAGGCATCCATCCGCTGGTGACTAATCGTTTTGCGCGTTGGTTCTTGTATGATGCCAAATCCATCTCCACCGAACTCACGCCGGCTGACATCCGAATGATCCGAAAGATAATTATCGGTTTGCTTCGGGATGAGTCTAAAACCAGGCTAACGGAGCCAGGCGTATTTCGATCCTTATTTGATGGACTCACGCTCGGCTTGTTTATGACTATCTTGGAAAAAATCATCCAGGATTTGCCTAAATCCGAAGCACACCAGGCGTCGCAGTCGTTCACTCCGTTTGATTGCAACATCAAACCCGAAGGAGTGACGGAGGATGACGTCCAACCCTCGCCGAGCAGCCAATGTGTTTTCGATTCGAAATTATCCGTCGTTGTAATATTATGCGGATAAGCGAAACAGTGCGAAAAGAGCATGCATCCGCATATCAAGACGCGATGAATTGCTGTTCGAAGATACTGTTTCATGAATACTCTTTTACAAGACAGGCGATATCGAGTTATTGAGAATGCTGCAAGCATTTGGGACATCTCCTCGATGGAATCAGGAGGCGCGCGCCATTTTCTCGGCAGGCTTCCCGGCTTGTCTCAATTGCCGAGAAACCGGATACGGGGTATCATATCTTCACAGGTTACCCTAATTCATCATCCCCTGGGATGTTTTTTGAGCCGTTTGGAATGGAGATATGACAGAGAAAAAATACTACATAACCACCCCCATCTACTATGTGAACGGCAGCCCGCACATCGGCTCCGCACTCACCACGCTCTGTTGCGACACGCTTTCCCGGTATCATCGTATGCGCGGGGAGAAAACCTGGTTTCTCACCGGGACGGATGAACAGGCGACGAAAGTTTACGAAGCCGCTGAAAAGGTAGGAAAGAGCCCCAAGGAATTCGTGGATGCGCTCGCGGAGGAGTTCAAGAGCGCGTGGCGTAATCTGCACATCGAAAACGACGATTTCATACGCACCACGGAACCGAGACACGTTCGGGGGGTGCAGGAGTTTTTCAGCAGACTGCGCGATTCCGGCGACATCTACCGAGGGATGTATGAAGGATGGTATTGCGTCTCCGACGAAACGTTTTTTCGCGACACGGATGTTCAGGAAGATCACCTCTGCCCGAACGCCGAGTGTCGCAAACCGTTGAGGCGCGTTCAGGAGGAGAACTACTTTTTTCGCCTCTCCGCATACGCGGAACCATTGTTGCGCCACATTGAGGAGAACCCGGATTTCCTCCAGCCCGATTTTCGCCGCAATGAAGTGATCAGCTTCATTCAGCAGGGCATGCGGGATATGAGCGTCACTCGCGCCAATAACGGCTGGGGCATCCCGGTGGCTGATGAGCCGGACAAGGTGATCTACGTGTGGTTTGACGCCCTTATCAACTACGTCACAGCCGCCGGATGGCCTGACGACATGGCGCGGTTTCAAGAGCTCTGGCCCGCCGATACACACCTCATGGCGAAGGAGATATTCGTGCGCTTTCATGCCACACTCTGGCCCGCCATGCTGATGGCTCTGAAGTTACCGTTGCCTAAGCAGGTGTACGCCCACGGATGGTGGGTGGGTAGCTCCGGTCAAAAGGAGGGGAAAAGAACCGGCGGTTTGCCTCATCCATCCGAGTTCAGCGCCGAGATCGCCCAACTTACGGGAGCCTCCAAGGATATCGCGGTGGATTCCCTGCGATATCTGCTGCTCAGGGAGATGCAGTTTCATGGCGATTCCGAATTCAATTATGATAACTTCCTCCGCCGCTACAACACCGATCTCGCGAATGATCTTGGGAACTTCTGTAACCGCACATGCAATATGGTGGGGAGATATTTCGACGGGACGACGCCGGACGGAACCGTGGATCCAGAGATCAGCGGATTGGGAGCGGAGGTTTTGGCGGATTACGACAACGCCTTAAAGGAGTTTCGCTTCAACGGAGCGTTGGAGGCGGTCTGGAGGTTGGTGAGCCGAATGAACCGATATGTGGAGGAGAAAAAACCCTGGACCTTGGCGAAAAAAGGCGAAATGGCGGAACTCGCCTCCACACTTCGCACCTGTCTTGAGGCTATCAGGGTGATGGCAACGTTCCTTCATCCGGTAATGCCCTTCGCATCGAGATCGCTTTTGGAGCAGATAGGAGCGGATCACATCCAAACGTTCGAATGGAGGGATGCAAGCAATTGGAATTTACTGAATCCGGGCGCAAAACTACCCGAGCCGCAGCCCGTTTTTCCACGCATACAGGATACGAAGAGCGACGAACCCGCCAAGGGCGGCAGTTCGGTAAAACAGGAGAAAAAATTGAGCGAAGAGATAATCAAGCCAGTCCAAAAGGAGGAATCACCGGAAACGACGGCAACCGCCGAATCGGAGACCATAACCATCGAGGATTTCATGAAGATTCAATTGAGAATCGCGGACATCCTCGCGGCGGAACCCATTCCCAACGCCACCAAGCTGTTGAAACTTACTGTGAGGATCGGCGAGGAGACGAGAACGATACTTGCGGGTATCGCGGAGATGTATCAGCCCGATGAACTAATCGGGAAGCAAATCGCGGTGGTCGCGAATTTGAAACCTCGCAAAATGAAGGGAATTGAATCGCAGGGGATGCTGCTTGCGGCGGATGTGGAAGGGCAAGCCATTTTGCTTCATCCCGAAACCAAAGTGCCAAGCGGGAGCCGAGTGCGTTAATTGTATCGCAAGGGAGGGAGATGTCCATGAAACCCTATAATGTCGTGGTGATTATGCTTGATAGCCTTAGAAGGGACCATGTGGGAGCGTATGGGGGTGCGCACGTCAAAACGCCGAATATTGACAGGCTTGCCGAGGAGAGCGTGCTTTTCGATAACGCGTATCCGGAGGGGTTGCCAACGATACCTGTGCGAACCGCTCTCTTCACCGGTCAGAGAACTCTTCCTTTCCGTCCATGGCAGCCCCTCGAGCGGGAGGATGTGACGGCGGCGGAGATATTTTCCGCCATGGGCTATGTCTGCGGGCTTATCACGGACACCTACCATCTCGCCCGACCGGATATGAATTTCCATAAAGGGTTTCACTCCTTCGAGTGGATTCGAGGCCAAGAGGGCGATCCGTATATCTCCGCGCCTCATAACAAAAATATCAAGGACTATATCAAGCCGGAGATGGAGGGGGATCCGGTCGCCTGGATGCTGGAGCAGTATTTCCGCAACACCGCCAAGCGCAAGGGGGAGGAGGACTATTTCTGCGCGCAGGTGATGGGAAAAGCGATCGAGTGGGTTGAAGGGAACGCGGGCGCCAATGAACCGTTCTTCCTCTGGGTGGATTCCTTCGACCCGCATGAGCCGTGGGATCCGCCTGCGAAGTATGATGTCTACACCGACCCCAATTACAAAGGCAAGAGGCTTTTGCATCCCAAATACGGACCATGCGACTGGATGACCTTCGAGGAACTGGAGTTCGTGCGTGGTCTTTACGCAGGCGAGGTGGCTTTCGTGGACGCATGGACGGGAAGGTTTCTGGATCGCCTTCGCGAATTGGGCTTGATGGAGAACACCATTATTGCGCTCCTTGCGGATCATGGACATCCTCACGGGGATCATGGCTCCATCATGAAGACCGATAGAAACCTCTACAGCGAACTACTGCGGATTCCGTTAATGATCCGCCATCCCGAAAAACAGTACGCAGAGAAGCGCATCAAGCCTCTAGTGGAAACGGATGACTTTTTGCCGACCATCCTTGATATGCTTGGCATGAACCGAGAGACATTGGCGATGCATGGAAAGAGCGCTTGGAGGTTGGTGACAGGCGATGAGGAGAAGCTGCGCGACGTGGTGATCACCGGTTACTATGAATCCCGTCATCGTTGCGTGCGGGACGAGAATTGGAGTTTCATCTCTCGCGTGGATCCTGAACCTGATGAACTCTATAATCTTCAGGAGGACCCCGCCGAGAAGGTGAATGTTTTGGAGAAGTATCCTGAAAAGGCGGAGGAGTTATGGAGCAAGCTGGGGGTTATCTTCACTCAAAAGCGCAAACGCAACCTGAACATTCAACTTCGATACGAGGTTCAGCACACTCCCGCCGAGAAATAGCGACGCTGTCAGGATTTAGGAATCGTATCGGGTGAGCTCCTGCACCGCCAGCATGTAAGCGCGAAGATTTTCGAAAGAGGTGCCCTCGTCAATGCTTCCCGCAGTGGTGCATGTGAGTCCGCCATTCCCGCCAATGGCGTTGAAATCCCGGCGGATGTATTCGCGGATATCCTCCTCGGAGCCGTTTCGAAGGACAAGAGGTGGCAACTGACCGTTGATATAAGCGGTCGGCATCGCTTCGCGAATCGCGGCGGGATGGATGGTCGGTCCGAAATTGACGTTGTTCACGCCCAGCCCGTTGAGGATTGGCATGAGATGCCCCATGGCGCTGTCGGAGTGCTGGTATCTGTTTGCCGAGGGAGATGGCGCGAAGTTGTCGAACAATCCCTTGAGTACCGGAGCGCATAATCGCTCGTATTGACTGGGGGAGAAGAGGCAGGAGTTGTCATCGGTGATCCACCATCCCTCGAACTCCGCATGCGTCAACTTTCTCAGGATGCGGGCGTATCGCACGTACATTTCGGCGAGCAATTCGTAAAACTCCTGAATAACTTCGGGATAGTCCATCATCCACAAACAAAGGTTGCTGGTGCCGATAACCGAGGTTCCCACCGTTGCGGGACCTCTGCCGCCCGTACCGAAATATACTTTGCGTCCCACTCTCTCTTCGTATTGCGCCACCTCCCGCTCCCAGCCAACCGGAAGGAGGATATCCTCCAAATCCAAGCGCGCAACTCGCTCGATCAGCCTTTGAAGATCCTCAATCGTATGGATATTTGTTTCAAGCCAGGGAGGATTGTTCTCCGAAAAGACGAAGAAGGATTCAAACACCTCCTCGATACGCATGGGACTTATGGGAAGCTCTTTTTCGCTGAAGAAGGCGTGACCAATCTCAAGTTTCAGGATATCGTTAGCCTTCCGATTTATCTCCTCGCGGTAGGCAGCTACAAGATGATAGCGGCGCATATCGAACGATAGAACTCCGCAGAGATAATGGTCGTCCAGCGGAAGGGAGATCGGCGCTCGCGGCTTGTCCGTGCGAAAGGCATGTCCATCGGATGCGCGATTCTCCTCCCAGAATGCATGCAGATTGAGTTTGTTCATGAATGCGAAAACCGCCCTTTATTGTTTGAGTTTTATTTTACCTAAACGATGAGATGGACTCGCCGATTGTTTTTCACATAAATTGTGAAAGCGGTCTGCACTCATTCCGCTCGCTCCATGCACTCCGGATTCTCATAGCGCGGGTTGTTGACCTTGTTGGATACCGGAATCATCTCCATCCTCTCGGGGGGATAGGGGGCGAGAAGGGATAACAGGTCGCCTGCGACGGGATTTGCGCACTCATCAAGCCATCGGTTTTCGTCCTCCGCAGACAGAATCGCAGGCATCCGATTATGGATTTTTGCAAGCAAGGTGTTGGGTGGCACGGTGATGATGGCGCATGAGCGCAAAGGGGAGCCATCCGGGGATGTCCATTCGTCCCATAGACCTGCGAACGCGAAAAGCTCACCCTCATTAAGTCGAAATAGAAAGGGGCGCTTGACCCCGTTATTGGACCGCCATTCGTAAAATCCATCCGCAGGTATTAGGCAGTGCTTGCGCCTGAAAGCTTGCTTGAATGTCGGCTTTTCCGTGAGGCTCTCCATGCGAGCGTTAATCACTCCGCTTCCCCGCTCCCGCGACCAAAACGGAACCAATCCCCACTGCATAGGCTCCATAATCCGAACTCGTTCCTCCCTTACAACCCAGATGGGCTGGCTTGGCGCGATATTGTAGCGCGGAGCCATATCCGCGATCACTTCAATTATCCCGAACCGGGAAATCATGTCGGGGGTGGACTTGGAAAGCATGAAACGTCCGCACATTGCGTCTAACCTTGGAAACGATAAAATAGTATCTTCAATTCGCAAGACATAGATTCAAGCATACCACAACCCTAGCCGATAATTGCGGTAAAATAGTTGAAACACGTGGAGTATCGATTACGGTATTGTAAACTGAATTAGGCGCACGCCACATTCCTTACTTTCGTTGCTCTTCTATTGAATTTGGAAAGCGGTGTCACTTTTGCGTTTGTTGACGAGTCCATCCAGACGACAACTGCATCTTCAAGCCACACTAGTAGGTTTCCTGTATCTCTTCATGGGAACCGTGCTGCCGCTTTTACATAACCATTACGATGATAACGGCGCGCCCATTTTTCACCGTCCCTGTTCGGTCGAGGAGGCTTTTGACGCATATCAGAGCGGTGGCGGCATCGTCATCGAAGCCACCCCCGAGCCTTGTGCTTTTTGCGAATGGCAATCCAATCTGCTATCGAGCGCCTTGCCGCCTTACCTGATTCCGCCGGAGCCGTCAGTCTATTGCCAGTTTGATATCAATCCGGATTTGGCTCCGTCCCTGGAAATCCATTACACTCCCTCCCGCGCACCGCCATTGGCTTAACCCCTGTCATCTTCATATTCGGCTCTCTCTCGTCCTCTCCAATTGGCGTGGAGTTTATAATTGTACTCCTTGACGCCAAGAGCTATTGGGGTCGGAGACGAGCTTCACGTGATCGCATTTAGCCAATGCAGCCTAAGTGCGATGATTAACCGTGCCCATTATCGGCAATTGCATACTTCGCTGTGGGTGATGGCATATTCCCTGGAACAGGCTGTTAGCGGTTCGCCGCGCCTTGCTTCCCGTGTGATGCAATCATGAGTGCCTATGCAATCTGTTTCGTCTGGCGGAAGCATGTAAATCCCCTGGACGGCTCTAACTGCAGTTGCCGGTATACCGCATTTATTCATGGAAAGGAATCGATAATGTCCGTTGTTATTTCATTCATACATCATGGCGGGGTGATGATGTACCCCCTTATTCTGTGTTCCATTATCCTCATATCCATCGGTATCGAAAGGGCGATCTCCTTGCGGAAAACCGCAGTGGACGGTGACGCTCTTATGGAAGAGATGCGAACCGCGCGGGACAACGACGGTAATTTCAGCATCCAGAAGGGTCTCGAAATTTGCCAGCAATTCGGAGGTTCGATAGGCCGGGTTTTCGAGAGGGGATTGAAAAACGCTCACCGCTCCCCCGACGCAATAGAGATGGCGATGGAGCAGGAGGCTGCAAACGAGCAACCGCTTCTCGAAGCGAATTTGACCATCATTAAGACCATTGTAAACATTTCACCATTGCTGGGCTTGCTGGGAACCATTGCGGGGATGATCTCCGCCTTCCGAGTCGCATCGCAGATGGGGCTATCCAATCCCACTCAAATCCTGGGTGGCATCGCCGAGGCGCTCATCTCCACCGCAACCGGCATCTCCTTGGCTGTCATTGGCTTTATATTCTACAACTACTTCGCTAATCTCTCCCGCAAAATCCTGGAGGATATCGAGTATTACGGCTCGGAGCTAGTCAACCTTCTGACAGGCAGAGTGGATTAAGGAGAGAACACACCATGGAAATGCGAAAAAGAGTACGCATCGGACGAAGAAAACGCATCGAGGAGGCTGAGATCATCATCATTCCTATGATTGATACGATGATGTTCCTGCTCTTCTTCTTTATGGTGGCTTCCCTCGCGATGGTGGTGCAATCGGGATTGCCGGTCAACCTGCCGAAGGCGTCCACAGCCAACGACCACTCCTCCCAAAACATTACCATCACCATCACGAAGAACAACCAGGTCTATCTAAACACCCGACCGGTCACAATGGACGCCATCGAAACCGGTTTGGAGAATCTGCATGTGGGACCTGGCAATCTGGTGATCATCAACGCGGACAAGGATTGTCTGCATGGCACGGTGGTGACGGCGATGGATGAAGCGCGAAAAGCGGGCATTGTCCATTTCGCCATCGCCACGGAGCAATCGTGAAAGGGGCTGTCATGCGCCGCAGAAGAAAAAATAATCCGTTGCTCATGCGCATTGTCGGCGTCACGATACTCGTGCACATCATCGCCTTGCCGATATTGGCGCACTTCGAGGCATTCAAGGTCATTCGCCGCGACTTCATCGATACGCGTTTGATCAATCTTCCGCCGCCACAAAAAATCGCTGAAAAACCGGAGCGGAAAAGAGCCGTTAAGCCGCCGCACAAGGCGAAAGCTGCGCATAAGACACCTGAAAAAGTCGCTCAGGCGCATCACGTTCCCAAAAGCAATCTAACGCAGCCCAAGCTTATCGCCAGTGCGCCTGGTACGGGCAGCGGCGGATCCGACGCAAATTCCGTGAACGCCAATGGTTCCGGACAGATGGGGGTGGTTCCCACCAACATGAAACCCGCCGCCAAGCAAACCGGTCCTCCGAAGGAAACCGTTACCAAACCGGCGAAGGCAACGACTCCGCCACCTCCTCCTCAGCCGAAATCCGTGGTGAAGCCTAAAAAGCCGGAACAGATCGCTCAGGTTCCGCAGGTTGTAAATACGCCGCCGCCAGTGAATCCTCAGCCGATATTCACCAAAGCGATCGCCATTTCCGCGCCGGATCCCACCATCCCGGATGACATCCGCACCAGCGATATCAATAAAACACTTGTGCTTCTCGTTACCGTCATGGCGAACGGAGACCCGGCGGATATGCAAATATTGCAGTCATCAGGGGTGGACCAGTTGGATCGCGAAACGGAGAAAGTGATTAAAAGGTGGAAATTCAAACCCGCCACGATGAACGGTCAACCGGTGGATAGCCAGGTCAGGCTGCATTTTGATTTCGAGGTGAACGGATGAAAAAAATACCATGCCTCATCTCCTTTCTGCTTCTCGTATCGCTTGCGTTCTCAGCCACGCAGGCTCAGGCTCGCGGATGGAGTGATGTGCAGTTCGTCGTCGAGAACGGTTTATCACTCCTGCCCATGGCGCGCGCGACCGTCACAATACAAGACCTTAGTGGCAAGCATCCGCCGGTAACCTTAATGACAGGCTTGAGCTCCCCTGCGCCGACCATCGCATTCAACGTAAAAACGTGGAAACTGGCGGAAGCTGCGCCGGGGGTCATCCCAACGATGATCGGAATTCCGGCGGGGTCCACGTTAATTCTCAAATCCAAAACCGCACCGCCGGTGGAGGATATTTATATAAAAATCACCGCCACGAGACTGCAGATTCATCCTTCAGTCACCAGTTCCGGCACGCACATAAGCCATCAACAAATCACCACATTCGTCAATCAGGCGAGTGGAAACATTGAGTCGATCACCCAGGGGCAGCCGGGAGTGGCGTCCGATTCCAATGGACAACAGCATATTCGCGGGGAGCACGCGGAGATCACCTACGTGGTGGATGGCGTTCCCATGCCTGACACCCTTATGGGGAGACAGGGTTCCATCGTGGTTCCCTCAACCATCCAAAGCCTGCAGATGATTACGGGAGGCTTTGCGCCGGAATACGGAGGCCAAACCGCCGCCATTATGGATATCACCACCCTGCCCAGCGTCAAGAAATTCGAGGAGGATTTCTCGCTGCAAGACGGCGGGTACCAAACAACGAACGGCGATCTGACGCTTTTGGGTCCATTGGGCAAAAAGGCGAGTTATGTGATGGATATCAACGCAACCCGCACCGATAACGCCGAAATGCCGCAACAGCCGAATGATCAATCGGCGCATAATTTGGGTTCCGATCAAAACTACTTCACGAAGTTTCGTCTGCTTCCATCCTCCCGTGACAACTTAACGCTTACTTTGAGCAGTTCCCCGGGAACCATGCAGATCAATAACAGCACCGGGTTGCCAAGTTCGTTCGCCATCTATGGCGAAGGATATGGTTTCCTCGGCATGCGTAACTCCGACGGGACGATCCCAACCCTCACCCCGCAAACCGCCAATCTGCTGGGCGCGGCGCCCGAGGTTCTGCCATCGCAGCAGGCGGCGGGACAGGATATCACCCAGCGGGAGGTGAGCCAGTTCGCCACCCTTTCATGGAAGAGCCGGATGTCCCGTCAGGATACCGGATTGCTTTCCGTCACCGTATTGCATTCAGGGCAGGATGTCTTCAACAATAATCCTGCAGTCAACGTCCTGAATCTGCCCGTGGATAACTCCATCGCCTATAACCCCACGGTGCATCGCAACATCCATCAAACCCAGGTCACCGGCAGCGTTACGATGAAAAGCGGCACGCACACCATCATGGCTGGAATATTGATGGACGATCAATACGGGGATGAATCCTATCAGTTAATACCCGCAAGCCAACTCGCCTTGGACGAATTGGTGGCGGTCTCCCCAAATCTGGCGCCGACAGGCTCCGTGCAGAAAAACGCCCAGGGTCAGCCTGTAATGGATGTCTACGACAATCCTATCTACATCGCCTCCTCCGGAACGACCCCCAACCTCCAAGTGCATCGATCCGGTTTCTATCGCGCGGCTTACGTTCAGGACACGTGGAAAGCCACGAAGCCGTTTACGATAAACTACGGATTGAGATACGATTGGTTCAAGCAGTCGCAAAATCTCGCTCAGCCAACGGTTGACACTGCGGAGTTAAGTCCGCGCATAAATTTCTCCTACGCCTTGGATCGACTGAGCGTATTGAGATGGTCGTATGATAGGCTTTTCAACACGCCGCCGTTGGCTCAGGGATCGGTGGTTGGAGCACCGATTGATCCGGAGACGCTGAACCAGTATGATGTAAGTTACGCAAGGCAGATCGGGCAAGGTCAGTCGGTGAAACTTGCGTATTACTACAAGCAGATTCACAATCAAGTGGACACGGGCTTGCTCGTCCCGGGCGTGGAAAACGGTATATTCTCCGCAGTGAACTTCCAATACGGCGCCGTTCACGGATTGGAGTTCTCTTACGATCTCTCACCGCCCAAAGGGGTGGGATGGGACGGATATTTCAACTACACCTACTCCACCGCAATGCCGAACGGGTTGGATAACACCGGTGCGCTTGCGCCGGATTTCAACGACCATGATCAGCGGAACACCATCGGCTTCGGAATGGCGTATTTAACGAAGGGGGGAGGCAAGGCGGCAATGGTGCTCAATTACGGAAGCGGACTCGCCAGCAGTCAATTGCCCAACGGACCGAGAGTGGGGCATGCACAGGTGGATTTGCATTTCGCCACGCCTAAAAGCATGCTTGGGGATAATTTGAGCCTGGGACTGGATATCCAAAACGTTTTCGATGACCGATCCATCGTAAACTTTCAGTCCGGGTTCAGCGGTACGAGGTTTGTGCAAGGACGAAACATCCTGTTATCTCTGAACGGCAATTTCTAAGGAGGTTCGTTGAATTCGCATGGCGCCGCTCACATTGGGCGGCGCCACACGGATGAAGGATTGATTTTAATGGGCGGGTTTGGTTAATTCATCGATTCGGTTCAGTTCCTCTTCGGAAAAATCCAAAAGGTCCAACGCCCTAGCATTCTCCTCAATCTGTTCCACGCTGGAGGCGCCGATCAGCGCACTCGTTACGCTCGGAAGCCTGAGTATCCACGCCAACGCCATTTGCGCTAAGGTCTGTCCCCGTTTTTTCGCCAAGTCATTGAGGGCGATTAATGTCTTCTTTTTCTCAGGCGAGAGGTTCCGTTTCACCCAGTCATTGCCCCATCGTTGCGCGGCGCGGCTCTCGGCGGGGATGGATTCGCCCAGATATTTGTCGGTTAATAGTCCCGACGCCAAGGGGCAGAAGGGGATGCATCCTGTTCCTGCGCGCTCCAATTGCGGCAGAAGATCCCATTCGATGCCACGACCGAGCAAATTGTAATAGGGCTGATGGATGGTGATCGGGGATAGGTGCATCCGCTCTATGACACGGGTGGCATCCGCGAAGTGCGCCCCGCTGTAAGAGCTTACTCCGGCGTAAAGAACCTTGCCCTGCTTCACAAGAAGGTCAAGAGCCCCCAAGGTCTCCGCCAAGGGGGTTTCGGAATCCATGCGATGATGGTAGAAGATATCGAAATACTCCAATCCCATCCTCTTCAGGGATTGATCGCAACTAGCGACGAGATACTTTTTGGAGCCCCAGTCGCCGTAGGGCCCGGGCCACATGTAGTATCCCGCCTTGCTGGAGATGATAAGTTCATCGCGAGGCATTTCCTTGATGATCTTGCCGCATACGATCTCGGCGTTGCCGGGAGGGGTTCCGTAATTGTTCGCGAGATCAAAATGAGTGATACCCAAATCGAATGCACGAAACAGGCAGTCCCGCGCGACATCCTCTCCACGGTATCCTCCGAAGGTTTCCCAGGCTCCCAGCGAAATAACCGGCAATTTCAAACCGCTGCGTCCGCAACGACGGTACTGCATATGCGAATAACGGTCTTCGGCGAATTCGTGACTCATGCTGAATATCCATCCTTTGCATTTTTATTTCTTCAAAACGTACGGAACGCCCGAATAGGCGTTCCGTATACGATCCGTGCGTGACTGCGACAACTTTAACGGGGGCAGGGCGGTCTCTATCTGTTTCAGATGGACGCCTAGCACCGCAACGGCTATGGAATCAAGCTCCTTCACATTTCCGGTCAGGTGAATGGTTCTGTGCATATGCATGGCTGTTTGACCCGGAGCCAAAGCCAATGCGGGGGAACTGCTCTCCACCTCGTAGAAATTGCCCATTCGCGTGCCGAGTTGATTCGGCCCGTCGTTGTAGCTGTTTTCCACGTCGCCGCCGAATGGATGCTTCTGGATTTTCCAGAGGGAGTTCACATAGCTGGTGACTCCTTTGGGTAGGTTGAGTTGAATGATGGTTAGCGTGTGGGTGCCGGCGCTGTAACTGCCAAGAACGCCTTTGGCGCGTCTCGGATTGACACCGATCTTGCTGCGGTAATTGGCATCCGCTCGGAAGAAAATATCGCCATTCTTCATTTGGATCCTGTTGGCGGGAATCTTGCCGAAATAATCGGTGGTGGCGATTTTACCCAGTTTGGAGACCGGTCCTTGTTTGTAAGGCACCACAACGGTGGAGGTGGGGGATGCGTTGAACTGACCTAGTATCCAGATGGAGAGAAGTCCGGTGGACTTATTCCATTTTTTATTTCCGATGTTGGTCAGCTTATTGATAGTCTCATATCCCACCAACTTAACGCCATGCTTTGGCGAGACATGCAGATCACTCCAAACCTGAGAGGGACTGAGAAGGCGAACTTGACGATCCACGCGAACGGAGAAGACCGTGCCGTGGTAATTCTTTAACTTGAACTCCTTCCGAAATGTCGCCTGACGAGAGTTTGCGCTCACCACGCTGAACGGCTGAGAATCATAGGGCGCGGGAGTTTGCCAATGCTGCATATCGAACGGGGCGCGAGGCGGGAAGAAGAGAGCGAATTGACCGCCTTCAGGCCCGATCCAGAATCGGTCCTCGCCGCCGAATGCGTTCATGTGCGGAACGAGCTTGCCGGTGGCGATGAATTTGTCGTTTACGAAACCATAGCTTAACCCGTTATCCCCGTCCACGCTGCTGGTCATGACCCTTCCCTGATAGGCTGGAACCACCAGCACCGCCGGACCGTTTTTCCCTTCGGAGAGGATAATCGTTTTGACATGCTTTTTTAGGAAAGATGCCTCCTTGCCGAAGGTGTCCGCCGCGAGGGAGCGGCAGGGGAAAAGAGATGCGATCAATACAAGAGATGAGAGAAGCAGAACATTTTTTATCATACCGTTGTCTCCTTTACTTAGAGGTGCGAAACTCGTTAGGTTTGGGGTTCGCCTCTTTGTTAACAATCCGCAATCGCCTTAATGGAGGAACCGATGGCCGCATATTGAGAGAGGCGTGGTATTCCCTTGCATTGCGAATTACAATGGTATTTTTACCCTATGTTAAGGCGATTTGAATAGCCGTTGGATATCTTTCCCGGTAATACCCGGTGGGTTGCAATTCCGCATGGGAATCCGGCAGAATGTTGAATGAAGGAGAAGATTATGAACCAAAAAGAAAACACAGGGACTTCGGAACCGAAGGAACAACCGAAGAGCGTTCGGTTTAAAAGCGTGAAAATGGGAGCCACCGCCACGGGAGCCTCCGCCACAGGAGCCTCCGCCACAGGAGCCTCTGCGACAGGCGCATCCGCCCTTGGCGCTGGTGCCGTAGGTGCATTCGCAACGGGAGCCGCTGCGTTCGGAGCGATATCTCTGGGGGCTTTGGCGATTGGAGCGGTTGCGATTGGAGCTTTGGCGATTGGCAGTCTTGCCTTGGGGCGGGTTCGGATTAAAAAAATGAGGATCGACGAACTAGAGGTGAAAAGACTGCATATTTGCGAACTGATTAACGATTCGGAGGCGCCTCCAAGTTGAACCATGTGCTCATCCTGCGGCATCCTCGTTGTTTTACGTCACTTTCGCCTTTTTGTAGAGAACCGTTCCATTCTCCGCATGGGCGCCGGGGAAAATCGGCTGAGCTTGCGGGTTGAGCGAGTAAAAAAGCGGGGACTTGTATCGTCCCCGCTTTGGAAAAACCGATTGAGGTGGTTGTGAGAATCACCCTGCTAACGAATCCTGTCCGCATAGGCTCTGCGCATGATCAAATCCGCAATCTCGCCGCCGGTAACATGGTACGTACCATTATCTATTTGAGATTTGAGACTTTGCACCATCTCATCGCGCGTGTCCGGAGAGTTATTCACCACTTGCTTGGCGAGTTGGATCTCCTGCGCTCGGGAGGATAACTCCACGCTGGCCGCAGGATGTTGATTGCTGACCTGCGCAACCGCAACTCCCGTGTTCGGGTTGGATGCGTTACCCGCAACCCCCCCCGCCTGCTGAGTGCGGAGAATGTTGCCAACCTCTTCCATCGATATTTTCATTGTTTGCCCCTTTCTCATCGGGGATTTCCCGTGAGGAAAATCCGAAGTCGAAAGACGGCAACCTGGCAGCCATAGCTTCCCGAGGGGTTCCCCTCAAGCCTTTAGGCCCATGGTTTTGCGTCCCTGCATTTCTGAAGGTTTGCCTTTTGCATCTCTTCTGAACTTATTATCGGCGGACTATCTCGAAATACTTAGGCCTCGGAACGTGAAAATGGTAAAAAACTGTTAATTCGCACAGTCGGAACTCATATTTCGGCAAAGTCCTGTGAAAACTTTCGTATCATACAAAATATCACAATCGGGATAGTTTGTCAAGTACGATAACGCTCCATATCGTATCTTCTTCGCGGCGGCGCCGGGCGATGAGAAACATATTTGACATAAATACATATAATCTGATAAACTAACTATACTATTTTCACGGGAGGTAATCAACGCATGGCAATGGATGAAAGCAAACTCCGTTTCGATACTCTTGCGGTGCACGGGGGGCAGGTTCCGGACCCCGCCACCACTTCTCGAGCGGTTCCCATCTATCAGACTTCTTCTTATGTGTTCCACAACGCGGAGCACGCAGCCAATCTTTTCGGTCTTAAGGAACTCGGGTTCATCTACACGAGGCTGATGAACCCCACTCAGGATGTCTTCGAGAAGCGCATGGCTCTCCTCGAAGGCGGAGTGGCGGCGTTGGCGACCTCCTCGGGGCAAGCTGCGGAGACCTTGGCGATCCTGAACATCGTTCAGGCGGGGGATGAAATTGTCAGTTCCACATCCCTCTACGGCGGAACCTACACCCTCTTGAAATACACCCTCCCCAAGCTGGGGATTTACGTGCATTTCGTGGATCCGGATGACCCGAGGAATTTCGAAAGAGCCATAACGGATCGCACTCGATTGGTCTACGCGGAGACGCTGGGTAACCCTAAGCTCAACACGCTGGACATCGAGGCTGTTGCGAAAATCGCCCACGACGCGGGTTTGCCGTTGATGGTGGACAACACCATGCCCTCCCCCGCCTTGGTGAACCCGATCAGATGGGGCGCGGATGTCGTCATCCACTCCGCCACGAAGTTTATCGGCGGACACGGAACCAGCATCGGAGGCGTGATTGTGGATAGCGGCAAGTTCAATTGGGCGAACGGCAAATTCCCGGCATTCACCCAGCCCGATCCCTCCTATCACGGACTGGTGTTCATGGAGTTGCCGGAGCCACTTAAGAGCATGGCGTATGTTTTGAAGGCTCGCCTGCAGGGTATGAGAGATATGGGATCCTGCGTCTCCCCGTTTAACGCCTTTCTGTTCCTGCAGGGATTGGAAACCCTGCATCTAAGGATGGAGCGTCACAGCCAAAACGCCCTCGCCATCGCGAAATACCTGCAGGGTCACGAAAAGGTCACCTGGGTGAACCACCCGGGGCTGCCCGATCATCCCCAATACGAAGTGGCGAAAAAGTACCACGCGAAAGGGCTGTTTGGCGCGATGCTTGGCTTCGGCATCAAGGGAGGCCTTGAAGCGGGCAGGAAGTTCATCGACAATCTGAACGTCTTCTCGCTGCTCGCCAACATCGGGGATGCCAAATCCCTCGTCATCCATCCCGCCTCCACCACGCATCAGCAGCTATCCGAGGAGGAGCAGATCGCATCGGGCGTGACCCCGGATTTCGTGAGGATGTCGGTGGGGATAGAGGATGTGAACGATCTGATCGAAGACCTGGATCAGGCCCTGAAGCGCGTTTGACGACTTCCTTGCGGAGAGTGGGGCGGATAAAAAAAACCTTCTCACTCTCCGCGCTTGCATCTCGCCGCACAACTCTTCGCCCCCGATTGGCTCCCAAATATCTCCTCCCATTGCATATCAGATCATCCGCATTTTTATCCCACATTTAATGAACGCAGGGATATCTCAGCGAGGCGCACGCCAATGAGGTATGCATCGAATCTCCATATCTGGTACATTTATCAATAACGACTATGATTGTGAAAGCGAAGAAGTCAAGAAAAAATACACGATGCCCGTCATCATCGAGAAGGATAAGGACGGTTATTATGCGGAATGCCCGGCTTTGCAAGACTGCTACGCACAGGGAGTCACCTGCGAGGAATCTCTCGCAAACATCAAAGACGACGCAGCCTTGCATCAAGGATAGATTCGCAAAGGGTGAGAAGATTGAGATTCCGGAGATGATCCGTGCCACTACCTTGGAAGTGGCATCCTTATGACACGCCTTCCACAAGTAACCGGTGCATCGTTTTTATATTCATCACGGAAAATACAAGCTAAAGGTATTATGAAGGTGAAGCAATAAATGGAGTCCCTTGCAAACCTATATACGGCATGCGGAGGGTTCCGAATATGCCGACATGAAGGTCGGCATATTCGAATGCAAGGCATGGGCGCTATCTCAATTTACACAAAATAACCGAGGATAATGAATGACCGAGTTGATCTGGGATGGAAAATACGATACGAACGGACGGAAAACCGCGCCATTGCGCATCAGCCTGCCGTTCCAGACCGTGGAAACCGTGAATGAATCCGCGCAGGAACGGCAAAAAGCTTTGGACCTATTCAGCGAAGGTTCCGAAACCGAATGGCGCAACCGCCTGATCTGGGGCGACAAAAAGTATGTTCTTCCCTCGTTGCTTCCTGAATTCGCCGGCAAAGTGAACCTGATCTACATCGACCCGCCCTTCAACACCGGTGCCGATTTCTCCTACACCGCCACCGTCCCGGATGATCCGGGAGAGGAGACTGGCGGGGCTTCGTTTGTGAAGGAGGCGAGTGTGATAGAGCAAAAGGCGTATCGTGATACTTAGGGTCGGGGGATGGATTCCTATCTTCAATGGTTCTACGAGACGGTCGTTCTTCTGCGCGAACTCCTATCCGAAACTGGAAGCATTTATGTGCATCTTGATTATCATATCAGCCATTATGCCAAGGCAGTTATGGATGACGTGTTCGGTGAAAGCAATTTCCGAAATGAAATCGTTGTGAATAGAACACGCAAAAATATCATTGAGGCCAAAACGATATATTCATTGAATATTGCGTATGATATTCTTTTTATTTACGCGAAATCCTCTGCTCATCGAATGAATCCCGTTTATCGCGAGATAAAAAGAGAAGAAAGATGGCATTCATTGGATGCTCCAAACTGGTCCGGGGGAAGACCCAATCTTATTTACGAATTATTTGGAAAAATGCCACCTAAAGGTAGATGTTGGGCATGGGAAAAAGAAAGGGCAGAACAGGCGTTAAAAGGTTCCTCGCTGTTTTGTGTGGGTAGTCATTGACAAGGTATCCTATCTCCAACATCATCTCACCCAAGGAAAGACATCAAAATGAACCATGAAAACGCACTTTTCTCCGCCGCGTTTGGATTGCAGCCACCTTACAAGGTTATCAAGGTCGATTTTAATATTGAAACCGGGGAGCTTCACATCCATCTCGATTATTCCGGGGGAAGTGAGTTTCCCCGCCCCGAATGCACTGCATCCTCCAAGGTGTATGACGCCAAACCTCGACGATGGCGTCATCTGAACTTCTTCGAACATCGCACATATCTTCACGCGCCGGTTCCCCGCGTTAACTGCCTTCGATGCGGTGTCAAGACCGTGCGTGTGCCCTGGAGCCGACCGGAAAGCGGATTCACTTTGTTGTTCGAGGCGATCGTCATCATGCTTTGTCAGTCTATGCCCGTAAACGCCGTCGCCCGGATGTTGAACGTTCACGACACCCGGATATGGCGCATTGGGTCAGGCATTACGTCGAGGAGGCGCGTTCGAAGGTCGACATGAGCGAAGTGAGCGAGCTTGGCGTTGACGAAACATCCGTCAAGCCCGGCCACAAGTACGTGAGTGTTTTCGCCGACATTCGCGGAAAGCGGGTTTTGTTCGTTACGGTGGGCAAGGACAATCGAACCTTCGGGAGTTTTAGCGAAGAGTTAAGGAGTCACGGAGGCTTCCCCTCCAACATTAAGACAATTTGCATGGACATGTCACCCGCCTTCATTTATGAGAAAACTTGTTTTCGATGAGGGCGCTTTGAATGAGTTTCCCGACGCCAATATCACATTTGATCGTTTTCACGTGACCAAACCGGCGAATAACGCCGTTGATCAAATCCGCCGCCAGGAGGTGAAAATGAACGATCTTCTAAAACAGAGCCGTTATATCTGGTTGAAGCGACCGGAAAATCTTACGGATCGCCGGAAGGACAAGCTCGAAATGCTGCAAATGCTTAACTTTTCAACGGCCAAGGCCTATCAATCGAAAACAAGTTTCTCATTGATGAAGCTAAACCTCCTTGAGCTTTGGGATCTTCCGGACCGTGAGACAGCCGCCGCCCATCTTGACGCATGGTATCTGTGGGTTACGCAAAGCGATATCGGGCTGAGCATGAAAAGACTGGCGAAAGCGATAAAGGCTTACGCTTCGCGTATTCTTAATTACTTCCCGGACCGACTTACAAACGGGCTTATGGAGGGGATAAACTCCCTCATCCAAGCGGCCAAAGCCAAGGCGCGAGGGTATCGAAATTCAAGCTATTTCAAAACAATCATTTACCTCATAGCGGGCAAGTTGAATTTCGAGTTGCCCGGATGAAACAGGTGGGAACGGGTAATATTATTATCCACACGAAATAGCGAGGATCCAATATATTATTTGGAATAAATATATTTCAAAATGGAATAGTGAACGTAATGAGATAAACATCCAACTATAATACAATGATCTACCCTCAGGTGTATATATCCCATTTCCCAATAAGTTTGATGTAGTACCTGCTACCGCTGCGACGATGAACGGAGATTTTGCAGGCGGACGTTATAACTGAATGGTATCAATTCATCCTCCAACCCTCCGGCGCGATAGCTATGTCGATATTCCCGCTCCCGCTCCAACGACAGACGATTTTGGATTCCCCCGTGGGGATTTCGCCCTCCGCCCAATCCAGGGAGACTATCGGCGGGGAGAAGCGAACTCGTTTCTCCAAGGGAAATACCTGAACGCCGAGGATATCCCTGAGGAGTACGTGCGCCACGTGCGAGGCGAAGCCGTGATTGCAACTCGCGTAACTCCCCGCGTTCTCCCAGAGCGTGCCGGTCTGTTCCGCCATATATGAGAAATAACCCTGAACATCCCGCAGGATACTCTCCGCCTCGCCTAACCGAGAGAGCAACTCCAAGCGCAGGTAATAGCCGATGAAGGCGTTGGATGGGTGGATTTCCGGATGGCGGTCAACCTCGGCGCGGATGGGACCGAAGTCGTCTCTCAGTTTTCGCCAGAGCTCGGGATGCGTTTCGGCGGAGGCGATGTCGAAGAAAAAGGCGTAATACTGGCAGGTCTCCGATCGGTTGCGGGTCACCCCTGGCGCATCCCCGTCTAGCAAGGCGTTATCCACGAAATACTCGCCGTCAAACGATTGCTCCAAAATCCGCGCCTTCACCTTTTCAGCCTTTTTCGCGAAAGCGTCGTCGTTGTAAAGCCGAGCGACGGATCGGAGACAACCGTGGTAGAGCATGTTGGTTGGGTAATTCACATCCTGAACGAAATCGTTCGCCCGGGACCATTCCACAAAGACCCACTGCTCCAGCTTCTCCAGCAGCCCGTCGGTGTTTTCGTACCGCTTGAAATAGTCCATCAACGCCATCACGCGGGGTTTCAAGTCGGCTATAAGTTTAGGATCGCCGCCGCGACCGCGGTACTCCTCCAACTCTATCACAAACCACATCGCCCAGTTCGGAATGTAAACGCCGTCGTTGTGGTCGGAGGGATAGCACATGGGCAGCATCCCCTCGGGGAGGAAGGGAAACCTGTCCGGAAGCAGAAAGTTTTGGAGGAAATTGTCCTCGACCTTCGTGTGACCGGTGAGATCCAAAGCGGTTCTCGCCGTGAAGAAGCTGTCGCAGAGCCATCCAGCTCTCTCGCGCGAGGGGCAATCCGTGAAGACATCCACAGCGTTCTGAAGGTATGTCTCTCTCGCCGCCTCAAAAATCCGGTTCACTTGATCGTCGCTGCACCGAAAAATCGCCTTGTTCGCGTCCGGCGAGGCGTGCTCGCGCAGGTGGATCCTGTTCACGCTCACGCCACCGCCTATGGCGTAAATCTTCAGATAGCGAAGGGTGTAGGGTTCGAAGGCGTCCAGCGCATATGTTCCCGGTTCCAGATGGTAATCCACTACGTTAATGCAACCCAGCCGCTTGTCGTTCACATCGCCATTTGTTAGTATCTCGTCAAAAGCGAGAATAAGGCGAACGGGGGCTTCGCATGAGAGTTGAACACCGGGAAATCCGCTACTGTTTACGCCGAAATCAAGGATGCGCCAGCTATCGGCTGGGATTTCAAATGGAGCGTTCAAGGAGTAGCGACTTCCGTCATTCACGACTTCCACGCTCGCCAGTTTTTGGATATCCCGGAATGGGGTCTCCTCCAACTCCTCCATGCGATAGCCCTTGAATTGATCTGAGATATTCACCAGACTGCGATCGGAATAAAGGGACTCTGGCTCGATATGTTCAAGTCGACCGTGAGAGACGTGTGCAATTGGATACCGAAGGTCGAACTTGGGCAAGGGAACATGATGCGCGAGCAACCGCTTCTCCCCTTGTGTTTGAAGAGGCACTCTCATAAAAGTGGCATTTAGGTCCGTGCGCCAGGAAAAGGAGTCGCATCGAAGCCGATAGACCTCCGAGAACCCTCTTTGGAAGCTGTAACGCGCCGCCTTTTGCACCCTTTCGCCGGGGATGAGGGCTTCGAAGTTCAAGTCGGTCGCCGCCATGACTTTTCCATCGCCCTCCACTTCGGCTTGCAGGAAGGAGGGTTGATCGAGGAGTTCGTAGCTGTTGACGTTATACCCCGCTACCTCAATGGCGAGGAGATTACGCTCTTGATGCAGCTTTCCGTTCAAGTCCCATTCATCCACTCGGTAATAACCGTGAGGTCCCCGGGTGGGTCCCCACGCCAGGAAATTACCGTTAAGCCATACGCGATATCGGGTCCAAGCAGCGATGCGAAGCGAGGCATCGTGCGATGGCGGAAGTATGGCGCGGAAACCTAGGGTAAGATTCATCTCGGTTTCGCGTCCGGGGAGCCAAACGGGCAGCGCTTGACGGAAAAACGGTTCAGTAATATTGGCGGCGCTATGCATGTTATCTCCTCTCTTGGGGGATCGGTCGGATCAGTCCGATCCGACTGCTCTCAGGGATTATCGGTGATGATTACAAGGTCTTCGGGCACGTTCGCCGGTTCGTTGCCCACTCCCCACAGTTTCCCGCCAAGGGAGCAAAATGCGTTGATCTGCTTATGGCCCACCAGAACAGGAGCCCATGTCTCTCCGTTGTTCAAGGTCATGTAGACCGACACCAGCGGGTGGTTCATATCGTTGTTAAGGGCTGAGACATACCCTCGCCCCAACCTATCGAACCAGATGGCGCAGACGCTCTGCTTGGTGGGGAGGTGTTCCCTTTGCCAGGTTTCGCCGCCGTTTGCGGTGTAGAGCAACTCCCCTTCTCCGGAACCGATCCAGCCGTGCATGCTGTCGCTGAAGAACATTGCGGAGGGCCAATAGGAAAGGGAGGCGAAATCCTCGGGGATCGGAACGCCTTTCCAGTTTGCGCCGCCATCCTCGCTCTTTACAAGTTGAAGGCTTTGCCCCGCGTTTCCGAGAACATAGGCGACGAACCCGCCCTTTTCGTTGGTTGGAACGTCCCCCGGGATCGCCAGGTGCAGTGCGCCGTTCATCAAGCCGTTAAACGGAATGGGGCTCCAAGTCGCTCCGCCGTCATGGCTGAAATAGCTCTGGTACCCCCCGCAGAGGACCCATCGCTCCTCTCCCCTGCAGAAGAGATCGTTCCATCCCTGGGTTTTTCCTTGCAAAACCAGGTTCCAAGTTTTTCCGCCGTCGGTCGTATGCCAGAGGTTCGCTTTGCCCTGTCCCCAAAACCCCTCTAACAACCAGATTTTATTGGGACCGGTCATGCGGATATGGTACCATCCTCCGCGCGGCTTCATCCGACACCAGGTGAGTCCGCCATCCACCGTCTTGAATACCCCGCCGTATCCGCACGCCCATCCAAGCTGTTCAGTCCAAAAGTCAGCGTCAGCCAGATGGTCGCGGATATCGCCATTGGGGTTTCCAAACGCCTCCTCCCCTCCGGTGTTTGTGACGAGAAAGGGATGAACGCTCGCCGTTTGGTTAGTGCCCCAAGGCTGCACAGTCCCCTGCCATTGCCCGCCGGTATCCTCGGACGCCCCCAGTGCGCATATGGGAATCAGGAGGCATGCGAGGAGCATGAGAGTGATTGAATGTTTGATATTCATCCTTATCGCCCCACCTTGAAGACACCCCAATTCCCGGGTTGTATCTGAGATTCCGAGAAGAGGTCATTCACCATCCCGTTAATGGGGTTCGCCCAATACATCCTCAGTTCGTCAATGGTGCCGGTCTTGTCGGAATAGACCACACCGAAATCGCCCCTGTAGGATTGACCCGCCTCGGGCGAAAATCCCAGATCGCTCAGAGGGATGGAGGCGCATACGGTGTAGCTGTTCTCCTTGCGGGAGATAAGAATGCGGGCGTCCTCCAAAACCTTCACTTGGTCGATGTGTGTGGTTCCCACAGGAGAGCTGAAATCAAGAGGCTGAGTCGTTCCCGGAACCTTGTAACGATACAACACCGCCACGGGTTTCTCGTGGAAAACGCTGAGCAACAGTCTCAAATCGCCTGGAATCACCTGGGATGTGTTGTCGTCCGGGGAGGTTCTCAATTCGAACTCCAACGCGTCCCCTGTCTTGAAGAGGGTTTTCACGTCCTTGCCATGGTTGATCATCGGAGTATCGTCCTGAATGTCCCGGAAGCATAGGTAGAGGTTGCTGGAGTCGTAGCTCCAGGTCGCCTGAGCGGAGTGCATGGGATCGAAGCTCCATGTGGCTACGCGATTGTCCGACCAGTCGAACTGATTCTCGGACGGCATTCCGTTTACCGTTTGGCGCATGGCGGCGATATCCAGAACCTTCGCTTTCGCCTGCTTCGCCACCTGTAGTGACAGTGTTTTCTGCGATTTGAGGTATTCCGCCCGCGTGAATCGGATGGTTTTGGCGGGCAGCCGATAGATGTCGTTCATTCCCTTTAAACGCACCACCATGGACGCCTCCCTGCAGCTATCCACGGACCCTTCGATGTAATATCCTCCATCCCGAGGATTTTGGAAGAACCCGCCCCCGAAGCTCTCCCCGCCCGCAGTGTAGTCATCCAAATTCATGCCTCTTTCGGCGGTGTCGGGCAAGGCGTCCGGGGCGGCGCGGCTGTCGCGGAAGAGATTGGCGATGAAAAGCCCATCATCGGTCATCAGGTATCGCTCCCCAAGGTTCCCGCTAATGCAGAGCACTTCGCCGATGTTATGCGGTGCAGTGGCGGAACCAAGCACGTATAGTGGACCGATTAACTGACCCCGTTTTGACATCGGCGCCGTGTGCGAACCGTGCACGCCCGACCAGGGATTGGGATAGGTCCAAAGAAGTTTTCCTTTGTTGGAAAACATCATCATTGGGGATTGCCCAAGGAGGATGTGGCTATGATCATCCGCCGCCATGAAGGAATCCGGGAAACCGGATACGGGAAACTGAGATATCCGTTTCGCTGAATTCAACTGATATTCGGGCGCCCCATCCCTGTTCCATCCCGCAAGCGGCAGCTCCCAAATCTGTTCTCGATTATTAGTAGTGGAGCCGGGAAAGTAAATATTGAGGTTGGGATCAACCGCATACTCCCAGCCGCACCCTGAATTCTGGGGAGCCAGTTTCATCGTTCCCAGTTGCTCCTGAGTGTAAAAGCTGATTTCGTCGCTCTGGATTCTTCCGTCCCCGTTTTTATCGATCCAGAGGAAATAGCGATGCACTCCGGGATTCCCCAACATCATCGCCACATCCGGGTAAGATGGTCCCAAACCGTTGAACGCGCTTGGGTACCGTTTCTCCAAATCTTGCAATTGCTGAGGGGTGTCCGTGAGATGTCGGAGGATGATGTTCGGCCAAGCCGTGTTCTGATACAGACCGTAGATATCCCCCATCGCCATCAATGGCCTGGCGTAATCCCTGTGTAGTTCCGCAATGCAGAGAATCGCCCCTCCGCTTGCGATCAACAATTTCCGCTTTTGGTAATTCATCACGGTCATATGCGTGATGGATTGGTTATCAAAACCGATCAGATCGTCCTTTTCGGCAGGCTCCCAGAGAGAGCCGGTCACACGCCACAACCCATTTTTCCAATCAAGCTGGCAGGTGTTGCCCATGACGAAAGCCTGATTTGGGTTCAATGGGTTGATCCACGCGCCTTCCGAGGCGTACCATGTGGAACCGCAAAACTCCTTTAAAAATCTCCCAGTGGCAGTGTCCCAGAGGCTGATTCGCCTCGGACTAGTCCAATCCTCCGCCACCCATAATCGATTTTGGTCGTCAAGGGTGATTCCCGAAGGCAGGAACATGCCATTCGGATCATAAGGACCGGTCAAGGCTCTTCCGCCCACTTTGCCAATTGTTCGCATAAGAGTCCCATTGGGAGTGAAGACCTTGACGCACATGGCGGAACCCCAGTCGGATACGTAAATATTGCCGGAGTTGTCAATCGCCAAGGCAACCGGAGCGAATAGATCATGGTTCACAACGGTTGACCAGGAATCACCTCCGTTCCATTTCACCACATCGTTGCCGCTGATGGCGTAAAGAACGCCGTTTGGAGCGGTCGCCAAACCCGCCGGGAGTTTCAGAGGAATGGTTTGCAGTGTTTTGCCTTGCACCGGATCAATTATGACCACCTTGTTTTGGTAATGTATGGATGCGTAAAGCTTGCCTTCCGATGCGGCGATCCCAAGGGTTTGGCGTTGAAGCCAGTCCACGTTGAAACCATGAGTCGCCATCAGCTCGCCGATGGGCTTGCGAGGCGGCGCCCAATCCGCCATCGGCGGAATGGTGGCGATGTTATGCATATAATTGCCGTCTGGGTAGGGGGCGTAGTCACCCGTCGCGGCGTTTATGCGCACGATGGCGACCTTGTCGCTTGGAGGACCTCCCCATGCGGTGGTTGGACCGCCAACAAGAAGAAACAGATACTTGCCATAGCGAACCATCGGCCCGCCGTTGATATTGCCGATTCCCCATTGCCGCTGCCCTTTTCGGTTGATTTTCAATACCGATGTCGCCCCTTCGGCGAATGGGGCTGAGATGTAAACGTTCTCCCTGCCAGCAGTGATGGCGAATGGATTCATATGATTGGATAACCAGCCGCCGCGGTTATTCGGGGTGAGCCACATGGGATTGCCCGCATTGCCGTATGCGAAATCGTAATACAGATGAAGAGGCCCATGTCGCAGACCTTTCACGATGTAATTTCCGGGAGGCATGAGTCTGCCGTTATCGTCCGCGCCATCCCAATAGTCCGTGTTCCAACCGGCATGCCGCGGGTAATCGGCGATGAGGTTTCTGACTCTAGTACCGTCAGGCTTTTCGATTACCAAAGTGACAGCTTCGTCCTTTGGAAGCCAATATCTAATCGGAACGGATCCCGAAGTGGAGTATCGTAGTCTCTCCAAGCGTTGGATATCCGAAACTTGGTGGATGGATGGGGATGGTGACACATGTCCTCGGGGAAGAAACGTCAGCTTACCCCAGGCGCTGCTGTTCTCCCAAAAGAACTCTCTCTGAGGATTGTGTGGATTGATGAGATCGGCGTAGCGATGTTGCGGCCATACCGTGCCTGCAGGCGTGCCCCAAAACGCCTCCACGCCCATACGCAAGGTATCCCCAGCTTTCGCAGGTTCGCCGTTGGGCATAATGAGTTTCCAAGGGATCGCCATCTCCTGCACATACCCTTTTCCATCCGGATCTTTGCGGAACGCCTCCTTCGCCCCCGTAGCCAAGGCATTGTTCAAGTCCTTGTAATCCGGTGATTTCGGATCCCACATTCCGTAATGGATGCTCATCGCGGGTTCCTTTAGAGGGGTGTAGTACCATGCAGTGATATGCATTGGGCGTCCGCCCGCTAGGATACGCACCTGCACCGCATCCGCCTTCCAACCGTCGGCGGGGTTGGTTTTGGGGTTGATGCGGTTAATCATCGGAGTCGTGTCCTTGAAGTGGAACGAGAAGTAGAGATAGTTTCTATCGTACATCGCAGCGATTTTCACTGAGTGGGTATTTAGCAAGTGGGCGAGGTCGTAACACATCAATATTTGCCCGGAGAGGTCCCAGTCGTTTAGCTTGCCATCGATTTTCACCTCTCCTGGCGCAGGCACCGCGCGAAGTTCGTAGTTATTGGTTTGCTGAGCTTGAGAGAACGAGGTGGCAAGGATGAAAAATATGAGAGCGATTAACAACGAAACGAGGGATCGGGTTCGCATATTCGCGTTGTCTCCTTTATGAATACAACCTTATTGAAGTAGAGTCAAATAATTGCGAAATTCGGTTTTCAGGTATTGCGCCGAAAGTGTAATGAGAATGATGAGTCTCGTTTTCTGAATTTCGCAATTGCCGGTGGTGAATTCCGTGCAAATGCCATAATCGGAATCCTCTTCTATTGTGCAAAGAAAATCTTGTTTTTTGCAAGTGAAGGAGAATCAGAACGTTCAGACTTGACCAATCCGACGGATCGGAATGGATAGAGAAAAACGGAACGTCGCGCGTAGCCAATTGGATAATGCATATTTTGGATATTCCGCGAAATGTTGCACAATAAAAGCAGAGAGAAAACGCTTCTCAAAACCTGTCGGCATATCAATCATGGCGGTGCCTCATCACCGGTCCCGAGTTCAACTTTTATCGAGGAGGAAAATATGGGCATAATCCTACGAGTAAGACGGCTTTGTTTCCTATTGGCTATCCTCTTTACCCTTTTCACTTACTCCGGCGCGTCCGCAAGTTTAACGCTTTATGTCGCCCCAAACGGCAACGACCATTGGAGCGGGCGTTTATCCATGCCCAACCGCACTCGCACGGATGGTCCTCTCGCCACATTCCATGGCGCTCTAACCGCATTAAGAAAGGAGCGCGCATCGGGTGGCATACGGGGACCGGTGACCGTCTATTTCAAGGGCGGAACATACGCTATCGGGAAGCCGATTGTGGTTACTCCTGCGGATTCCGGAACGACTAACTCTCCCGTTACTTTCGCGGCATACCTAGGCGAGACGCCGATTATAAGCGGTGGAAGAGCCATCAAGGGTTGGAAAAAGGGATCAGATGGCGTATGGAGTGCGAAGTTACCTGTCTCGTTGAAAGGATGGGATTTTCAGCAACTTTTCGTAAATGGAAAGCGCCGTATCCGGGCGCATTTGCCTGTTAAGGGTTTTTATAGGATGGTCGGCCCCGCACCTCCGATAACGGATCCGGCCACGCATCAATATGTTACGAGGGATCGAACCGCATTTATCTATCACGGTCAAGATTTCGAACGGTGGCCGGACATATCCGATGCTCAGGTGGTTGTCTATCATTCATGGGAGACCTCTCGGCTTAGAATCAAATCCCTGGATGAGGAAAACCACATCGTAACTTTTACCGGTTCCTCGAACTGGCCCTTCGGCACGTGGGAGCGGGATCAAAGGTACACCATTAATAATATTCGGGAGGGACTAAAACTGCCCGGGGAGTGGTATCTAAACGAGCGAACCGGGGTGGTGGAGTATATGCCCTACCATGGAGAAAATCCAAACAAGGAGAATATCATCGCCCCTGTTACGGATACTCTGATGCAATTTGATGGGAATCCGGAAACCGGGCGTTTGGGTTATATTCGAATAACTGGATTTCACTTCGAATATTCCGATTGGACATTGGAACCGCAAGGGCATAGCGACGGTCAGGCTGCGGTGACGGTACCCGCAGCCATCATGGCGGAGGGTTTGGACCATTTCCAATTGGATCATTGCGATATCGCCCACATCGGCACGAACGCTATATGGCTGAACAAGGGGTGCCGATATGATCTCATTCAGCATAACATCATCCGTGACATGGGCGTTGGAGGGGTGAAAATCGGGGATCAGTCACGTCCGAGCAATCCTGAGGATCTCTCCTCGTACAATCGGGTCGATAACAATCAAATCTATGATGGCGGTTACGTCTATCCGGCGGGAGTGGGGATATGGGTGGCGCAAAGTGACCACAACACTCTTTCGCATAACGACATTCACGATCTGAATTACGATGGGATATCCGTCGGATGGAACTGGGGGGATGAACCGAACGACACCAACAACAACCTGATCGAATACAACCGAATCTACCGGGTGATGAGGGGCAAACTAAGCGACGGGGGTGGAATATATTGCTTGGGCGTGTCTACCGGATCAGTCATCAAAGGGAATTTTATTTATGATGTCTTTCCTTACCCCAACCCGCCATTCGCATGGGGGATATACTTGGACGCCACAACCAGTGGTTATACGGTTGAGGATAATATCGTATACGATGTGTTCGCCGGCTGCCTGATGGGGCACAATGGCGCCCACGACAATACCATTGAGAACAACATCTTCGCCGATTCCGCCACCGCACTTATTTGGCCGTTCGTTCCAGACACGCATAACATCATTCGTGACAATATCTGTTACGTGAAGCAGGGGTCGCTTTTCCTATCCTGGAGTGCGCCTGCATTAAGGAATGATTTCGACGACAACCTGTACTCCGCAGCAAAAGGGGCTACCATCGATTTTTGGGGGCATCCACTATCCTTCTGGCAAGCGCAAGGGGAGGATCAACATTCGCTCATAGCCGATCCTATGTTTGTGGATGCGAATAGATACGATTTCCGCCTGAGGAAGGATTCGCCTGCGTTGAAGCTGGGTTTTCATCCGATAGAGATGGAAAAGATAGGGTTGTATGGCGAGAAAGCGTGGGTGAATAGCGCGAAAAAGTTTCACTCTATGCCAGGGAAGCTGCCTCCTCCGCCTCCTCCCCCAAAACCTCTGACGTTTCGTGATGGTTTTGAGCATACCGCGGCTGGTGCATTGCCTAAGCTTGGACAAGTGATAGGCGAGAGGGGAGGAGCCTTCATCCGTGTTACGGATAAACTTGCTTGCGTTGGGAAACACTGCCTTGAATTCAAGTGCGAGCCTGGAATGACGCATCCTTGGGAGCCTCTATTGCAATACGCTCCCAATACCACCAAGGGCGTCGCCGAGTTGGATTTCGATATCCGCATGGAACCCGGAGCAATTGCATTTGTGGAATGGCGAAATTCCGCCAATCCTTACTTAGTGGGGCCTAGCCTCCAAATCAGAGACGGCGATCTTTACGCCAACGGATCGAAGCTGATGCGCATTGATAATGAAGTGTGGTATCACATCCATATCCGCTGTCCCCTTGGCGATTTATCGAACGGACATTATGATATGACTGTTTCCACTTTGGGAGCGACCGCCAGAGAATTCCCAAGCCTACCCGACGGCTCGCCTAAGTTTCAATCTCTGGAATGGCTGGGATTCGTCTGTCTGGCGGATAACCATGCGATTTTCTACGTGGACGATCTATCATTGCAGCTGAAGTCAAGATAAAGGGCAAACAACGGAGCAAACGACGGAGCAAACATATCCGGAAAGTCACAGAAAAGAGTCAGTTACGAAGAGGAAAAAATGAGTATTACCATTCGTCGAGAGAACGAAAACGATTACGCCGAAGTGGAGAACCTCACACGGGAGGCGTTTTGGAATATGTACAGACCCGGTTGCGTTGAACATTTAATAGTTAACAAACTCCGCAAGGTTCTCGCCTTCATATATGAGTTGGATCTTGTTGCAATATCGGATGATAGGATAGTCGGTCATATTATTTATTCCAAAGCGAAAGTGGTTGACAAGGATGGCATGGAGTATGATGTCATATGCTTTGGACCGATTAGTGTTTTGCCGCCTTATCAAAACAGAGGAATCGGCTCGGCGTTAATAGAACGAACGATATCGATAGCCAAGGATTTGGGCTATAAGGGGATAATTATATATGGAGATCCCGACTACTACCACCGATTCGGATTTAAGAATGCAGGGCGCTTTGGTATCACAACCGCTGAAGGAGCGAACTTTGAAGCCTTTATGGCTTTGGAGGTATACAAGGGAAGCTTGAAGGGCGTAACAGGGAAATTCCAAGAAGACCAGGTTTATAAAGTGGACGAAGTGGAAGTGGAGGAATTTGAAAAAAGATTCCCTTACAAGGAAAAAGGCGCTCCGAAAATTATTATTCAGCCGTGAACATTCCATTATGGTGATTGCAAATTCGAAACAAGAGGATAATATCATTCATCTCACGCAGGATGATGCCACTGGAAAGCGAATATTACAATTGCTCAAATACATATCCGCCATCAAGGAGAAATGCATTGGGAGGGATACGTCTTTACACTCAATCCATCCTTTGGGTCTGCTGGAACATTTTCCTCGCGCTTATACCCGTTGCATTGGGTTATCTTATCAATAAAATCGTTAGTTCGACACCTCCGTCAAGAAGAATGAAGGTTGCGATTCCTATAGCGCTTTTGTTCCTTGTGTGGTTGGCGTTCCTTCCAAACACTTGCTACCTCCTGACGGAGTGGAGGCATTTCCTCGGGAAAGTGTTGCACAGCGACATCTATCGCCAAGCTGAGACTAACCACTCCGCTCTGTTTCGATTGAATGTCGCCGCCCTGTACTACATCCTGTACAGCGGATTAGGGGTATTCTGCTTCACTTTGGCGATACGCCCCATTGAACGCACATTTCGCATTTTGGGCTGGAAATTTCCATACTTCGCCCCGTTTCTCTTCCTGTTCATCTCCATAGGTGTTTATCTCGGTTTGATCCTCAGGCTGAACTCATGGTATGTGATCACCAGACCGGATATGGTTTTTCTTTCCATTCTCGGCATCGCGCAAAGCAAGGCGCTTGTTCTGGCGATCATTGTGTTCATGATTGTAATTTGGGCGTTGTATGAGGGGTTGGATTTATGGTTGGACGCTTTTTTGGACAGAATCGGGAAGATGATAAAAGGGTGTCAAACTGGATAGAAGGATAGCTTATCATGCATCGCAGGGAATTTATTAAGACGGCGGGTCTGGGGGGATTGTCGTTTATGTTCAACAATTCGGCTTCACAGCCTGAGAATAAGGCTTTCGCCGAAACCGCCAAATCCTCCGTAAAAGCGAAAAAGGGTGCAACGATCCAGGACGATAAGGGTTGGATAATCGTGTGCTCCACTCCCAACGACCTCGTAAACACTCTGAAAGCGAATGGATATCCGGTATTCCAGTTTCAGGATATTGAGGAGGCGGTGCGAAAATCTCCAGTCGGTTCAGGGGCGCTTCTCCTTTCAGATGGTTATCCCGTTAATCCCATTCATATCCCTGCTTCGCTTGTAGCAGAGATTGAGAGAAAACGTCTTCGGTTATATGCGGAATTTACCGGTTCTCTTCCGGAACTGAAACTTGGCGAGATGCAAGAGTCTCCATGGTCCAGAGCGGTCGTTGCGTCAGACTTTTTCGGATCCGAATTGCCGAAACTCAGACTAATGGATTTGCATGATTGCAGATTCCTTCCTGTGTCTCTGACCGCCGATGACGATATCATCACTCATTTGGCGTATGGTAGGGTCGCCGGATTCAACACGGCGGTCTACGGATTACCGGATCCCGCCTATCCTCTTTTATTCGAAATTCCCGAACGGAATCTTCTAATGTCCACAACCAAATTAAGCCAGTTCATCACCTCTCGCTATGAGCCATCCGAAGCATGGAAGACCGTATGGATGAGGATATTGAATTGGGTCAATCCCAAGGTTGCTCTTGGTAAATTCCATTTCTCCGCAACGGTTCGTCCATCCCATCCGTTCGATGCAAACTTGCCTGATGATCATGAGGAGACGGCGTTGCGGAGGGGGGGCAAGTGGTTTCATACCAGTCGCTTGCTCATATCCCCGGCAAGGGATGATCAAATTCAAAAAATCGCCGATGTCGGGATTGCCCCCGCACCGCCGATAGAGAGCGTGTTGGGGGATGGATCGCACGGTATTGCGGAGGGATACGTCTCCCGAATTCAATTGGACGGATCCCAATACCAGTCCATCGCTCGCAGATGCGATTGCACCGCCGAATCGGCAATGGCTCTGGCATATTCCTCGAAGCTGTTCGGGAAAAAAGAGGATAATGGGGTGTCGAAGCGACTGCTGGATTTTCTTTACTTCACTTCCGACGCTCGGAAAAGGGAGTATGCCGATCCGAAAAACGGAGCGTATGGACTGATCGCCTGGGGCCTGAACACCGAAGCGTGGCGTATCGCGACTTACGGCGATGACGAGGCTCGAGTGATGCTCGCCACCCTGACCGCTTCGGCACTTCTCCATGAGAAACGTTGGCTTGATCCAGTGATGCAGTGCATGCTAGGGGATCTTCGAACTACCGGCAGGCTGGGCTTCCGAGAAGATCGGATCGATTTGGGGCCGCTAACCAGTCTGGGATGGCGTTATTTCTTCGATCAGTCGAACACAAGCTTCTCCCCTCATTATCAAAGTTATCTTTGGGCGTGTTATCTTTGGGGGTGGCATAAAACCGGATTCCCCCTGTTTCAGCGTCGGGCGGAAAATGCAATTCGAATGACCATGGAGGCGTATCCGGACAGATGGGAGTGGACTAACGGCATGCAACAGGAGAGGGCGCGAATGCTGCTGCCACTTTCCTGGCTGGTGCGGGTGGATGATACCCCGGAGCATCGCTCATGGCTTAAACGAATGGCGACCGATTTACTTGCGCTTCAGGATGCATGCGGAGTGATACGGGAGGAGATAGGAAATTTGGCGAACGGCCAATGCAGACCGCCGCAATCCAATGCCGCCTACGGCACCGCTGAAGCTCCTTTGCTCCAAGTAAACGGAGATCCGGTGTGTGATCTACTCTATACCACTAATTTCGCGTTTTTAGGGTTGCATGAGGCTACAACGGCGACGGGAGAGAGTTTTTATTCCGCCGCAGAGGAGAGGCTTGCCAAGTTCCTTTGCAGTATTCAAGTTCAATCGGAAAAACATCCTGAGTTGAATGGCGGATGGTACCGGGCGTTTGATTATCATAATTGGCAATACTGGGCGAGTAATAGCGACGCGGGATGGGGGGTGTGGTCGATTGAATCGGGGTGGACACAGGGATGGATATGCGCAGTGCTTGCATTACGGCATATGCGCACATCTCTTTGGAATCTTCTGGAATGGAACCAGATGGGGGAGGGTTTCAACCATTGGCGAAATATCATGCTTCCTAATGATCTGTTGGAGAACTCATGATATTTTACGCAGCAACCACAATACTTATTAAGGGTCGAATCTCAGTTAACGTTCCTCGACAAACATCTCCTCCAAGCTGGATGCAAAGAGAACGCGATCGGAAAGTTTCTCCAACTTCTCAGGTTTTTTCTCATTTCGAATGCGTTCCGCCATTTTTTCGGGCAATATTCCGAATTTGCTCTTGATTTGCCTAAGAAGGGTTCTTTTCATCACATCATCAATTCCTTCCCTTATTCCCTTCTCAAGCCATTTTGTTTGCCATTGAGTAAGCATTTCCGACACCTCCTTGGATTCCTTTCTTCGAACCCTGTTATTCCATTCCTCAACATGCGCCGTATCGAGAGGCAGATACTGATCCACGACGCTTGCAAGCAAATACGTTCTCCGATCGTCCAGTTTAGCGCGTGCTATTCTTTCATAAAGCCTTATTTTCCTCGATATCCTGTTCTTTTCCGCGCTTTGCATCAGTGCGCAAACGGCGGGACCGAGAGGGTTTCCGCTATCTACGTAGTCCTCCTCCTTTAAATCTGGAAGAGCCACCACATGGTATTGGAATATATTTATCGATTCGTCGTAAGCCGATAGAACATATTCCTCATAGCCGTTCCCATGGTTTTCCGAGAGCAGAAAAAGGGCGACTGGCAGAACTGAAACCCCCTCCCTTAAGGTGAGCAACGAAAAATACTCCCACATCCTGCGCGGGAACTGTCTTGTGCGCCTTGCCTGAACCTCCACGTGCACCAGCGTGGTAATACCGGTTTCACCTATATCCTCCGTCTCCATCACGATGTCAGGCTCGCGCCGTCGCCCTGCGGGGGAGTGAGTAATAGCTCCTTGTCCATCGGACGCAACTGCGAGAGGTTCACTCGCGAAGAGATTTTGGGCAGCAAAAGATGCACGAATTCCCAAAAGAAAACCGTTAAAACCTCTTTCCACAGTTGATCATGCGTCATGGCACGCTCCTAAAAGTGGTGTCCTCGAATGCAATCTATTTTACCACCCGCCATGATTCAGTGTGCGTCCGGAGTGATGCCGCACAATGGAACCAACCATCATTAAAGATAGATTTTGTGTTGAAAAAAACCTTCATAATATGATATTGTCATATCACGATGTGCATTTTCCGCGTTATGTTCCGTCAGCGAAAGCTATGATTTGTGGGGTCACACAAGGTTCGGATCGGATTCCACCGATGAAGATGTACGCATCGCGATCTCTCGATGAAGCGCTGGTTCCGCTTGGTTGCACAATTCCGCTACAGCATTCTCATACAAAGTAGATGGAGAAAGGAGGGGCGAGCGAGCGAAAAATATGGTTCTTCGCTGTTCCTGTGGGTGACGAATGGATGAGTAAGCGGCGACATGGAATAAGACGGTTTTATTATGGTACCGCTCCGTATTCCCATCGGGATGAATCCCGAGGTGCGATATCCCAAATGGCTTGAAAGCCATCCGCCAACCTCGACGGAGTTGAATGTTAATAACTCGGTTCGCCCGCAGCACATCCTCATTCGGGCTTTGCAAGCGTATCGGCACACTCCATTGGACATCTTTTTCGGGATGGAATGAGTTCAATGCAGAGATACCCGCCTGTCGTATACCCACACAATACAGCGAGTAACCAAGAAAAATGATTTTTTGAAAAGTCTTGAACGTGATCCTAAATGAAATATATAAATCCTATAAATATTATATATATGTTAGTGGATATCTATATCCTGGTAATTATTATCAAAGGACATATAAAAGCCAGGATTAAGTTAGCGGACTTATCATTATGGTCCGCACCTAAAAATACTGTTTACAGAGATAGATGGGCTTCGGGGCATTCAAGAAGGAATATCATTACAAGAATCGCTGGAGCAGGTAATTGTTTGGATGTTATCGTCACCCAAAATGAATTAATCACGAGACTTACATTTCCATTTAATATTTTCTTTTCCGGATACGAATTTGATTTATTGCATCGAATTAAGTTATCAGACATATGCGAAGTGAGAAAGAATATCGGTTTTCTTAAGAGCGGATATAGGGTTGCATACAAAAGTTGCCATGGAGAGATGTAATCGCTAAATTTGGATGTTCATAACCCGATTAAATTCATAGACAGCCTGAAGATTCCACTATAAAAAACCGACATAAAATGGCGCTCTTGCAAGCAGGGTCTCTTAAACTCCCATTTATCCACTATGTGGCAATTACGACATATATAACCAATTACCTCTCTATAGGATTATGCCACATGCAAACCGCTCTTGTACGATAACCGTTCCTCTTCACTTCACACTCCACTCGGAATAGGGCTATAATTGCATGGGAAGGAATCCTCGAATAGAGGAAAGCGGGTGTAACGTTATGGATGTGGATCGTTTGACAAAATTACTTGAGGAGGTTAAAACGGGGGAAACCTCCATTGAGGAAGCCCTGATGCACCTGAGAGACCTCCCTTATGAGGATATAGGATTCGCGAAGGTGGATCACCATCGCACTCTGCGTAACGGCTACCCTGAGGTGATTTATTGCCCGGGAAAGGCGCTGGATCATATTCTCGCCATTGCCGAGAGGCTCCGTCAGCGCAGCGCCAAGGTGCTCGCCACGCGTGCTGAGGAGTCGGTTGCTCACGCTCTAAGGCAAAAGTTCCCGGATGTGCGATGGAATCCACAGGCTCGCATCGCTGTCATCCCGGGGACGCAGACGAACGAGGAATCGATCGAAAGAAAGTCGGGATTGGTGCTCGTTGTCTCTGCGGGAACGGCGGACATTCCGGTTGCGGAGGAGGCGGTTGTGACCGCCTCGGAGATGGGCTCCAGCGTGGAGCGTCTTTATGACGTGGGCGTTGCTGGGCTGCATCGGTTACTGGATAAGCGCGATAAGCTCTTCGAGGCGAATGTCCTTATTGTCGTTGCGGGGATGGAGGGGGCGTTGGCGTCCGTCGTAGGCGGATTGGTCAGGCAGCCCGTCATCGCGGTTCCCACAAGCGTGGGATACGGGGCGAGTTTCGGGGGCTTGGCTGCGTTGCTTACGATGCTGAACTCCTGCGCTTCGGGAGTGTCCGTGATGAACATAGATAATGGATTCGGAGCGGGATATTTCGCTCATATGATAAACAGATAGGAGGACAGGTCTTTTAAGATGATTAATATCGTGGTGACAGGATATGGCATGGGGGCGGAACATGCGCGCCTAATCAAGAGGGTGGAGGGCTTAAACCTCTATGGTGTTTGTGACATACAGGAGACGAAGCGCAAAATCGCGCAGGAGCACCATCCAGGGATTAAGACTTACGAAAACTTCGATCAAGCGCTTGCGGATGAGAATGTTAATCTCGTCTCCATCGTTCTCCCGCATGACTTGCACGCTTCATACGCCGTGCATGCCATGGATGCGGGCAAACACTGCCTGACGGACAAGCCGATTTGCCTTACCGTGAATGAGTTGAAATCGATGATCGCCGCTCGTGATCGCAATCATTGTCTTCTCACCACTTTTCACAATCGACGGTGGGACCGCGATTTCGTCACCATTCGCAAGCTCTTGAAAGAGAATGTCATCGGCGAACCCTATCATATCGACATGGCTTGCACCGATTACGGGGAGTCACGCCCAACCACGGATACACTTCGCGGTTGGAGAGGGATTCGAAGTCGGATGGGAGGATGGATGTTCGACTGGGGAGCGCATTTCCTGGACCAACTCTACCAGCTTACCCGCCTACGTCCCGTTAAGGTCTTTGCTTACGCTCATTATAACGAGCGTTGCCGTAAGGAGGTTGAGGATATGGTGTACGCCGTCATCACCCTCGAAAATGGCGTAACGGCGGATGTGTGCGTTAGTTACATGCACAGAGCCAAGCTGCCTCGATGGCGCATCATCGGTCATGAAGGCGCTATTGAGCAGGAGTGGTTCGATACGCCCATCAAGGTTACAAAGGAGATTGGCGGAATTAACTCCCATATAACCGTCCCACTGCTCCCGTCGGATTGGGTGGGGTTTTATCAGAACGTTGCCGACGTATTGCTGAATAATGGAGATCTTGAAGTCAAGCCGGAGGACTTATTCCCGATGGTTGCTGCGGCGGAGGCGGCCTACAGGTCCATTGAGACGGGTGAGGCTGTAACCGTTGAGTATTAATCATCCGGTATGAAAGCTGATCTCCTTTAAAGGGGATCATTCTTCCGTTTGTTCCGTTTATTCCGCAGTTAAATTACGTAATGGGCGGGCTTCGAGCCCGCGCTTATTGTGTATTCCTTTCATAGAAAACGACTCCGACACGGTTGATGTGGTCAAGGAGTTCATAGTCGTGGATAGTATGGTGAATGGAGAGATCAATTGTGTAGGGAAGGAGCAACTCGTCGATATCATCCATAATTTTGAAAAGCACTGAAAGTTGAGGCTTTGCCCTCCATGAAGAGTGAGGTCTATATCCGAGCCAATTTTGTATCTCCCCATGGCGCGTGAGCCGTATAACGTAGCTTTATCCACCTGGGGATACTTCTCCAAAACCTTTTGGAGGCTTTGGATTGTGGTTTCCTTCAATCCGAATTGCTCGGTCATTCGGCCCCCTCTATGTATGATTGCAGTTTGGCGTGGAGATCTACGAACTCATCGTAATATCCTTCGACTATCTTATCTGCAATCTCATGCGCCACCTCCTCGTTGTAGGTGTGACTCGTCATGGTTCTGCTTCGTATCATCTCCATCCAAAGCTCGCCATTTATAATGAACCCTCTTTTAAAGGCGAGACGGAATGCGTCCCGACTGCCGTTGATATTCGTCTCTCCCTGATCTTCATAATAGTCCTTGATAGTGTTCCAAGCCAGTTCATAGGTATATTCAAATGCTTGGATAAGCCCTTGCTCCTCAAGCTCGTTAAGCTCTCCCTTGTCGATAAACTTTTTCAACTGGTTCAGCGCCATTGAAAAGTGGTTAAATCTTTGCAACCAGCGAATATCTTCCGTGGTCATTCTTTCACCCCCTGGAAAAGCAAACAGGACATAAAGTGCATGGATATAGCTCCATTGGTATCAAGTTACTTTAGTTTACTCATGGAGAATGGAAAATGGAACCTACTTTTCGGGAGTTTTTATTAAGAGAGAGTGACATAAGCATTTCAACACAGGCTCATTTCGATTTATACACGTTTTTCAGGTATCAAGAGGGGCATATCAAATATACAAGATTGACAAAGGAGTTTCCCATGAAATTCTGGCAATCACGCATTTCGCAGCCTTCGTCAGCATGCGATGATAACCCTGAAAACGATTTCGCAATCCGACGCGCCTTCCTGAAAGGCGCGTTTGCGCTTTTATTGGGCGCTTTATTTCCATCGAAATCCAAAGCCGCGTTAAATCCGTCTGAGCACCCCGCCTTGCAAACGGAGGGCGAGGTGCTTAAAACCACCGTATCCCAGGGCGTTCCTCCGATTGAGCCTCTTGACACGATGATCCGCTTTGAACGCTCCGACAACAACACCGGCAGAGCAATGACACACGAAATTCTTTCGCTCATTCACGAGGAGAAAGGTCCCAACTCCTACCCTTGGACCATCTACTCCCATCTCACCTCCAACCATGTACAGGGGGACGCCTGCGTGCTATGCTCCCGTTTGACGAAGAATAATCGCGGATGGTCGGCTGGGTTGCACTCCGAGGTCTTCTCTTACGCCCCGATGGTCGCGCTTGGGGTGAATATCGAGATGAGCAACCTTTACGATGGAAACGATCAAACGGTGGTGATTGGCTTGAACATTCAGGCGCACGGCTCCAAGCCTTGCCAGTATGGGATTCAAATAGAGGATGCGGACAGCCACTTCGAAAAGGGAATCGGTTTGAATGGAAAGGGGGATGCGGGCTTGGATATTACGGGAAAATTCGGTGTTGGCATCGATGCGCACGATAACTCCATACGCCTTAACGAAGGCGCGGCGATAGAACTGGATGGCGTGGGGAAAGTTCGGCTGCGCTACAATCAGGGGCGAATTGAATTCATGTACGGCGAACGATGCATTGGTCATATCAACACGGACGGGCAAGATCATGAACTGTAATCTCACTGTATCGCCTGACAAGAATCTTAGATTATAGCCATCTGGAGGGGATTATGGGCGTTAAAATCACACGACGCGATTTTCTCATGAAGGGGGCATCGGGAATCGCCCTTGGCGCGACATACCCTCAAATCGCCGCCTTTGCCGAGCCGTCGCAAGTAGGCCAAATTCACGAGGAATGCACGGGAGACGAAGCCATGGAAAAGGATGATGTCTTTATTCACAGGAAAGGGAAGGAATGGCGATTCGGGACCTCGAAGGTGGAGCGAACCGTTGTTCTGGAAAATGGAAGGTTCTATCTGCGAAGTTTTCGGAACGGGGAATCCGGAATGGAGATGACTCAAGGCGCGCATTCCGATGAGTTCGCGCTGAAAGTGAATGGTGAACTGATCGTCGGCGACGATGGCGGATGGACGCTATACTCCGCTCGCGCCAATAAACTCAAGCATAATGAGAGGCATTTGTCAATTACACTCCGGCGAGATGATTTGGTAGTCGCGAAGAATTACCTCGTTTACCCCGGTTCCAGTATCATTCGGGAGTGGCTTGATATTCGCAATGATGGCGAATCGCCTTTGGTGGTGGAAAATCCAAGTTTCCTTCGGGTTGGAGTAAAGTTGGATGATCCCGAGGCTTTAGCATTCAACTGGATAACGGGCGGTGAGAATCAACCCGGATGCTGGGACTTGAGAATGGAGCCACTCACGATCGACAAGCCTCGAACGTTCGACTCCTATGATCCCTTCCCATTCAAGAATCCTAACGCCAGCCTTTATCGAGGAGACGGCACGCGGGCGAGGATACTCTTGAATGATCGTCAAATCTTCCCCGATGCCGGCTGGGTTTACACTCCTAACGCCAGCGTCACCATTCCGTTCGATGCGGCGACAGATGTGAGCAAGGGGGATCATCTGGTGTTTCTCGTCAATATGAACCATAACATCGGCTGGGACACCACCGCCTTCGATCCCTCAATCGTCTATTCCGACGGTGAAACCCATGTGGCTTCCAAAGAGTTCTCAGGCGTGCAGGGGAGGAATGGCTGGCGATACCAGTATATGGAGAATGGGAAGTTCGTTGATTTGGTCTATTATCCCGCACACCAGCAATGGCGCAAGGCGGTGGATAACGCCACAGGCACACCGTTTATCGGGGCGGGTACGCAACATCCTGATGTGAACCAGGACGCTGCAAGAGTATGGACGGCGCCACATGACGGCTTGGTTCGAATCACGGGTTCGATTTGCAATATCGGTAATTCCGCAATGGCAAATCTGAATTACGGCTTTCGACCGGGCACCGGCAGTTACGCCCCATGGTGCGGGTTATACGGTTCGAATTCCAAACATGGAGTATTTATGGGGTGGGACTATTTCGGCCATTGGACATCCTCTCATCTTCTTCAGGCGCAAGGCTCGGTTCTCTCTCAGTTGAGCTTGGCCGGGTTCAAGCAAACACTGAGGAAAGGGGATCATATCGAGACGCCCAAGGCGTTTGTAGGACTCTATCGGGAGGATTTGGACAACGCAGGCAATGAGTGTCTGGATTGGCAATACCGCTATCTCTGGGATTATACGAGAGAGGGATGGTTTCCGGCGACGAGATTGCTGGGTTACTGGTACAAAGGCACCAATTGGGGCAAGCCGGGGGCTGGATGGCTTGGCGGCGATCCTGACTGGGGAAGTGATTATCGCAAGGTGTTTCGCGTCGCCGATCTGATGCGCGAAATCGGCGGGGACGTATACCATCGGGATTGGGGGTGGTGGGATCGTGCGGGGGATTGGAACGGCCCCGATTTTCGATCCATCAATAGCTACCTCCAAAAGTACGGGATGGGTTTGCTGATCTACGCCTTTCTCTATACCGTGGATCCGAAATCACGGGTGGGGCGAATGCATCCGGATTGGCTAATCGGTGATACGTTGGATATGTCCAAACCGGAGGTGGTGCGTTTTATCTCGCGCCAGCTTGATGGTTTCGTGCGCCGTTGGGGGACATTTGAGTGGCGTAACGACAGCTTCTTCACCGCCCAGCGCAATGGAGACGACACCCCCGAGCTTGGGCAGGATCAGGGATTTCGGGAGATTCTACGAGGCTTCCTGGATCGGTATCCTGAATGCGCCTTCCAAGCGGTGAACGGCGGGGGGAATTACGGCGGGTATGATTACGTGCATTACGCATCGTGCCTGCAGTTTAGCGACGGCGCGATAGGGATTTTGCGCAACTATTATGCATCTCTTCTCTTTCCTCCGGACAAGTCCTGCGACAACCCGGATGGCTGGAACCCGGATCATTATGACAAGGCGATCTATCGCGGTTTGCTCTGCTTCAATTTCGACATGACTGGCGACACATGGGATCCGGATAAGCTGGAAGGGTTAAGGCTGTTGGTGGATATTTACCATTTTCTGTACCATGAGGGAGTTGTCGGAAGATGGGTGAAGGTTTACCGTCCAAAAGTTCAAGGCGACGACCCGACCATGTATTTCCAAAGGCTCAGCGGCGATCAATTGCGCGGAGTGATCATCCCGAAACGCCCTGCACCGGGTAGTGTGACCGTATTCCCCAAGGGGTTGGTTACCAATGAGAGCTATTTCGTATCCTTTCAGGAATCTCCGCACAGCCAGCAGCGCACGGGCGAGGATCTGATGGAAAACGGCATCGCGCTTGAAACCATGCCCGCCGGGGAACTGATCTACTTGAACCTGCCGTATCATCCTGGCAATCATTTGGATGACACCCCGCCCACCATCCCGACGAATCCGGAGATGCGAAAAGCGGAGAACATGGGCTATCCGGGGGTGGAGATAAGCTGGGGGGATGCGACGGATGACCATTGGCTCTCCCATTACGAAATTCGACGCAATGGGGTGGTGATCGACAAAGTGGCTAAGGGAACCTACTATTTCGATCACTCCTGCGGCGCGGATTTGGGCGCGAAATACGGGGTTATAGCCGTGGACGGCGCGGGAAACAGATCGGATATCTCGGAGGTGCAAGGCGCTTGCGGGAAGCCCGCTCTGATTTATGATGATCGGGATCTGGAACTAACGTATAAGGGGGCATGGAGGAGCGAGAGAGATTTGCAACCAGCTTACATGGGAACGCTGACATCCTCGTCGGAAAAGGGAGCGACGATGGAGTTACCTTTTGAAGGCGATTCCGTTCTGCTCTTTTCCAAATTGGGAGCCGATTGTGGAATCGCCGCAGTGAGCGTGGATGATGGGGAGCCGGATATGGTGGACACCTATTCGGCGGACGATATCTGGGGGGTATGCGTCTATCGAAAGAGGCTTAAGTACGGGAGACATCGCCTGCGCGTAACCGTGACGAGCGAACGATCATCTCGTTCGGATGGAATCACCGTATATATTGACGGGGTTCGAGTTGAAAGGGATTGAGGCTTATAGGGGATAATATAGCGAATGCTCTTGTTGATTTGGAACGCCATGGTTTCGGAGCCATTACTGTTGGAGGAGAAGCATGTTAAAAAAGAAACGCACACAAGTTTCCAGAAGGGATTTCCTTAGGATGTCCGCAGCGGGGGCTTTCATCGCTGCAGCGGGGGATTCCGCCGCCGCCCCTCTCGTGTCACACGTGAACCACGAATGGGTGCTCGAAAACAAACGAATCAGGGTCACGGTGACGCCTGAAAACGGCGGGATAACCGTACTGGACAAGGGTGCCAAATACCTTTGGAGACAACCCGGTGAAAAACCCGCAGGTTCAGGATCCCCGATGTTTCGCAATGTACTTCCGCTTGCCAATCCGAATAATGGAATCACCTTCATAGCGGATTTCGGTATGACAAACGGAGTACCGAACACCTTGCGGGTCACTATGGCTATTCAAGGGGATAAAGCCGATTTGGAGATTACGGCGGTGGGCTTGAATGTGGATCAGCAAGTGAACGATTTCCGTTTCCTTCCGCCATTCCTTCTTGACACGCCTAACGGAGCGCTGGCGGTGACGGACTATTGCGACGGGCATCTCTTTCCTCTTCGCATGAAACCATTCCCTCGAACATGGTACGAGGCGGATCGCCTCGACATGCCGTGGCTTGGTGTCTGCGACCTGGAAAAGGGAATGGGCTATGCGTTGATTCTGGACACCTCCGATGACGCAGCGGTGGAGTGCCGCGCATATCCAACTGTGAATGGGGAGGTCTACGCACCTCAGATTATATGGCATCCCCAGAAAGGGCGTTACGGATACCCGAGGCGGATTATCTATCGTTTCTTCCCCAAGGGCGGATACGTGACGGCGGCGAAGCTTTTCCGATCCTATGCCAAGGAGCGGGGACTCCTAGTGACGCTCGATGAAAAGGCGGAGCGCAATCCGAATGTGCGTCGGCTTTTTGGGGCGGTGGACGTATGGGGCGATGCCTCGCTCGCTTTCGCAAAGGAGGCGAAGTCCCTTGGCGTGGAGAAGATGCTTATTCACGGTGAGAGCAAGCCGGAGGAGATGGCCGCGATCAACGCCCTCGGATATCTCACCTCCGCATACGACGATTATTGCGACATCGAGCCACTGGAGCCAGGAAAAGAACCGGATTCCAATCATGATCTCATCCCTCAACATGTCGTGCTCATGGCGAACGGGAAGCGCATGACGGCATGGCTCACTTACGACAAAAAAACTCAGTTCATGAAGCGCTGTCCTGCGTATTGGGTTCCCACTGCGGAGATTGTCATACCGAATGTGCTTTCCGAATATCCCTATCTGGGACGTTTCATCGACGTGACAACGGCTGAGGCTCTGTACGAGTGTTACGATCCCAACCACCCGCTCTGCAAGACGGACAAGCGACACTGCGGTGAGGACCTGTTGGATTATGTCACCTCTCTCGGGCTGGCTTTGGGGGGGGAGCACGGGATATGGTGGGGATCTAGATACCAAAACTATATCGAGGGCATGATGAGCGGGGGGCGCTTCTTCTGGCCCGCCGGATATCTCATACATCCAAAATCAAAGGACGAGAAATTCGCCGTAGGGGTGGACACTTGGGAGGCGTATGAGAAGTGGGGAATAGGGCATGAATGGCGCGTACCGCTCTGGGAGTTGGTTTTTCATGATTGCGTCATTCCCACTTGGTACTGGGGGGATTCCAACGATTTCCTTTTGGATGCGGCTCCAGATGTCACCCCTAAGAAAAACGCCTTCAACGTGCTCTACGGCACCATGCCTATGCTTTGGGCGGACAAGGGGGGCTCATGGCACAAAAACCGTGTTGTCTTCCTGCAGACTTGCCGTAACGTATGCCATCTCCATGAGGTTGTGGCTTCCGCCGAGATGGTCAGCCATGAGTTCGTTACCAAAAATCACTCCGTTCAAAGGACGAGGTTTTCCAACGGTGTGAAGGTGGTGGTGAATTTCGGGAAGGAACCCTACTCCTTGCGCATGGACGGGAAAAAATGGCTTCTCCCGCAAAACGGATTTTACGCAAAGGGACCTGGCATCGAGCAATCCCGTGCGATTATAGATGGAAAGATCGTCACCGAAATTCGTGCGGGGAACTATCATTTCACGGATATAGAGGTTTAATTTCATATCCGATTCGCGCGGAACAATCAATTCGCAAAGCTTAAAATCCTTTCAGCAGAACATAAAGTAATCATGAGAAAGAGAGGGCTTTCTCAAAGTTGTGTGTTGATCGATAAATGGGACCCAGGGTGCGCGGCATCATATTCCGCGCACCCGATTTGATTCTATAAGTGCATATTTCCGAATCGCTAATGACAGCTACTGAGAATGTACGGTGATAGACAACCTGGATATAACTCCATGGGCATGCCATGTCTTTGGCTTGTTGGTTCTTTCGCCTTTTCAGCGACTCTGGTATACTTGTGTATAACGTGACTATCTAACGTTTGAGGAAAGGCGAGGCATGCCATCGGAATTTCATCTAAAGTCAAATTACACCCTTCAGGGGGATCAACCGGAGGCTGTGGAGAAAATCGTGCGGGGCATCGAATCGGGAATGCGCTTTCAGACCCTTCTGGGCGCGACTGGCACGGGAAAAACCTTCACCATGGCGCATGTCATTCAGAGGATCAACCGCCCGACGCTCGTCATCGCACATAACAAGACACTCGCCGCTCAGCTCTGCTCGGAGTTTCGGGAATTCTTTCCGGATAACGCGGTGGAGTATTTCGTCTCCTACTACGACTACTATCAGCCGGAGGCATACATCCCACAGACGGATACCTATATCGAGAAGGACGCCAAGATCAACGATGAAATTGACCGGTTGCGACATTCCGCAACGCAGGCGGTGTTGGAACGGCGGGACGTCATCGTGGTTGCGTCGGTCTCCTGCATCTACGGTTTGGGTTCTCCGGATGAGTATCGCAAAATAATCCTCTCCTTCCGTAGAGGAGAGACGATGGACAGGGAGGAGGCTCTGCACAGATTGGTGGATATGCAGTTCACCCGAAACAACATGGAGCTACAGCGCGGAACCTTCCGCGTCCGCGGAGATATCCTCGAAGTGCAGCCCATTGACGAGGAGATCATCATCCGGGTGGAGTTCTTTGGTGATGATATCGAGAAAATCACTTTAATAGATCCGGTTACGGGTGAGGTTTTAGGCTCTCGAAATCAGGTCACAATCTTCCCTGCAAGCCATTTTGTCACCACCACCGAAAGGTTGGAGGAGGCGATGGTTCAGATCGAGGAGGAGATGAAACAGCAGGTGGAGAGGTTCAATAAACAAGGAAAGCTTCTTGAGGCGCAGAGGATAGAGCAACGTACTCGGTTCGACCTTGAGATGATGCGTGAACTCGGCTATTGCTCCGGAATTGAAAACTACAGCAGGTATATGGACAACCGAACCGCCGGCACTCCTCCGAACACGCTTTTCAGTTACTTCCCCGACGATTTCGTGCTGTTGGTGGATGAATCCCATCAGACCCTTCCCCAATTACGGGGGATGTATGCAGGCGACAAAGCGCGCAAGGAGGTGCTGATTGAGTATGGGTTCCGCCTGCCTTCCGCTGCGGACAATCGGCCGCTCAAGTTCCACGAATGGGAGGAGAGGGCTAAGCAAGTTGTTTTCCTTTCCGCAACTCCCGCTCAGTATGAACGGGAACACAGCGAACAGGTTGTGCAACAGATCATTCGTCCGACGGGTTTGATTGACCCGGAAATCATCCTGCGTCCCACCAAAGGGCAGGTGGATGATCTCATCAAGGAGATACGCATAAGAGTGGAGCGAAAGGAGCGGATCCTCGTCACCACTCTCACGCGCCGGATGGCGGAAGACCTCTCAAATTACCTTCGGGAACTGAACATCAAGGTGCACTACCTCCATTACGGTGTGAAAACGATGGAGCGCACGGAGATACTTCGAGACCTTCGCACAGGCGTGCATGATGTGATCGTGGGGATCAACCTGTTACGGGAAGGTTTGGATCTGCCGGAGGTCTCTCTCGTGGCGATTCTGGATGCGGACAAGGAGGGGTTCCTGCGCTCCGAAACCTCGCTTATCCAGACCATTGGACGCGCCGCGAGAAACGTCAGCGGTCAGGTGATCATGTACGCCGACACCGTCACAGGCTCCATGAAAAGGGCGATTGACGAGACCAACCGCCGTCGCGCGATTCAGTTGGAATACAATCTCAAGCACGATATCACTCCGCAGACGGTCCAGAAGGCCATTCGAGAGTTGATCATGTCCGAGAAGGTGGCGGAAGAGCGAGCATCCTATCGCGCGGAGATAGATTTGACGGAGGCCACGCGACTGCCATTGGATCAGGTGGTGGAACTGGTGGCGCAGTTGGAGAAGCGGATGAAGGAGTTCGCCAAGGCGTTGAATTTCGAAAAGGCGGCGGAGATTCGAGATGAGATTATGGAGTTGAAGCGTTTCATTCCCTCTCATGTGATGGGCGGGGATGCCTCTGGTGAGAAGAAACCCTACAAGAAGGCGAGGAGAGCGAGGTGAGATCATTTCCCTCACTTACTCATGGCGGCTCGGATGCGGCGCATCGCTTTCCCTGCAACGTCCGTGAATAAAGCCTCCCCGCAGAGCAATCGAGCAGCCGTGTGTGTGGCGGAGGGGCGGGAGATTCCGTATTTGTACACCAGCCCGGTCCACTGGTAAAAAAACTTCGCGAGTTTTCTCGCCGCGTCAAAGTTATCCGCGAATTGTGAGTTAATGGCGTTCGTGTAGTTTTCACCATCACCTGATACCAAGCATTCCGCCGCGATTTTCCCGCTCCGGGCAGCGTGAAGGATGCCGTCTCCGAAGAGCGGGTTCACCAAAGCAGCGGCGTCCCCCGCCAAGAGGATCCTTCCGTCGAGTGTGTTCAGACGATGTTTGCCGCTCCACAACGGCAAAGGGTGGGCGTATATCCGCAAACGATTCCAATCCATCTCGACCCCCACGCTGGACATATACTCCCGCATAGCCTTTAGCAACGTTTCGCGCAGTGTCTCCCCGCGCATTTGCTTTTGCGCTTGAGGCAAGAATATCCCAGCCCCGACGTTCAGGTGATCCGCCTTTGGGAATATCCAAGCGTATCCGTAAGGCACCGCACCGTATTCCAGATGAATGGCGTCCTCGCGTAAAATCTCATTCCCGTCATGGTAAGAGTGGGGCGCCTCCACCTCCATTGCCATGGCAATGTTTCGCTTGAACTGCAATCCGGCGCTCTTTGCGATCACTCCGTTCACACCGTCAGCCCCAATAACGAAATCCGAATGAAGGTGCGATATTTCACCTCCATTGGTCAATGCATGAACCGTTACGCCCTCCTTGGCGTTCTCGACGCTCTTGACGGTCACCCCGTCTCTCAGTTCCGCACCGAATCGGACCGCCCTCATTGCAAGATAATGATCGAATACCGACCGTTGCACCATCCAAAGCGTCAGGGAATCGTCCTTGCTGTCTTCGGAAGCGACCGGAGCTAGCACCGGACTTCCGAATTGCCAAGTGTGGCGCATAAACCTCACCTGTTTTTCCGCTATCACACTCGGATCGATGTCCGGTGCTATCGCCCCCAACGCCACGGGTACGCCGCCCCCGCAGGTCTTGTGGCGGGGAAGCGTGCGTTTTTCCAGAAGCAGCGTTCTCATTCCCGCCTTGGCAGCCTCAGCAGCCGCTATGGAGCCCGCAGGACCGCTTCCCACCACAATCAAATCCCAGTCTTCCAAAGATTCCTTCCTCTAATAGGCGTGATCGGTCCGATCCGTCTGATATCGCTATGGCCTTAAGAGCACCTTAATGGATTTGCTCGGATCATGGGCTAGGTGAAAACCTTCCAGGAAGCTATCTAAGGATAGCTGGTGAGACACGATCCCGTCCGTCTTCAAAATACCCCTTTGAAGGTAGTCAATCACCTTGGGGTAGCAATAGGGTCCCAGGTGCGAGCCGTAGATGGTGATCTCCTTGCCATCCCCGATCGTGGTCCAATCCGCAGTGGTCTCCTTCCCCATTACCGAGAACTCCACGAAATTGCCTCCCTTTCGGATCATCTCCAACCCTTGGCGTACTCCTTCCGGCACGCCGGTCGCTTCGATGTAGACATCGCATCCGTAACCGTCAGTCAACCTCTTCACTTCCGCGATGGCGTCAACCTTGGAGGGATTGATGGTGATATCCGCGCCAAGGTTTTTGGCGATTTCCAGGCGATGGTCGTCGAAATCAAGTACGCAGAGCTGTCCGGGATTGCGCAAGCGAGCGTTGGCGACCATTCCAAGCCCCAACGTTCCCGCCCCGGCGATCACCACGAAATCCCCGAACTCCATGTGAGCGCGATCCACGGCGTGCATGGAGCAGGACAACGGCTCGATTAGAGCGGCTTTTTCGATCGGTATCTCCCGAGGCACCTTGTAGTTGCGCGCCCGAGCGGGAAAGAGCATGTATTCCGCCATACCTCCGGGCGAGTATTTACGGAAGCCGTAAATATCCCGATGGGCGCAGATCCAATACCGACCGCTGAGGCAAAAGCGACATTTTCCACAGGGGACGATCTGCTCGGAAATGGCGCGATCCCCGATATCCAAGCCATACATCCCCCCCGCGCCCTCACCCATGGCGACCACCGTTCCAATCAGTTCATGCCCCGGGGTGATGGGGGGTTGCGCGTAACCGGGATGGACACCGTCCCCCCAGAACATCGGTGCGCCTGTGTAGCATTTCACATCGGAGGCGCAGATTCCGCATGCGTCTATCTTCACCAACACCTCCGTGGGTCCCGGTGTCGGAACGGGTATCTCCTGTAGTTGATAGTTTTCCGGACCCAGGCATTGTACGGCGTGCATGGTTTTCGGAATGTTATCCATGGTAGCTGTGGACATATTCAAGTTCCTTCCTTGTAGATTTTGAATCACATGATGAAAAAATACGGTGTTGGATATTTGGAATCCCATGTCACACCGGCTTTTTTAACGCACGTACTTTCGTCCTAATTTCCGTAACCTGATTACCGACGGCTCAACGTCCCGATTTGGGCTGAAATATGTCGAACCCCGGCCGATAACCCCGTCATTTTTTGTTCATACGAGGATGGCGCCCATTGTCTTTCGTCATTGAGGTCATCGATCCCGCTGGAGGGTGCGATTGTTTTTGCGATTATGAATTTTGGCGTCGTCGTCATATGTCATCCTGCAAACAACCCGTAAATACCACTATAGTATAGGCGTGCTCGTAACGAATTTCAATCAAAACGACGTATCGTCGCTTTGGTTATTTGATTGCGAGGTTTTCATGGAAATACGCGAAACTCCCACAAGGAGTATCCGAAAGGCGTGCCGCGTTTCACCCCGTAAAATCTCACCCATCGCGCCATCGTTTTTGGAAAACGAATAATCTCCGTTCCCCCTTTTCCGGAGTCGGTGGAATAGACCGTGCGCCAATTTTTGCCATCAAGGGATACGTCAATATGGTATTCCAATCCGTAAGCGTTTTCCCAGTCCAATTCCACCCGGGATATCTCCTCGGGTTTTCCAAGATCAACCGCAAGCCATTGGGGATCGGAGAAGTCAGAGGACCAGCGAGTGCCATCGCTGCCATCCACGGCGTTAGAGGCGGGATAGGTCACTCCATCCACCGTGACGCTTGAGGATGCCGTGACGGGTTTTCGATACGCCAGTCCATACGATTCTCTAATCTCCGCCTCGGAGAGGATATTAAAATAACGGTGGCTGGTGATGGGTGGTTTGCCTGGTTGAATCCATACCGCTTGCAACTGGTAACTCCCCGAAGCTTGCGGGAACTCGAATGGGAACGAGATCGTCTTTTGTCCCAATGCAGGCAGGAATAGCGGTTTCGTCTGTTCCGAAAGGATATTGCCGTTTTGGAGCAGTCTCAAAGCCACCTGTCCATGATATCCTTTGTATAGGTCGTTTATTAGAATTGCCGAAATCTCTTGTTTTCTTCCTTGAGGCACCCTACCGCTCCAAAAATTCAGCATGACGCCGATGGGGTTGCAAGCATCGCTCATATATTTGAGGAATTCAGGCTCGAACTCAAGTTTCGCCACATTTATAAAATTATCCGACGTTTGACCGTTCGGACGAGAGTAATCCAAGCCGCAGAATTCGAGCACGCCCGCGCATGCTCGATGACATCTCCAGAACTCCGTTATTGCAGCCATATACCGTGCATAGAGCAATCTTCGTTGCGCCGTGGTGCTATTCGGCCCGAGGAGGTTTAGATACACCTGACGGGAAAGAGTGGTCGGAGAGCCGTCACGATTCAGCCAAAGCCAGTCGTACTCATTGATGATAATGGCGTTCCTGCCTGTGTTGGGTCGTGCGTTCCCTTGAGGCACCCACGGGAAGCTTGCAAGGTCCGATAGTTTGAAGTTGGGGTTCTGAAATAGATAGGGATGGGATTCATAACTGTCCCCGGGCGAATCCGGTGCGCCGTAACCGTTATCCCATGGGCGATGGGAAAGGTCCAGGGAACGCACCTTGTGAATGGCGGGACCTGTTTGCGTGGAAATCGATTCGTTTTGAGCGTCCCAAAGAACCACGCAGGGGTGATTCCATGCTTCGCGCATGTGCTCCGCGTACTCCATGGCCAATTCGTCGCTTTTCAACTCAGGCGGCCATTGACCCCCGTACCATATCGGGAATTCGTCCTGAATAAGATACCCTTCCTCGTCCGCGATCCGATACCAGAAATCCGGAGGATACCCAATGCAAAAACGGAAGGCGTTCCAATGAAACTTCTTGAAACTGGCGAACAGTTTGTGCACCCAGGCTTTATTCCACGGCAGATCGCCCCGCTCGGGGTCCTCAAAGAATCGGAAGATGCAGATATTGCTTCCGCGCATGTAATAGGGTCTATCGTTGAGGTACGCCTTGCCGTTTTTAAAGTAAAAATTGCGCATTCCGAATTCGGTAATTGTGCGATCATGGCCTGTGTCCGTTTCCAATGTATATAGAAACGGCGATTCCGGCGACCATAGGTGCACGAGTTTGATTGGTATCCGCACATCCGCAACTCTCTCTCCGTCCCTTGGAAAAGCGATGGGGGCGGTTTTCAATGAGCCGACGATTTTACCGGAAAGCCTTTCCCGCACTGTAAAATGTATTGGGGAGGAAATTGCGGCACCTAAGTTATGAAGTTCCACCTGCACACGTACGGAATGTCTTTTGATTTCCGGAGCGGTTTGCACGTTGACAATGCTCGGTGTGCCGGAGAGGATAAGATCAACGGAATCATAAATCCCCGGAATATATTTGATCTTCTCGAAGTCGGATCCGTTGGGGATGGTGGAGGGAACGGAATCGCGGTAAGCCCCCACCCGTATGATCAAGGTGTTTGGCAGGTTATTCCCTCGCAAATATGATTTGACCTGAAAGAGAGCGGGTGTGAAACATGGGAGATGATCCCCGACGAGTTTTCGGTTAAGGTATATCCTCGTGCCAAACTCCGCCTTGTGTATCTTTAATATCGCATTCGCAGGGATGGCGCCTGGGATGGTGAATGTGCGCTCGTACCAAAAAGCCTGTCTCAAGGGGCTTTTATATCCCACATCCTGAAAAGCGGGGACCGCCATGTCCGCCAACCCCGGAACGGGGATGTGATGCTTGAAGCTGACGGGAATGTGGTCCATATCCCCTTGGGCGATGTTCCACGTACCGTCAAGTGAGATGACCCTCCGCTCCGCAGGGTTTGCAAAAGCGATGGATTGGAGCATCCATCCCAGCACGAAGGCAAGGAGGAGATTTTTCCATTTTCCGTGTAGTATTGACAACATAAGCCCCATCCCTTCGATATTCATTCGCTTTCTTTCTGTGATTCCAATATAACGACGTATTCCTCGCCCGCATCCGTACGCACAACCGCGATATCTTCGTCGGGATGAGTGACCGCAAGCCTATGTCCCTTTGCATAAAGAGTAATTGGCTTCGCATAACGAACCCGCAACTCCCTGCCTAGCAGTGAGCGTATCATCGCTTTGACCAGTGCGCCTTTCCTCCAAACGATGTCCACTTCGAAGCCATCTTTCGTTCTCAGCCCCCGCACTTCGCCATCCTCCCATTCCGTTGGAATGGCAGGTAGCAAATGAATGCAATGGTCATGGCTTTGGAGGATCATCTCCGTGATACCCGATGTCGCCCCGAAATTACCGTCGATCTGGAACGGCGGATGCAAATCGAAAAGGTTTGGGGCGGTGCGTGAGGGAGTGAGTAGAAGTTTGATTAATCGGTACGCGTGTTCGCCGTCACCAAGCCGCGCCCATAGGTTCACCTTCCATGCCAGGCTCCATCCGGTGCTTTCATCCCCCCGCATCTGCAAGGTTTTGATGGCTGCGGCGGCGAGGTCCGGGGTTTTTCGCGGGGTTATCTGGTTGCTTGGATATAAACCGTAAAGGTGTGAGACATGGCGATGATGGATATCTGGAGCGGTGGCGTCCCAATCCTCCAGCCACTCTTGAATTTGCCCCTCCCGACCAATTCTCATCGGTGCAAGTCGATTTCGCGCATCAATCGCTCGTTTGCGAAACTCCTCGTCCCGGTTCAAAATTTCCGAAGCTTTAATGCACGAATCGAAGAGGTCTCGCAGTATCTGCGTGTCCATGGCGGGCCCCGCGCAAATCGACGCCTCGCCAGGATGAGCATGTTCCGGGGATACGGAGGGACAAGTCACAAGCCAGTGGTGTTCCGGTTCCTCCACAAGTGTGTCGAGGAAAAAGTCCGCCGCGCCTTTCATAATGGGATAGTGACGAAGCAAAGCGTCTTTGTCGCCTGTGAATTCGTATTGGTCCCAAAAGCTCTTGCAAAGCCACGCTCCGCCGGTTTGCCACATGCCTGGCCCCGCTCCGTCCACCGGTGCGGTTCCCCTCCATAGTTCCGTGTTATGGTGACAGACCCAGCCTTTCGCCCCATAGTGGGTTTTCGCCGTTTTTGAGCCCGTTTGTTGGAGATCGCCGATCATCTCAAATAGAGGCTCGTAACACTCCATCAGGTTACACGGTGCTGCAAGCCAGTAGTTCATTTCGGTGTTGATATTGACGGTGTACTTTGAGCCCCAAGGAGGAGTGAGGCTCTCGTTCCAAACCCCTTGCAGGTTGGCGGGTTGTGCTCCCGGACGGGAGGATGCAATGAGCAGATATCTGCCAAATTGATAGTAGAGCTTAATGAGTTGCGGGTCCGTGGTGTCCTGGAAAGCCCTGATGCTCTCGTCCGTTGGTGCGGGCGAGGCATTTGGTTTACCAAGATTAACATACACCCGCCGGAAAAACCCGCGATAATCCCGTAAATGCGCCTTACGCAATTCGGCGAATGAGTGATGTTCCGCGTCGGCGATGTATTCCCTCGCCTTTTCTCCGGCATTGCAGCTCACATCCATGTAGTTAACGTAACTGGTTGCGATGGAGATAAAAAGCGTTACGGAGTCCGCGCCGGTTACGCTTAAAACGCCGTTATCCACTCTTATTTCGCCGCCATCGCTGATCGCTCTGGCAATGGATGCGAATCTTGACTGCGGAGGAATCCCCTGAGATTCTGCGTTCACGCCTTCCAACAAAAGTGATCCGTCGGGCAGCGGATGAGAAATGGCGGAGAGAGGCGTCTCGTAATGCGTCAGGAAGGAGACGCTCTTCGGACGATCCGCTTCAAGGCGTACGACGATCACCTGATGGGGATAGGAGGCGAATATCTCTCGGTGAAAGCGGACGCCGTTAGATTCAAATTCCACAGTTACAATGGCGGCATCGATATCAAGTTCGCGGCGGTAATGAAGGGGCACGGATACGTTGGTGAAATCCAGAAACAGGCTCCCAACGGTTTGGTACATCATCTGCGAGGCGGGGATTCCCATGAAATAGTCGTTCGCCATCCTCTCCGCCTCGCGGTATCTCCCTTCGAAGACGAGTTGGCGGATTTGTGGCAGATGATGTAACGCCCCCGGGTTGTCGTAGCTGTGCGGTCCGCCGCCCCATAGAGTATCCTCGTTCAGCTGCAGACGCTCCCGTTGGGCGCCGCCGAAAACCATCGCTCCGAGCCTGCCGCACCCGATTGGAAACGCCTCAAGCCATTCATTGGCGGGGCGGGGAAACCACAATTTCAGGTCATCCCAAAGGATTGCCTCTTTTTTTTCAGGTGACGCCGTAGGGAAAGACATATTTTCCATTCTTCATATCCCATTATCCGGATGAAACACCATTGAGATATTGATGAAGCACCGGAACCGCTCCGTTCAATTGATTTGATGTGGATTCAGGATAACCGTCGATTCTTGCATTCCTTCGATTGCGTCCTCGGCTTTTCAGGAATATCTCCCAAACATCGCCTTCACCGTTGGCTGATTCAACGTTAATAGGGTGAAGATACCCAAGGCGGTGCCAAAGGGAGTTATGAAAAAGCACAGCAACGCTTCTATAACCTGAATAAATGTATATTTTTTTCGCATACGAAGGCATTGTCCCGCATAAATAGTCAGAGCGCCAAGAAACCATCCTCCCAAAACAAACAAACCTCCTAAAAGAAAGAAAAGCAACCCGAAAGCGGGGGGTGGCTGATTTTTCGCTGGTCCACCGAATGAGGCGGGATGTAGAAAGATCGTCAATCCCAAAACGGCGTGAATGATGAATATGGAACTGAAAAGAATAATCAATATCCCTAGAATGGTGTGAAAAAGGGTTAACAATCGCAGATGCTCGTAATCCCGAGTCACCGGAGGTTGAGGTGCGAAGTCACTCATCGGATTTATCTCCTTGGACAATCCAAACAATGCTTCTTGATCTTGACAGCATCATAAGCCATAGGGATTTAAAAATAGTTGGCGCGATTATCACATCGACCTGTCAATCTCCTCCTCCACCTCGTTGGCGCCTTCCGCGTAGAAAGTCTGCTCGTCGGGGGAGAGTTCCTGCAGGAGTCGAAGAAACTCGCCAGCGTGAATACGCTCCTCGTTGGCGATATCCGTCAACACGTCGATAGCCAGTTTGTTGCTGGTGGATTCCGCCACCTGCATGTACATCTGGATGGCTTCGTACTCCGCAGCAATCATGAAGCGAATGGCTCTGATCAATTCCTGGTCGGTCAGCATCACCTTGGATGCAAGACCCGAAAACGGTGAACTAAATTCCGGCATTTTTCTCTCCTTTGCAATAAATCCGTACCTGATGAGAAAACTAAAAGGGTTGCTCCAATTGATTTCAATATACCCGAGGGAACTGGCAAAAATCATTTTTATTTGCGAGTATCATATCCAATGAAAGAGGATATTGAGAGGAGAATGAAATGGGTATCAGCATAGGATTGGTCGGACTGGGTAGTTTCGGATCCGTCTTCGCGGATCTCTTCAAACACCACCCCTTAGTGGATCGAATCGCATTATGTGATCGCGAACCGGAGCGCATCGAGAATTTCGCCAGGAAGGAATCGTTCCAGGATAAGTTCCATCCACGGGATGGTTTTGCCTCCTTGGAGGAGATTTGCCATAGTGATCTCGATGCCCTGGCGATTTTCTCCCAGCATTGGCTCCACGCCCCGCAGTGTATCCATGCCATGGAGAGCGGCAAGCATGTCTATAGCGCGGTTCCGCTGATCTCAATTCCCAGCGGGGACGAAACGCTGGAGTGGTGTGACAAATTAATCCAAACATGCCGTAAGACGGGGCAATTCTATATGCTTGGCGAAACCACCTATTATCACGCCGATGCGATGTTCTGCAGACGTCAGGCGGCGAAAGGCGCGTTTGGAGATTTCATATACTCCGAGGGCGAGTACATGCATAGCTTCGATAGCCACGCAAGCGATCTCCGCCAAGTTTATAAAAGCCGCTTCGCGAGTCATGCGGGGCAGGAATGGGTCAAGAAGCTGAAGGGTTATCGCGAAAGAGGGGACACCGACAGCCCCATGTCTTACCCGACGCATTCCATGTCCGGTCCGATGAGCGTGATGCAGGCGCACGCGGTGAAGGTGTCCGCTTGGGGAACGCCTCCCCGAACCAAGGAGCCATATTTCGAGGAGATGATGATGCCTTACTCCAATGTGACGGCGCTGTTTCAGATGAGCAACCAGTCCGTCATGCGAATCTGCGAACACCGTGAATGCGCCATCATACGGGAAACCTTCCGGGTATATGGCACTCACGGCACTTATGAGAACGGAATGTGGTTCGAGAAGGAGAAGCCAGTGAACCTGAGGGACGATGAAATTCGTGATCCACTGCCCCCTGAAGTGTACGAGGCGTATCGAAACGCCCTTGGCGAGGGCAATGTATATGGAGGGCATGGCGGATCGCATGCGTATCTGGTGAACGAGTTCGTGGATTCCGTTGCGCATTCCCGTATGCCGGTTATCAACGCCTGGGAGGCTGCTCGGTACACCGCCGCAGGGGTGATGGCGCACAAATCCTCCATGAAAGATGGCGAAACTCTATCTGTTCCCGATTGGGGCGACGCGCCTGCCTAAGCCTAAAAATGGATGCAGCCCTCCATGCCAACCGCGCGGGAGCTTGGGGCTATGAACGGCGCCAGCACAAGTCCGTGGCTGTTTTGCAACTCCCAGCGCGCGGTGAGGTAACCTAACGCCGCTCCCGCAACCACGTCATGCACCCAGTGACGATCAAGCACGATGCGCGAGACGCCGATCAGACTAGCGCCGGTATACCAAATGGGCGCTTGGCTTGGATGGTAATTGCTTTCCATGGCGGCGATGGCGAATGCGGCGGTCGTGTGCCCGCTGGGAAAGCTATTCCTCGAACCCGTATCCGGACGCGGTTCCCGGACGATCAACTTTAGCGCCTGTTCAAGAAGTACGCTAGTTCCCAGGGCATCCAACGTTCTAATGCCATGCGGATCGGCGTTGCGTCCGTCCTCCACGAAGGGAATAAGCGCTCCCACGGTAAGGTAGGCGATATTCCCGTTCCCGGAGGCGAATTTCGCCTCCGGGGAGTTTGTGTAATCAGCATATGCCGGTGCGATCAATACTAGCAACGCGAGCAAACACAGAACAATTTTCATTCAGTTTGAATTTTCCTTTTCCGGACCTATCCTATCCATGGGGATCGCTTTGAACCCTAATCGCCAAGCGGGTGAGTCCTTGCGCAACCGGAAGACACCTTTGGAGTAATCCACAAACCCGGGGGCGTTGCCAACGTAATTATCCGCCACTCCAACTTGATCGGGCTTTAAATTATCCCCGAGCGACAACCAATTGCCACCGTAACAGATGTTATGCATTATTTGGTCACCCATCGGCATGGCTGGATTTCCCGCCATCATTTTCACCAGGTTGGGATAGTGGGTGCTATAGGGTGGCTGGTCGTAATGCAAAGCCCTAAGCTTGGAGTACATGTGCCAATCCCCCCCCGGAACGACGGATTTCTTCGCCCACCCCATTCCTCGCGCATCCACTGAAATGGCGGTGCTGCAATCAATGAAGATGTTATTGTCTATTCTGTTATAACTTCCGCCGCCCATCAGCACCGCGATATCCGCTTTGTCAAAGATATTACCGTAAACCTTCACACCACTAAATGTGTCGTCCAAGTATACTCCCATTACGTGATTGTAACCCTCGCCGTTCTCCTGCCGCGCCAAATCATGCATATAATTGTATCGAATGACGTTTCCCTGCATTGACCAATCCCTGCCCATGTAAATCGCGCCGGCGTCGGCGGTATCCGTGCAGACCTTGTAGATGTCGTTGTATTCAATCAAATGATCGTTGCCGCTGAGAAGTATCGCGGCGTGTGGTGCGTCGTGCAGGATGTTATGTGCGACGATATTTCCATCGCCGTTGATCGCTACGCATGGATGATATGTGCGCGCCCAGCGGTTTACATCCCATATGTCGCAGTTAGTTACGAAGTTATTGGCCGGTGTGAGCGTGGTGCGATCCCCCCCGTTTAGGACGATGCCCCCCTCTCCGACATCATGGATCGAGCAGTGATCCGCCCCGTTGTAATCCCCGCCGTTTATCTGGATGGCTCTGTCTCCGATATCCTGGAATTCGCAATCCTTGAAAAGATTCCTCTCTCCGTTTTGAATGGACGCCCCATCCCCCCGGTCATACGAGCATGTGATCCCTTTGATGGTCACCCAGGAACAGTTTTGAAGTGAGATCAGCGGGGTTGAAAGCATGGATACCACCGCTTGCCCGGTTTCGATGGGGCTTGGCGGATAGAAATAGAGGATTCCGGAGGATTTATCCAGATAATAATCACCTGGCTGGCTTACCTCCTCCATGACGTTAAGGAAGTAAAATCGTCTTCCAACTGTGTAGCCGAAAGGGCCGCTCGGATCTACGGTGTATACCGTGTGATTATTGGCGTCCAGCCGTTTCACCTTTTCATAGGAGTCCGCCCAGTCGAAGTTCCAATAGCCATACACCCATAAATTCTGGTTTGGATTCCATTGCTGCGGCTCATCGCCCGAATATGTGAATTCGCCCCCGTTGGGACCGTTCGGGACGCTCTGTATACGTAACCACCCCGTCTTCGGCCATCTCGCCAACTGCATCGGCTTTTCGTTAAAGAAGAGTTCCAAAGGAAGGGGTTCAACATTTCTTCCAAATCCCTGCGAAGTCATCTCTCCGTAATCCGTGATCCCCTGGCTCTTTAAATCGACTTGCAGTATGTGGTTCCGAGCCTCCGGCTGAAATCGTTTCAAGACATTCGGATCGGTCACCGGTTGAAAGCCATGGATCTCCCTTCCTCCACTAAGGATCACCTGCGTTTTGGGGGCGGCTTCATAGACGATCGGGGAGCGTTGAGTGCCGCTATCCTCTTGGGTTAGTTGAAAAGTTTCGTTCAATGGATAGGTTCCGGGCATAATAATCACCCGCACCCCGCCTTTGGGGAATTTGCCTTTCGTCTCGAGATTTCGGATGGTGTTTCGCGCTGCGGTTAACGTTGCGAACGGACCATTCAGTCCGTTTTTGGCGGGTGTGGGATATTTGCCCGACCAACTATCGTTGCCGTTGGGCGATACATATAGCCGGAGATACGCCTTTGATACGGTCGAAGCGAACATGAGAATTGCGAAGGATAGGCATATCCATGAATAACTTGAGTGATTTGGCAGTGAACTCTCTGAGTTAGTTGATGCGAAGAGATGCATTTGATTCTCCTCTGTCATGGCGATGTGTTTTCATTGTAACCCTAACGACTGGCTTTTTTGCAATCCCTAACGGCTGTTATTTGCGCGATTGTAATGCAGGGACGACGTATTGGTCAATTCAAATAGGCGCCAACGGCGTGCCAACGTCACCCCGGCAACGAAACAGCCACCAAGAAACGAAGCATGTTGTATTGCCACTTCACGAAACCGGATGACCAAAAAGGGCGGACGGACCGTAGGGGCGACCCTTGTGGTCGCCCGCAAGGTACCGACGATAAATTATCCATCGAATACGCGCACCAAGTCGTAATGACGGACACGCGCACGATGTTGTATTCAAATGACGCGATTC
>DAIDHP010000022.1 GCA_027459625.1 Chthonomonadales bacterium
GTTTCAATTCCACGCTGGTTCTATTAGAAGTACAGATAGGAGAATGAAAATGAGAGGATTTATGAGGTTTCAATTCCACGCTGGTTCTATTAGAAGTGAAAGGAGAAAAAAATGCACGCTGGAACGGCGAGGTTTCAATTCCACGCTGGTTCTATTAGAAGTGGAACAGAGCTCTCGCACTTGGAAAAATGTTCAGTTTCAATTCCACGCTGGTTCTATTAGAAGTAAAACTTCGTATTTCGTATTCCTGCCAATCCCGCAAGTTTCAATTCCACGCTGGTTCTATTAGAAGTTAATTACGATTCGATCACCAACACGCAATCCATGGGTTTCAATTCCACGCTGGTTCTATTAGAAGTGGCCTCCGAATTGCGGGGATGTCCACCAATGGGGGAGTTTCAATTCCACGCTGGTTCTATTAGAAGTTCGTTGGGCGATGGAGGCTCCTCCTCATCCTCCTCGTGTTTCAATTCCACGCTGGTTCTATTAGAAGAGCGACATCTTGAAAGACAACCTCATCATAGCCCATATCTTGAGCTTTGTCAAGCCATTTTGAACTTTTTTCGATAATATTGGCATGCTCTGTGCGCGATTTACCCGTCAACCCCCCTCGTGGAGGGTGCTCGAGGGGGGTTGACGCCGAGCGGGCATATCCTAAATCATGAACCCGGGCTCCGCCTTCCGCACCCCGAGCGAACGCCGATCCATCCAGCGCTCCTCGCGCATCAGGTAGATCAGCACGGAATCCTCGCTCGGATGCATGATGCTCCGCAGCCCCTTCTCCACGCTCCTCAACTGCCCCTCCGTCAGCTCCCCCTCGAACACCGAGTTCTGAACCCAGTTCAGGTATTGTCTGCAGAACTTGCACGCCTTCGCCACGCGCTTTTCGCCGAAATCATACACCAGTATCGCGTACACGGTTTGCCTCCTTTCCTTAGAACCCTCTCACCACCAAGCGCGAAAGGCGGAGTATCTCTTCGAACCGCACAGATGGTGCGCCAGCTTGTGACACTCCATGCGTATCAGCGTCTGATACGACACATTGCGCTTCAATGAGGGATGGCGAATGGTGGTGTCCAGCTTCTCCTGGTACGCCTTTACGAAAACCTTGCGGCCTGCGGGGTTCAGATAACAGATCGTGCGCTCCGCACCGTTGACGATCTCCGTGGAGAACTGGAAATGCTTCGCCTGCATTTGATTCATGTTGAGCATCGAGAATATCAGTCTGTCCACGATGAGCGGCTTGAATATCTCCGCGATATCGAAGGAGAGCGACAGCCTCCTCGCCCCCGGAACATGCAGGTAGCTGATGGAGGGGTTGAGGGGCGTGTGATGAATCTCGCCCGCGCAGGCTGCGTAAAGCATGCCGTTTCCATAGGAGATCATCGAATTCACGATGTTATCCGGCGGCCGACGAACTCTTTTCTCGAACGTCAAATCCGGATCCTTGCGAAGAATCAGGGGCCAGGAGCGGTAATAGTTTTCCCGTATGTTCCCTTCCAGTCCGCGCAGAACCTCCACGCCCTTCTCGAATCCCTCCGCGGTTGCGGGCGTCATGGATGCGACTCGGAGAGTCAGTTGGTCGATTTCCTTCAGGATGGGCGCGAAGGGATCATCCGACCTCGGCTCGCCTGCGCCGTTATCCGCGCACTCCTCCGGCGGGTTCGAGATATCCGCCATCTCCTCCTCGTCGGAGTATCCGTCGGTTCTCTTCGCGTCGGGGTCCGGCGATGTTTCGTCGAATTCGGTGTCCGTATCGTCCGCTGATGTCGGAGGGATGTTTCGAAGCGTTTTTCTTCGGTAATAAGTGATAGTTCGCCGAATGCCGTGCGCAGCGCCGAGCACGAACTCCCTGGCGATGAAAAATCGTTTCTCCGGATCGGAGTAGTGTTCCGCCTGGTTCACAACCAGCGCCCCCGCGACATGGCTCTCCCTGGGATAGTAGGTTCCCGAGTAGAAACCGTAATAGTTGAAGACATGCATGGGGATGCTCTTGCCGGAGATGAAGTTGAGGAGGTGGGTGTTAAGATCCACCTCGCCCATCACGTAGAGCTCGTCCACATCCTCCACGGGGATGGGGAGACGCTCCTCGTCGTTCTCGAAGTACAAAGTCTTGTCGTGCTGTTTCAGTCTTCCCGAGGAGAAGACATAGTAGTTTTTGGACATGCGACACCCTCGTTTTTCCTCGCCCCCCCGACGGAAGATGGTTCGCTCCATCCCTTGTCGGAAGAGTGAATGCGCGCGAATGATTCGCCCCGGGATCCGGCGGGAGACAGGGTGTCTCTTCACGCCGAACGGGCGGTTTCAACGTTATTTTCGGTAACACGAGTGTGTCTTCCTCAGTCTAATTCAAAAAAACCTCTCTCTTTCTTTCCCGATGATATCGATGGAGCGTCTTAAAACTTTAGAGCCGTTATATTTCCTGATCCATCGATTTTCGAAATCTTCATCACCAGCATATCTCCTGTATTATAACCGCTGAGTATGATATCTTTTATTATCCTGCCATCCGGCAGTTTTACCTGCCCGAGGCAAGTGCCGCCAGAAATGCTGACCACTTCCACGCATACTTTATCCTAGGATTTATAAACTTTCTTATTCACCACTGCAGGACGAATAATTTTCTCAGGCTTATTTACGATTTCCTACTCTGGGAATGGAAAAACATCCCTAGGTTTCCAGGATTTCCAGCTTTCCCCCACAACTTCGGCGGCTGTGGGCAATATCCAGCGATCCTTCCATTGGGGATTACCTTTCTCAATGCCGACCTGCTTTGTTTGATCCGACGGTAGCGGAGAACCGGAGTACAGCAGCAGAGACAGCGCCTTCATTCTTGCATTTTTCCACAGGGAATGTTCGCCCGGATAGATGCTGTCCACAAAGTATTGGTACGATTTCTGCAGAAGCGCTTTGCACTGTTCCTCCGGAATTCTGCCGGCATCGGGCGCAAGTCCGCGCATTCTCTGCAGCATATCCAGCAGGCAGGTCTCCGTAATGTTCACACGCACCGACCCTAGCCCCAGGTTCTTGCCCATTCCAAAATGATGCGCCATTCCATCCGGGAGCTGAATAGAGGCATAGAGCGCGCCAAGCTCTTTATCCGTCAGGTTTTCAAAGCGAATGCGTCCGCGGAATACAACGCCTGCGCGCAGAGGCTCGATTTTTGTCGTCACCTTTACAGATGCTTTTGGGGGCATTTCCGTATGAAGCGCCGCTTGGGCAGCTTCATGAGGCCGATGCCAGTAAAGTTTGTGCCCGCGAATTTCCGCCTGCGGTTCATTCCAATGGTATATATCATCATTCACTTTTGACTGATCCAGATACACCTGGAAAGAGGTGGGTTTGGGGGCAGACAGTACGTCCGGAAACCGAACAGGGTTCTTCGGGTCAAGCAGCGCTTCCATTTTGGATGATTTGCACAGCGCATCCTCAAAGAATACCCTTCCGCGGACCATGGCATATTTCCGGTCGCTTTTTCCTTCCGATATTCTGCCAAAGACCGATTGCGCCATGTCCATTTCTGGCGCATCCCCTTTGCAGGAGCGTGCAGCCACATCCGCGATAGAGTAATCGTAACGCATAGGCATCATCATATTGGCACCGATCACAAATATTTTGCCATCCTCATCCAGCAGAGCAAATGCCGGAGAACCATTTACAAGTTTACGCGGCGCTTTAATTGTTCCAAATCGGCTGCCATGCGCCATCCTGCCCCAATCCAGGTAATCGTCATACACATCCGCGGGGATGTCATATATTTCACAGTCGTTCTCGTCGGGTTTTATAATCGCTTGGAAGTATTTACGCTGCTCCGCCACATCAGCGCCCGGGCCGGTTTCTGAGCACTCTTTTGCATATATCGCTGGTGGGTGTTTGCATTTACGCATCACATCCGCACCTGGAATGATCAAATAACCGTTCTTTTCACCCTGTTCCTGCCACTTCCCAATCGGAACATCAAGAACCGCATGTTTTCCGTCTCCAATTTCCACATATCCCGCCTTCTCATGCGGGAATTCACCTATTCGCCGTACGGTAAATATCTTCGGGAGATCATCGGAATAGACCAGAATAAACCCTTTTTGCGTCTTCCGTGATACCTTCAATTTCCAGCCATTATCGCTTCGAATCAGAATGCCCGCCCGCAGGCGATCCTTTCTAAAGTTCTTATCGTAAAGTTCCTTGATATTCCCGTTCCCGGCTTTTTCGGCAAAACTTCTGTAGAACAGCCTGCGTTTGCTCACAAACTCCATCCGGCTGAGGGTCATCATTTCGAAGGTCGAACGGATCATGCCGCGCAGTCCGCTCCCGGGCAATATAAATGCTCCATCGGGACGATGAAAAAATGCGGTGGGTTGTTTTTCTATGATGTCATTGGCCCCAAGAGCCGCGCGAGTGTAAATGGGTGTGAGTGCTGCAACCTCAATATCGAACCATCCGGTATGGCGGTCCGTATAAAAGCGATCTCTTTGAGGCGGCTCTTCCCCCGGGTGGATTCGGCCGGAAAGCGGAATAAAATTATAGGGAGTAACAGCATCGTAACTATTCATCGCAATTCCTCCTCCGGAAAGCTGGAAAAATTCCCGTGCATGCCATCTGTTCAGAATGGCGAATCGGTACACATCAAGGCAGATTTGTTTTATTCTGTAACAAGTATTCCCGTTCCGTCAAGATTTATTTATAAATATACTCACTCTGGGTTTCCATGCAACCTCCGGCGTGTTTAAATTCGGACACTCTCTATGTTGACATAAATCTCAAAGTGGCGTAATATGTAAGCAACGGTCGATCATATATACCTGCAAGATTAAAAAAAACCTCATTTAATATTTTCCAGGAGAAATTAACGCAATGCAAACCAAACTGTATAAGCATATGCTCTGTCTTGTGGGTGAAAATCCCCTGCCCATCTACATTGGCATTCGGCGTCTTTCCTCTCCCGATTCTGTTATCACACTGGTCTGTTCCGAAGGCGGTACGGACAGCGTTGCATATTTAATCAAGTCTCGCGTGGCAAGAGATAACGAATCCCTTCATGAATCGCGCGAAGTCCAATACCTTCGCATCAAAGATCCCTATGATCCCGCTGCCGTAAAAGCTGTCATCGAGGGCTGGCAATGCGAAAATGGCGATGCTCTGAATATCACCGGCGGCACCAAGGTTATGTCCGCATTTGCGGTATCTGCATGGAAAGGGAAAACGGAGGATATCTTCTATCTAGAGGACGCACGCGGCAAGATACATTATGGCAGCGGCGTTATAGAGGATATCGGGGATATGGATTTGACAGTAAAAAATCTATGTGATCTCCATGGCATTAATCTGGTGAAATCAAAAGAGGAATTGGATATCCCTCCAACAGACGTTCTTCGCACGATCTATCATGAATTTTCCAATGATGGAGATAGATGTCATTTCCCCTTCCAGGAATATCGAAATGTCGGATTTGCTGATTATTTGAAGAATAAGGAAATCTTTACTGATTCCATGGAACTGGTTCCTGACGAAACAAAACAGGCATGGAAACTGCCGCCTGTGCAGCCGCGCAATAAAGACGAATATATCCAGAGCCGCTGGAAACTCGCATACGATTTCTTCGCATCTTATCAATGGTTTGAATGTCTTATCCATAACCTCATCGTGGAAACTCTGGCTTCCGCGAGCATGGGTATAACATCAGAGGAAATAGCCTTCCGTCAGCAATGCACCGTCTTAAAACAATTAACACAGAATAAATTTGATCCGTTCATGTTCGAAGGGGATATCATCCTTGTCGTGAATAACCGTCTGCGCTATGTGTCTGTAACCACATCCATATATGCGGATAGATGCAAAGAAAAGATGTTCGAAGCGATGCACCGCTCCCGCCAGATCGGCGGTGATATGGCTTCCTCCTGCGTGGTAAGCCTGGCATATCCTGAGAAAGTTGTAAATTGCCGCAAATCCATCGGGGAGGCTCCCCGGCACACGATCTATGGTCAAAACGATGTTAAGAACTGGGTAAATGGCTGTACGGATTCATTGAAAGAATTTCTCACGCGCGATTTTTGAAAAAGAGGAGGAATATGGGAACTAAATATATTGGACTGCTGGATCTATCCGGCATCCAGAATCATCTTTTTCGCGAGCCAAAGCTGCAAGCCATCGCAGGAGCATCAAAAAGTATCGAAGAAATGGGTAAAGCGGATGGCCTCTTCGTTCGCAAAGCTCGGGAAGCCGGCGCTGAGCCGATCGTCCATGCAGGCGGAAACGCCGTTTTAAGCGCCGACAGCGAAGACAAATTGAAGAATGCATTCCGCGCCATCAGCAGGGAGCTTCTGGATTCTGGCGATGGCCTGAGCATTGTGGGAACCATCCATCCCTATCAAGAGGGTCAGCTTGCAGAGAGCTACCGTCAAGCCGGACGCAGCCTGGAGCGACGAAAATTCACCCAGGCACGGAATACGGATTTTATTTTTGCGGGAATGAAGAAGCCAGAACCCACCAATAAGAAAAACGAAAAAAACGATTATTCAAAGACATCTCCCGGGGAATGCGTGGAACCCACCGAAACGAAATATCTCATAGCCGATGGATACTGGGAATTAAAGGGACGCGATAAACCGGTCAAAGAGAAAACCGATTTGATGGCGGTAGTAAGTGTGGACGGCCTCGGGATGGGGCAGCGCTTGATCAAGTGGATAAATGGTTCGACAAACTCCACCGATGACCAATTCAAGAAAGAATTCGCAGCATGGTCAGGTTATCTGAAGGATCGCTGGGATAATGCCTGGCATGCTTGCCTGGATGAGCTTAAAGAGGATGTTTTTCCAATTGATGGGGATATTCGCCGCTATGAGCATCCAAATCAAGCGGGCCGTTACATTCAGTTAAAAAAAACGAAAGATGGCGGACATTTCTACCCCGTCCGAAAGATCTATCAGGGCGGAGATGATCTCAGCTTTCTCTGCGATGCACGCATTGCCCTTTCCTTCACGGCAGCTCTCATTCGTCACCTGGAGGAAAGCGGAACCCCATCGGCGGATGTACCTGAACTCTTCCATAATATCACCGTCAGCGCAGGGATCGTTTTCGTGGATGAGCATTTTCCATTTTCCCGCGCAGTCGCTCTTTCGGAGGAAGTACGCCAGAAAGCGAAAAAACGCTCCGCGAAAACAAAGACAACGGAATGGCTGGATATATCCCCATCCTGCATTGACTGGTGGCTCAATCGTCAGGGCGCACTGGAAAGAGAAGAGGTTCGATACTCACTTCGCCCTTATTTGATGTCCGGTGATGAAGGCTGGGAACAGTTTGAGGAAAAAGTATTGCCCGCATTCTGGGAAGTATTCGGGAAGTCCAGAAATAAGCTGAAAGACCTTCTTGGCGCAGCGGAGCAGAACAAGCATGCGGTGGAACGAATGCTGACAATGCGTCCGATTGATAAAATAAACGAACTGAAGAATGCCATGCCGGATAGATTCAGAAAAGACACTCTCTTCTCAGATGATGGGAGCTTTTCTCCCATCGTGGATGCAGGCGAAATATTCGATATTCACTTTCCCTATCCATCAAAGGAGACGCAATGATGCATGGCACATTAACCATCGAGTTCCTGAGTGATACCTGCTTTTCCATGCCATCCGTTTTGAACGTAATGGTGGACTCTGAAGTCTGCATGGATGATCTGGGCTTGCCGATTATACCGGGCAAAACCATTCGCAGCCTCTTGCGTGACACATGGCTCTCCGCACAGCCCGTGCTGGATAAGGAATGTATCGGATACATGCTTTTCGGAAGAGGAGGGTCCCACGAAGACGAAAGCTCCTTAAGAATCGGCAATGCACTGATAGACACAGCTATACGCGAAAGAATACATTGGGCAATTAAAAGAGATAATAATCCTCTGCTTGTGTCGATCCTGCGCGATGCATTTTACGAAATTCGTGTGCTGACGAAAATCGATCGCAAGTCCGGTGCCCCTGCCACAGACACACTGCGGGGCGTGCGTGTGGTTCCCGCAGGCGCAAAGCTATTCGCACCTCTCGACTTCCATCATCTGGATACGGAAGCATTGAAGAAGACCTTCCTTTTACTGGATTGTCTTCTCGGAGCCACGCGTCACGGCGGTCTGGACAGAAACCGCGGGCTGGGTCATATCAAATTGAGCGCCAAAATCGCATTGCCAAAATCGCAGGCAAACGCTATGCAGGAACTGAAACTGTTCCACATACATATAACGGGAACATCAGATCAATCCAATGTGCAGGAGACCCCACAGAAGTCATCTGAAAAAGGTCCTGTCTTCCTTCCATTTCGCCTTACACTCACAGCACCCTGTCTGATCCATGATCGATCAAAGGATCCCAACTCCAGCTCCACACGGACTTTCATTCCTGGAGCCGCAATCCGGGGAGCAGTTGCAGCAGCCATGATGCGCAGGGGGGATACCCCAGAAATGATCCATGAAATGGTCGCATCCGGCAAGGTGAGATTCCTCAATGCATATATAGAGGAAAGAGAGAATCGTTCTATACCAACCCCATGCACTTTCCAGCGCAAAAAGGATGCATCCGTAGATGACCTTGAATCGGATACGAAAAATAACATTACGGAATTATTTAATAATGAAGCCGAACCGACAGAAACACAATACGAGCCATTAAAAGCGAAATATCTGCGGTTTTCTAGCGCTGAATGGATTCCTGCAGAAGTAAACACCGGGTCACATACGCACCAGACTCGCAACAGGGCGCGCGGGGTAGCAATCAAGGGCGACACCACCGTATTTGTTTACGAATTTCTCAAAGAGGGGCAGAACTTTCAGGGATGTCTGGCAGGGAATGCGGAGCTCTGCGCAAAAGCGCGGGAGTTAATGCAGTCCGAACCGCTCTGGCTGGGTCGTTCCGCGCATGCGGAATATGGCGGAGCCCCAAATATTGATTTCCTCCAGGACAGTAAAAGCGAAAATGCATCCATCAATCAGTGCGATATCAACCAGGGTGTTCAATTTGCCCTGGTTCTTACAGCGGATGCAGTGCTGCGAGACCCCGTAACAGGCCAGCACGATCCCCATCGACTTGAGGCGGAAATAATCGAACGATTCCAGGGAAAAGCAGAGGTAATTGCCGCCTGCGTAAAAACAGATCAGGCTCAGGAGTTCAATCGTCTCTGGAGAACGTCCTTCCCGGAGCTTCCAGCCGTCGCTGCCGGATCCATGGTATTGCTGAAAGCTATTGTGGATATTTCCAAGGATGATCTGCTCACCCTTCAATCTGCTCCCATTGGAGAAAGAACCGCACAGGGCTATGGATGCTTTATCATTTTGACAGATGATCTTCAATCCGTAACATTACACTCACCATATATACAGCAAAATCCCGAACCATCTTCAAATATTCCGGACGAATTAAAAAGGATGCAGCGCAAACTCTATGAAAACCGTCTGCGCCTTCTGATGACTAAAACAGCAGCGGATTTAGCGAAGAATGCGAAACTGCACGGGGTATCTCCTCACCTGATTCAGCGAATGCGCACGCCGCTTCATGGCAATGCCAACTGGAAGCAAACGTGGCGTGAATGGCTTGATAAAACGAATCCGGCATTAAAGGAGACCGCACTCAAGCCTCTCAAAGAGTCCTATATGAATGGTAAACCTCTGGCGGATTATCTTCTTGATGCCGCACAGGATGAATGGATGCCTGAATTTCAGGATATGCGGAGTAAAGAACAGGAAACCGCCCGAATACTGCCTGATGTAACTGCTAAAGCACTGTGGAAAGACGAAAAGTCAAAATTGACTGTCTACTTTCTTGATGCATTGCTGAACCGTCTTGCGCGTAATGCAAAAGGGGATCGCTAAAATGGATAATGCCAGGACATGCCTTATTGGCAGAGATGCAACCGACCGACGCGAGATCACCTCCCGCTGGACCATTACCGCAAAACTGACCATCCATTCCGCATCGCAGATTGGCAACCATGAATCTGACTGGTGCGACCAAACGTTCGCTCGAAACGCCGAGGGGAAACCGATTTTGCAGGGTTCCACACTTGCAGGCGCACTTCGCGGTGCTCTGAATGACCATATGGAAGGATACCTGAAGGAAGAACATCCCGAAGCGCGCAATCTATTCGGCGGATGGGAGGATGATAAGCAGGATAACGGGTATGAAAGCCCGGTAATCATTTTTGATTCTGCTGCTGAAAGCAATGCAGAGACCTCTATCCGTGATGGCGTAGTAATTGATCCGACTACAGGCACAGCGGTTGATAAAGGAAAATACGACAGAGAACTCGCTATGCCAGGCATCGTTTTCCCTGTCCGTCTGGATGTGATTATTACAAACAAGCAGAATGAAAATACGATTCTCTCTATGCTGTCTCTTGCTTTGGATAGCCTGGCAGACGGCGAAATCCTCTTCGGCGCTCGGAAAAGCCGAGGAATGGGGTTATGCAGCGCTTCCGATTTTCGAGCGGTGCGTTTCGACATGACCTCCGCTGACGGATGGAGATCGTTTGCGAACAGTGACTATATCAATCCTGCGGCACATCTTCCAGCAAAACAACAAATCCATCAAGCCTTGTCTGCTGCCTGGCTAGATTATAAAGTGCAAGAGTATAAAGATTGTCGCGATTCCCTTAAGATTCATTTTGATCTAGAAGTCGATGGCAGTCTTCTCATTCGAAGCCCTGGCAGAAAAGCCACAGATGCTGATGCTATTCACCTCACAGAACAGGGCAAAGCAATCCTTAGCGGAACATCCATTGCTGGAGCTATTCGATCGCATGCAAACCGCCTTCTCAACACGATAGAAAAAGAGCATTTGATCGAGGAATTGTTTGGACCAATGCCAGCTAACGTGGAGCGACAGGGTTCTCGCGCCAGCCGAATTCGAGTAACAGAATCTATCATTAAAAACAGCTGCTCATACAGGCAGTCACGTGTAAAAATCGATCGATTCACTGGCAGTGCCATAGACACAGCGCTCTTCGATGAGCAGCCCAGCATAGGCGGTGCAGCGGCCTTTGATGTAGTCCTGCTTAATCCCAAAGATGAGGAAATTGGCCTGCTTCTTCTGGTGGCCCGCGACTTGGCATGCGGTTTCCTTCCTCTCGGAGGTGGGGCATCTGTGGGTCGAGGGATATTAAAAGGTAATTTCGTTGCGGATTTGCGCGATGAAAAAGGCGGATGGAAACGCATCGCAGAAGATGAACTGAATAAATATGTAGAAGCGTTATCAGGAGGTGAAAAATGACCAATAAGTCAAAATTGCATGGAGCTGAATTATCACCGATTACGAGTGATACGGCCGAAAAGTTATTCGCCTGGCTGATAAACAAAGGAAGCGCACCAATCGATTCATTTAACCCCAAATGGGCGGTCATCCAGTGCGCAGATACTTTCATCTGGGGCATCTATGATAGCGATGGATGGAAACTCGCAAGCGATATCGACCCTGATATACGTCCGCCAAAAGCCAAAACTTTCATTGAAGCGCGTATATTTAACGAAAATGAAGAAGCACTTCTATGGCAGGATTCAAAGGGATTTCACGGGCGTTCGCTAAAGAACAAGGAATGTGCCAATGGAGTAAGTCCATTGGATCGCGAAGCCGCTTTCGATGAAAATAAAGATCATACCACTCGTGAGGAACTATCCGGTGGTTTCATAAAGCGGATAAATCCTGGCGGGCGCATTCTGGTTACACCTCAGGGCAAAGCGCTCTGTATAAAGGAATATCTGGCGGAAGATGAATGCGGCATTCTCCGCATCGCAGCAACACGCTTCTGCAAGTTTTCTGTGGATGATAGGAATGAATGATATGCCTAACGCAATCACACCTTATAATTTCGTTCCAATGCCGGACCGAGTTATTCCCGGAGAAACACCTCCAGACCGCAGTCGCTATCATACAGACCGATGTACCGGCTGGTTTGATATTGAATTGACAACCCTAACTCCAATATATACGCGAGCATCGCGTTCTCTTGACCAAAACGTCAATGATGATCCACAGCCCGACTTTTTTCATTATTTGATTAATGGCAATGATCAACCAGTTATCCCTGGCAGTGGTTTAAGAGGAATGATCCGCAGCATCTTTGAGATCATCACTTGCAGTAGGATGGAATTCATTAGCAATCGGCGGTTGTTTTATCGTAGTTTTGCCTCAGTTGCGCATGACTGGGCGGAGTATTACCGTAAAAACTTTAATACAAAGAATTGCTTGGTGGCCGGAGAATTGATTAAACAGAGTGGCGGATGGGTTGTACGGGTTTCTGATAACCAAACAAGCTTAACTGACCCTATGCTTTGCAGGGGGTTTTATGCAGTAGGGGTGGATGATGCAGGGCTTAAAACTATTAATCATGATCTTTATGATAGCTCTGGGACTCATCATAAGTCTCGCCCCTATTTTTATATGTATGATTCTTATGTTGCGCCAACTGCCACTGAAATAGCACTTCTTCGCAATACACAGATATTCAATCTTCGTAAGGCAAATATCGTTCCTCCAGGAGGACAGAAGGGCTGGCTTATATCGCCTGGTAAGGATGTAAGATACAGGCATTATTACCAGTTCATCGTCAATCCTAATCATGGAAAATACAGGGATTATCCAATGGACGATATGATATATGAGGATTATGAGGCATGGGGGCAGATGACGCACGGACATAATTTTGGATATCCGGGGTATCCCAGGCATTTGAAAGAAGGTGATCCTGTATTTGCTTTGCTTGATAAACCAATGATATCTCCAAATGCAAGAGTTTCTGTTATTGGTGCGAATATGATGATGCCTTTAAGATATGCAAAATCCATCGACGTTATAGCAAAAAATGGAGTGATCGATTGCGATAGTCTTGATATGACGCAATCCGTTTTTGGTTTTGTAGCCAATGGACGATCAAACACCGACCTGCAGGCGGTCAAAAGTCGAGTTTATTTTGAAGATGTAAAGTGCATATCCGATTCTCCATATATGCTGAATACTCCGAATGACGGCTGGGTTCCTGATATTCTCTCAGGACCCAAACCAACCAGTTTCCAAACTTATCTAACTCAACCAAATCCAAATGACTGGGTGCACTGGGGTACATGTAATGCGAAAATACGTGGGAATAAACTTTATTGGCATCGTTCGCCACAAGTTGCAGCTAATTCATTGCATCAACCTACTGTTAACTTACCTGCATCACAGATCACACACATCAAGCCGGTGAAAGATGGAGTAGTATTTAAAGGACGCATCCGGTTTGAAAACCTTTCTAATAAAGAATTAGGAGCTCTCTACGCCTCAATACAGTTCCCAGATGGATTGGCGCATAAGTTTGGCATGGGCAAAAATCTCGGACTAGGCTCCGTTCGGATTGAAATCAAGGAAACCATGTTATTCGATATGAAAAATCGGCTCAGAAATCTCTCTCCACTTGCAGGTGCTTTGGATAAAGATAACGCAAATAAAAAACTTGCTCTCGGTTATCGAGCATTATTAGCGGCCGTGGGAACAGGCAATTCACTTTGGGGGAACGAGAGAATGCGTTCCTTATCAGCATTACTCAGTTGGGATCGCCGCCCCCAGGATTCTGAAACCTGCCAGGTGACTGCCGTTGATAACGATCCTCAGAACCAGTGGCGCAGGAAATATCATTTAAGTGAAGCACTTGATATGGTTGATTATAACGCTATAGACATCATTGACAGTGATGTTCGGGAAGATATCCCCTGGCAAACTGCATATCTTGTTTTTAATCCGGGCAATGGGGAACTGAAAGCAATTCTGCAGGATGGCAAACAAGCTAAAGTTCAAGGAAATGAAAGCGAAACTTTACGCGATACATTACCGGAAGACATAAAAGCGAAGCTTAAAAAGAAAAAAACACTTCCCTTGGTTATGGTGCAGATCAAACCAATGATTTACGGCCTAAAAATCGTTGGGTTGAAAATGTCTGATACGATTGATGAAGTCTGAATTCAACTGAGGATGATATTATAGCACAATAACGTTGTCCTATAATCAATATTTAATCATTCACCGGAATGCTTTCATCAGCATTTCGTTAGCGACGATGGGATCCCAATCACCTGAGTAATAAGTGGGTAAATGCGTAAAGGGTCTTCTTGCTTGCCATATTTCTATGATTGTGGTGAGAATATTACTGGAAAACTCCATTGTATCTTATCTATTATATTTGTCATTAACAAATAATATCCTACTTTCCATTCCGCATCAACTCGCACATGCCGAAGCCGCTGGAGTTCTTCTCGCCGAAACCGCATTCGTACCCTGTCTCTATCAACTCTCTGGAGCCGCGCACCTTGAACGGGGCGAACGCGCCCACGATGTTCGTTCCTTTGAAGTTGATTAGCTTCGTGCCTCTCTGACGAGTGAGGTAGTGGGAATCGAACATCATTTCGAACCGATCGTCCGAGGGGGGCTTGCCTTGGTTGAGAATAAAGTACTTGGAGATGAGGTTCAGCCTCACCCTTTCGCCGAAGAGGGGGTCGTTGGGAATCAGATATCGGGTGACCCTTGCGTCGTTCACGCTCTCCGTGACCGATGCGACGATGGGGGAGAGGCATGTGAACGGAGTCTCCTCCAGGATCGCGGGGGAATCGAGAGTTTCGATGCGCACAATCGGCAGCGAGGTGTGGCCAACCTGCAATCCTCCCATGCTCATCAAGCCTAATGCGAAGTTTCCCAGAAACTCCTTCACCGGCGAGGATACCCGCCACTCCACCGGCCCTGGCCCCATGCTGATGGAGGAGCCGTATATCCCCCGCTCCTTCGCTCGCAGAGGCGAGAAGACGAACAGCTTGAACCTCCGATGATCGTTCGGATCCGAATCCAAGGAGTATCCTGTCTCGTGCAGAAACGCGGAATAGTGCGAGTCGCTCGTTCCCAGGAAGCGGTAGATGATCCCGGTGAGATAGTGCGAATGGTTCAACGGAATGGTGATGGTGCTATTCAGGCGCATATGTATCTTTATTCTCATAAAACATCCTCCTCGTAATATACTCTTTTTCAAAGAGGAGAAGCGGAATCTTGAAAAATATTTTCGGACTTGCGTTTCGCAGCCTAAGATTAGCGCTTACATAAGTGATGTATTCGTCATGGAAAATGGGAATTCCTGCACGATTTTCGCGCTTTAGAATAATATTTTCGTTTTTTATCGTTTAATGCGGAGATGAAGCGGGGGAGGGTGCAGGAATCGAACCAATGATAATCATAATGCAAGCCCCCTCATCGGATATGCCTGGGAGTGGGTAATCTCGAGAGGGAAAAAGAGGCGAGCGGATCGCTCACCCCTTTTGAAAGTCGTTCGCAAATCGGCGCCGGCGTCTCCCGACATTCCTTGGGAAAGATCATCGATTCCCGGCGCGACTGTTCGGATGCGCTTTTATCGATTCAGGATGGCGTCCTTCGCCATGACGCTCTTGGCGAGTTTGCGTTTGAACTCCGCAACCTTCTCGCGCATCTCCGTGTCGGTTGCTCCGATCATCTGGGCGGCGAGAATCGCGGCGTTACGCGCTCCGTCTATCGCCACCGTCGCCACGGGAACCCCGGATGGCATCTGCGCCGTGCTTAGCAGGGAGTCCATGCCGTTCAACGCGGCGGACTTAATCGGGACGCCGATGACCGGCAACGGGGTGGATGACGCCATCACTCCGGCGAGATGCGCCGCGCCCCCCGCCCCTGCGATGATCGCGCTCAACCCCCGCTCCGCCGCGGTTTCGGCGTACTCCGCCGCAATTTTCGGCGTGCGATGCGCCGAAATAACCCTTATCTCATGTTCTATTCCGAACTCCTTCAGCGTGTTCACCGCCGCCTCCATCACGGGAAGATCGTTGTCGCTCCCCATCACAATGCCCACTCGATATGTCATTTTCGCACCTTTCCATTGATCCTTTATATGAGAAAATAGCGTATCGGGTCTTCGCCCGTGCCGTCATCTTCACTTCACTCCGTTCGCTTTACGGCCTTTTTCCCGATATCCTCCCGGTAATGCATCCCTTCGAAATGGATGTTTCGCATGCCCGCATAGGCTCGCACGATGGCGGAGGGGATATCCCGTCCCAGTCCGGTTACCGCCAGAACTCTGCCTCCGTCCGTCAGAATCTGACCGTTCTGCATTCGCGTGCCGGCGTGGAACACCATGCAGTCCTCGCCTTGAACGGTTTTATCCAGTCCCTCGATTAATTTGCCCGTGGCGTATTCGCCGGGATATCCTCCCGAGGACGCCACCACCGTCACAGCCGCCTCGTCCCGCCATTCGATGTCGATGGAATCCAACCCGCAATTGATCACGGCGTCCATGATCTCCACCAAATCGGTTTTGAGCAGCGGGAGAATCACCTGCGTTTCGGGGTCGCCGAATCTGCAGTTGAATTCGAGGGTTTTGATGCCGTCCTTGGTGATCATGATTCCCGCGTACAGGCACCCCTTGTAGGGAATGCCCAAATCCCGTATCGCCTCCACTGCGGGCTGTATCACTCGATCCATCGCTTCCTGCACGACATGCGGCGGAGCGATGGGAACGGGGGAGTACGCCCCCATGCCGCCGGTGTTGGGGCCCATGTCGTTGTCGAAAATGCGTTTGTGGTCCTGGGAGGGGGGCATGGGAACCACCTTTTCGCCGTCGGTGAACGCCATGATGCTCGCCTCCTCGCCTTCCAGGCACTCCTCAAGCGCGATTCTCTCGCCTGCGGACCCGAAGATTTGGCGAACCATGAGATCATCCACCGTTTTGTGCGCGTCCTCTTCGCAGCAAGCGATGATCACGCCCTTGCCTGCGGCGGGACCGTCCGCTTTCACCACCAATTTCTCCCCTGTCTCCTTATGCTTTGCGAAATAGTCCTTCACAGCCTTGTGCGCCGCTTCCGGGGTGTCGCACGGCCAGTATTCGGCGGTGGGGATATTGTACTTGAACATCAAATCCTTGGCGAATATCTTGCTTCCTTCGAGACGCGACGGATCGGTGGCGGGGCCGAATACGGGGAGCCCTCTCGCTTCGAACCGATCCACGATTCCCGCTATGAGCGGCGCCTCGGGCCCCACCACCGTCAGTTCCACCTTTTGCATGGCGGCGAAGTTGGCAAGCCCGTCGATATCGTTCGGCTTCAGGTTAATGCACTCGGCAAGCTCGTTGATACCGGCGTTGCCCGGAGCGCAATAGATGCGATCGGCGTGACGGCTCTGAGAGAGTTTCCACACCAGAGCGTGTTCCCGTCCGCCGCCTCCCACTACCAGTATACGCATGACGACTCCTTTCTAAAATGAAATCACCCTTCGTTCGCCAAGTTGTCAAAGCGGGCGTATCTTGGGTGGAACGCCACCTTCACCATGCCAGTGGGCCCATTGCGCTGTTTGGCGATGATCAACTCAGCCTCCTCCATGTCATCCTCTTCGTAACTGTCGCCTTTTCTCACATCGTCATCGCGGGATTGGGGCTCTTTCATTTTGTAATAGTTATCCCGGTAGATAAACACAACCACATCCGCCTCGGCTTCGATCGATCCGGATTCCCTGAGATCGGATAGCATCGGCCGCTTGTCGTTGCGTTGCTCGACCGCTCGCGAAAGCTGCGACAACGCGATGACGGGAACCTGCAGCTCCCTCGCCAGAGATTTCAGCGCCCGCGCGATCTCCCCGATCTCCTGGTTGCGGTTTTCGGCTCTTTTATGACCCCTCATCAACTGCAGGTAATCCACCACCACCATCCCCAGATCATGCTCCGCCTTCAGGCGGCGGCATTTCGCGCGCATCTCAAGCACTGAGCAATCCGGGCTGTCGTCAATGAAGATGAGCGTTTCGGATAAGACCGCGCAGGCGTGTCCCACCTCTCGCCAGTCATCCTTCTGGAGAAATCCCGTCCGCAAACGATGCGCATCCACCCTGGCTTCGGAGCATATCATGCGAATGCAGAGCTGCTCCTTGGACATCTCCAGGCTGAAGATGGCGACCGCTTTCTTCTCCCTTATCGCCACATGCTGGGCGATGCTTAGAACCAGAGAGGTTTTGCCCATGGACGGACGCGCCGCCACGATCACGAGATCCGAAGGCTGAAAGCCCGCCGTCATGTAGTTGAGATCCTCGAAGCTTGTGGAGATGCCGGTGGTGGTCATTTTGCTATCGGAAAGATTCTCGATCCGCGAGAAGGTTTGATGTACCAACAAGTTCATCGGGGTGAAATACGCCCCCATCCTTCTCTGCGCCACCCCGAAAACCAGTTTTTCGGCTTTGTCCACGACTTCGGAGATATCCTCGTAATCCTGGTATACCATGGAGGATATCTGACCGGAAGCGTCGAGCAGCCTTCTCAGGATCGCTTTCTCCTCAACGGCTCGAGCGTAATACTCCGCATTGGCGGCGGATGGAACCGCTTCCATCAACTGCAACAGGTACGGCGCTCCGCCCGCCTCCTCCATCTGGTTGGTCAGCCTCAGTTGCTCCTGCAGGGTGAGCAGGTCCACGGGCTCGTCGCGTATATTGAGGGCGATGATGGCTTCGTAGATCACCCGATGGGCGTGGCGATAGAAATCCTCGGCGTTCAGGATGCTTTGAGCCTTTTCAATGGCGCTGCGCTCAATCATCATGGCGCCTAAAATCGCCTGCTCCATTTCGAGGCTTTGAGGCGGTATGTTATCCGTTTTTATAAGACTTTCCGCAGTCATGAGATATAGCCACACATGTGTTCGCATCCCGCATGCGTAATGCGCCAAGGATGCAAACAATCATTTTATCGGTGATTCCGCTTATAAGCAGACGTTTAAATTGGCTAACGGGGGGATAAGTTCATCAACCCCGATGTTTCCGAAAGGAGCGATCAAGCTTATCCTTCGCCGTTAACCGTTATTCAAAAGAGGTAATTGCAAGATTCTTGCAAGCGGCATGTTGCTCACTCAGGATGCTTGTCGAACGAGCGGAAATCGAATCGTGCAATTATCCGAAATGGTTTCAAATAATTATGATACGGAGCCTCTTTCAAAGGCTCCGTAAAATGATGGGATTGCGGAGAGCTATTCAGCCGCTTCCGCTTTAGTGGATTCGACCGCTTCACCGCTCGCCGCGGCTTTTGCCGCCTGCTCGGCTGCGATCGCAGCCGCCTTCGCCGCCTCTGCGGCTTCGGCTGCGGCGCGACGGTCCAATTCCTCTTGAGTGGTTACGTCAAGCTGTACGGATACCGTCACATCATTGTGAAGACGAACGGGAAGGGAGTAGAGACCGAGGGATTTGATGGGATCCACCAAGCCGATTCGACGCTTGTCAATGGTAATCGATGTGGCTTTCCGTATCTCCTCGGAGACGTGCTGGGCGGTGATGGAGCCGAATAGCTTCGTTCCCGAACCCACTTTGCCGACGATGGTGAGCTTCAGGTTGCTCATCTTTTCGGCGTCGTCCTGAGCGGATTGGATCGCCTTTTGAATCCTGGCATCCTCCGCCGCCATCCGAGCGGCGTGCTGTTTCAACGCCCCGCCCTTAGCCGTCACCGCTAACTGCCTGGGTATCAGGTAGTTGCGGGCGTAGCCGTCCGCCACCTCCTTGATGTCGCCCGTTTTCCCCAGCTTGGGTATATCGTGCTGCAATATGACCTTCATCCAATGCTCCTTATCGAAATTCGTATTTTATCTGATAATCGCAGTTATAAATTATATCCGCTGATTCGCAAAAACCGCGCACGGCTTATGACGGATCACCCGGAAACTGCAATTATCGTGTCCGTTTGAATATGTCCTTACGACAGGAGGCATCTTCCTGGCAATCAATGACATATCCGAGCCAATGCCGGGCGCCGAAAATCTCTCGCCTGGTCATTGATAAATTATCGTAGTAATCTTACCCCGATAATGGGCGTTGTGTTACGGAATAGTTGATCCGCGCCAAGCCACAAGCCAAAATCGTTGTTGATACGGAAACGCGCCCTGGCGTTGAATATGAGATGATTGGGATCAAACAGGTCCAAGGAGAGCTGATCATCTGAATTCAGAGGGGTGTCCAATCCAATCCCGAGTTTCGAGGCGTACAACCCGTATCTCAACGCTCCGAAATCATCCAAATCCGTTTCGTATTGCGCGTTCACGCGATTATTGTTCGCGAAATCGTAAAATCCGAGGTCAAGAGCGTTTTTGTTTCTGAAAGGAATGCGTAGGTTCACATCCGAACGGAAGTGAGGGCTTTGCGCGCGCTCCAGAAAATCCACGCTGAATTGAGGTTTCCCGATCCCAATCCCGCCCTTCATGTTGGGGAGTTTGATTTGCTCCACCAACTTGTTCACATTTGCGACCAGTTTTTGGCTCTCCTGGGTGGTTGACTTCATCGATGCGACGGATTCCTTCAGATCGCTTTGTACGTTCGGATCGCCGGAAAACTGGTGAATATCCGAGGCGATCTGGTTAAAACGCGCGATGGTGGTTTTCGCCAACTCCAAGGTCTCCACCAGCGATTGCTGAATTCTCGGATCGCTCACCTGCTCCGAGAGGCGAGTCACGGCCGTGCGCGCGGCGTCCACCGTATCCGCCATGTTTTGCAGGATGTCGATGGCGCTGTTCGCTATTTGGTCCACCTTCGTGCTGTTTCTGCTGGCGGTGGCGCGCAGTTCGGCGGTGATGACGGTCGCCGTTACGCGCGCCTGATGCGAAACCGCTTGCAGGTCGTCAAGGGTGTTGTCCATGGTTGTGCGAATTTTCGGATCCCCCAGCAAATCCTTGGCGGATTTGGAGGCGTCCTGAAAATTCGACATCATCCCATTGGTTTTTTGCATGATGGAATGCACCTGGTCGAGAGTATCGGCGAGTTTGGGGGTGAGATTCTTCACCGTTGCGCTGAGTTGCTTTAACGCCTGATCCGCCGTGGGGGATAGCTGGGCTAGGGCGGAGAGAGGCTGAGCCTGCACGTAACGTTGAGGCCACATCTCCCCAGGCTTGAGATATTGAGATGCAACGCCCGGAGTGATCTCCAGTAACGGGTTGGCGATCAGAAGTCCCGAACTGATTTGAATCATCGAATCATTCGGGATTCTGTTGAGATATTTGTCATCGATGGATAGTTCCACCACTGGCTTGAGCGTTTGGTCGTTCAGTTTGATGCTTTTAACCTGGCCGACCGTCACGCCGTTCATTCTGACCGGGGTCTGTTTCTGTAATCCGACCGTGTCATCGAAGGTGGCGTATAGGGTGAAGTGATCGAAATCCATATGAGCTAAAAGGAACCAGGCGCAGAAAAAGACGCCCATGCCGATAATGACCACAATGCCAACTTTGAGTGCGGCTACCTTTTCCATGTTATCCTCCCCCCCCGGCTCTTTCCGCTTCCTCTTTGGCTATCCGTGTCCATTCCACCACTCGATCGGGTGAGTTGGCGATAGTGTGGCAATCCTTCATGATTATCTCCACGCGGCACCCCTTGGTTGTCCGGAACATATCGCGGATGTTCCTGCGGATAGGATCGGTATCGAAATGGGAACGAGCCAGATCGCTGGGGTTGGGTTTCCATGAGAAGATGTATTTGTCCTGTAGGTTGTCCGCCATTTTTCTCACATCCGCCCACGGAGAAACGGACACCCGTCTCAACTTGGGGATTTTTTTCACATGCTTCCAACGCGAGTCCAGCGGCTCGCAGCATCCGTAGCAGTTCAATCCGAACCTATCCAATAATGGTAACTGATAGGGTAGCACAAATTCCTCGAACATATCCGGGGATATCCCAACCGTCTCCTGGCTCTCGGCAAATCCCCACATGTTTTCCAGTCGCACCTTGCCGTCCTCGCCCTTTTCCGGTATCTGGTCGGTCCATCCAAATCCGCCGGAGCCGACGTAGGTTCCGTCCGTGTTCGCGTACAACAGACCTGCCTTTTCCAGAAAATCCAGCCTTTTCAAATGGGAATCGCGAAGGAAACCCATTAACCTATGCACCATTTCCGGGGCGTCGATCATGTCCATCATCATTCGCTCCATCCCTCTTAGGTATGCGAGCGACATCGTCAGCCCCAGCGTCCACCACCATACGGTTTTCAGTCTCACGTTCAGGATGTCTCCGAAAACCTCGTGAGCGATTTCCAATCTCTCCTCGGTGGCGGGCGTATTGATCTCTATTTTCGGAAACTTGAGTTTTTGCAAATCCTCCGGTTCGCGTATGGGGGCGTCCCAAACATAGGAGCCTGCGGCGTCCGTGCGATGGAACGTGATCGGCACCCCCATGTCCGTTTCCGTATGCACATGGGACACCTCGAATATGCCGGTGATTACGCGGTCGTCCCGCATTCTCTCGCCCCAAAAAATCTCTCTTCGGAGAGCGAACTCCCACTCTCGAGCCAAGTTTTCACGGCAGGAAAGATCATCGGGATGGAAGATTTCGTTCCATCCGTTTTCCGGATCGCAAAACACCACCGGTCTCGTTGGCATCAATGCGTTGTGCTCTCTCCAAAGACGCTCTTTCTCCTTTTCAATGGGTCTGTCCGCCAAAAGGCGCACTCTCTCCGCCAGTTCTCTAAGGCGGTTCACGTCATCCGAAGGAAGCATGAGATTGCGTTTTAATACGATTGGCGCTGGTTGTGAAATGAGAACTTCTCCTGTGTCATCTTTATCCGGAAACATCGGCATGCTCCTATCGGCACGACACCCATCTGCGACGTATGCAAGCAAATACGAGACTGCTATTAATTCATGGTTGCTATCCGTTGATTCCCGATTCGGAGGGAGCTAAATCAATCCCCTTGCTTGTTGGATTTGTATTCGCTAGTTTATATTATTATGAACCTTCTTCGCTTGGAATGTTACACTCATGCGGATTGTATGAACTCCATAACCTTGGGATTATCGGAGGATTTAATCTCTTCCGGTGTGCCGCAAATGATAATCTCCCCCGCTTCGAGCATGGCGATGCGATCCGCTATTCGGAATACCGAGGCGATATCGTGCGACACCACCACGGATGTCACGCCCGAACGCTCCCTTGTGCGCACAATAAGATCATCGATATTGCGGGCGATGACAGGGTCCAACCCGCTTGTCGGTTCGTCATAGAGAAGCAAGTCCGGTTTCATAGCCAAAGCGCGCGCCAGCCCAACTCTTTTCTGCATCCCTCCGGATAGCTCTGAAGGGAACATGGATTCCGATCCCTCCATGTCCACTTCGCTCAGGCGGCGCGCAACGATCGCTTTGATATCCTTGCCCTTTGCCATTCCGTTCTGCACCAATCCGAACGCAACGTTATCAAAAACGGAAAGGGAATCAAATAGCGCCGCGTACTGGAACACCAATCCGACCTTCATCCTTATTTTGTCCATCTCGTATTCCGGAATCGGAACGATGTTATTGCCGAAAAGCGATATCTCCCCGGAACTAGGTTTGCGCAGTCCGGAGAGGCATTTCAGCAGTGTGGTTTTCCCGCTGCCCGACATCCCGATCACCGCGAATATCTCTCCGGAAAGAACCTCTAGGTTTATTTGATGCAATATGCGTTTTCCGGAAACTTGGTAATCCATATTTTTTATGCTAACGGGATTCATATAGGGTCTCTCAACGGATGGTAATGCTCGCGCCGGATAAAAGCTGAGCGAGGAAGAAATCCGAGATGAATATCAGCATCACGCATAACACCACGGATCGCGTGGTGGAGCGTCCCACTCCCACAGCCCCTCCTTCAGTCTTTAAACCCTGATGACACGCGATCACGGCAATGGTGAAGCCAAACCAAATGGTTTTAACCAATCCTTTGATCATGTCGCGTTCGGTTACGAAGGTGCGGGCGGATTCCAGAAAGGTTTGCCCCGGAACGCCATGGTATAGCGCCATCAGGAAGGAGCCCCCCACTCCCGCGAGATCGGCGAAAACCCCCAACACGGGCAGCATCAGCACGCAAGCCACAATCCTCGGGAGCACCAAGTACCGAATCGGCGAGACCGCCATGGATCGCAGCGCATCCACCTGTTCCGTTACCACCATGGATCCGATCTCCGCTGCGATAGCGGCCCCGATACGCGCGGATACGGTTACGCCCGCCAGCAGCGGGCCGAGTTCCATCAGGAAGGAGAGTGTGAGCGTTCCGCCAACGTAATTCATCGCGCCGAAATGGATGAAAATGTCCGCAGTGTAATAGGCGAAAACGGCGCCTGTGGAGAGGGTGGTGATCATGACGATGGAGAGCGAATCAGCCCCGATGGCGGACATCTGGTTGATGGTTTCCCGTAGGTTCAGTCTGCCGCGCACCAAGTAGAGAAGCGACATGTACGCCAAAGTGGCGGTTTCGCCTAGGAACGTCAGGAAAGTGATAACAATCGAGCCACCGAACGATGGGATTTTTTTCGCCTGTGGAGCTGTGTGATCAATCATGACCTGATTATTATACGGGTTTGGTGTTTGCCCTGTCAATCAAGGCGGGCTGCAGTTTCAGATATCTTGAGTAATTCCCATGATAAAATCTGTACAACACAATGCTCGCCACTATCATACTTTGAAATAGATGATATCCTATTTCGGAGTATTGTCGCAAGGGGAAAACGATGCCGAACTTGAGGAGGATATTGTCCAAGGCAACCCAGAAGATAAGTAATTGCATGCCAGCCCAGAAATAACCGAGATTGACAAACAGATAGCGTATGATGTTATCCTGCTTGCTTCGGGAGCCTTGGCCGTAAGCGATGGTGCGGCAGAAGGAATCAAAATCCGCCCCTGCGGCGGGGTAACAGCTTTTTCGATAGGAGAGGTAGAAGTAATAACCCCCGACCGCGATCGCCCCGCCGATGATCTTGGCGAAAATCAACCCCGCCCATCCCAATCCGAACACTCTCTCCAAAACATTCCATTCGTTGGCAAGGTTCGGAGACACGATATAGGTGCTTAGCAGGTCCAATGTGTTGGCTAATACCACCATCAAAGATACTACGAGAAGCTTGTTCCAATCCGACAAGCTTAAATCCTCCCGCTCCGCGGAATTCGGATTTTTTATCTCAGCCAGAATTACACTTCCCACTCTCATCTTCTCCGCAGTCTTCACTTGTAAGAGGCAACTTGGCTCTTCTACTCATCAATACTGCAAAAACCATGCCACAAATCCACCATTCTTAAACTGAAACAAAAACCTCCGTTTTTTACCGTCATGCATGATTGCAACCTGATGAATAAGAGGTTACAATGTGCTTTGGAGGCGTTGTGTAACGTTTGATGCGAGTAATGTGCATTCACATGATATTCGCAATGGATAACCGTTACGTATTTGCTACACTATAATGTGTGCAAGCGGTGAATGAGTACGATTTGTGAAAATCCTGGAGGGATAGCTTAAGAATGACCCCGCGTGAGAAAATGATAGCGGCGCTGAATTTTCAGCCTTATGAGGGACGCCCGCCGCATATAGAGCTTGAGTTTCAGCTTACCAGAGAGGTGTTTGGAGAGGACCCCCTTGACTGGAATCGTGTGAGAGAGATTCCAAAACTTCAGTTACGTGACGCTTTGATTCGTAATGTGCAACTGTGGATTAAAGTTGCGGAAAAATACGATTATTCGGATCTTCCCGGACTGCATTGGCTGGGATTGAATGAGGCGGCGCAAAGTTTTCAGATAGCGCGAGAGCTATCGGGGGACCGTTATCTCTTAAAATGCCACGTGGACGGAACGCTAGCCATTCCGGATGGCGCCAATTACGCCAATCTCTCTTACCGGATCGCGGATGATTTTGACGGTCTCTTGGAAGAGTTGGACAGAAACTGTGAAAACGCGTGCCGAACCATCGAGGCGTTCGCCCAGGCGGGAGCGGAAATCAACTATATGTGCTCCGACTACTGCTTCAATCAAGGTCCGTTTCTCTCCCCGAATATGTTTCGCAAGCTTGTCACCCCATTTCTAAAAAGACAGTGCGATACGTGCAGAAAGGTCGGCATGTACGGGGTGAAACACACCGATGGCAATTTGAATCCCATATTGGATCAAATGATCGAATGCCACCCTCATGCGTTTCATTCCATCGACCCAATGGCGGGGATGGATATTCGCGAAGTGCGAAGACAGGTGGGCAAAAAGATTGCGCTTATTGGCAATGTCGATTGCTCGAAACTGCAAAGCGGCACGAAGCAGGAGATCGAGGAGAGCGCGAGGTATTGTCTCAAATACGGGCCAATAGATCATACCGGATACGTATTCGCCTCCAGTAACTGCATCTTCCGGGGAGTACCTCTGGAGAGTTACGACACCATGCTTGCGGTGCGCAATAGCTGGGAGGATAACTAAGAGTGCGGGATCGTTGATAAGGAGGATGTCAATGAAGGGTTCCTGCGAAAATGATCGCCTGCGGGGGATGGATTTCAAGAAGCATAACGAAGAGGTCGCCCGATTGTGGAAGGCTTATGGGGACCGCAAGCCGTATCGCGTCCCGATTATACTCGGTCTGAATAGTCGTTATTTTTTCAAAAATAAGGATGCGAATCCGCAAGGGCTGGATTTTCAGGAGTATATGGAGAACCCCGATGTTATGTTTGGCACGCTGCTTCGATTTGCACGATGGTCCAAATTCAATGTGCTCCAGGATCAAGAACTGGGATTGCCGGATAAATGGTATGTATCGCTGGACTTTCAGAACTTTTACGACGCCGCATGGCTCGGATGCCCTGTGGTCTATATGAAGGGGGAGGTGCCTGACACCCGGCCCGTGTTTCAGGAGTGTCCGGAAAAGGTGATGGAGAACGGATATCCCGACCCCTTCGGCGGATTGATGCAAAAGGCTCTGGAGTATTACGAGCATTTCAGGGCGTGCGCGGAAATGGAGACCTATTTGGATCGCCCCATTGAGGTGTCCCCGCCGTGGTGCGCATTGGGCTATGACGGGCCTATGACCGTGGCGTGCAGCCTCTTCAGTCCGTTATTCGTATGCACCGCCATGGCTGCGGAGCCTGAAAGGCTTCAAACTCTGCTTGGCTTCATTAACGAAGCGATCATCAGGCGAATGAAAGCGTGGCGAGATCGATTGGGGATCCAATATCCCGTCGATGGCTGGGGTTGCGCCGACGATAGCGTCGCCCTGATCTCCCTCAAAATGTACAAGGAGCATATCCTACCGCATCATCAAAAACTCTACGACACCTTCGCTTCGCTCAAGGAGAGAAGCATCCATCTCTGCGGTGACGCCTCAAGGCATTTCCCTGTTTTACGGGACGAACTGCATATCGCCGCTTTCGACACAGGCTTTCCCATTGATTTCGGCAAAATTCGCCGGGAGCTTGGGCCCGATATCCGTATCAACGGCGGGCCGCATATTGATTTTTTACGCACCGCCACACCGGAACAGGTTTACGAGGGCACGCGAGAGATATTGCAATCAGGTATTTTGGAAGGGGGGCTCTTTGTTCTTAGAGAGGGCAACAATCTGGCACCCGGCACTCCATTGGAAAACACCGAGGCGATGTACAGGGCAGGCAGGGATTTTGGCGTGTTGAAAGAACTGAAAGGGAATTAAGAGGAACAAAATATGGCTACATGGGCGGCTGACGTAGGAGGAACCAGCATCAAGCTGGCGGTGATCGATAAGGACACGATTTTGGTGAGGGATGAAATTCCCGCGCAGGCGGAAAAAGGGCTTAACCTGGCGTTGGAGCGCATGGCGGAAACTTGGATGGAATTGACCGCCAAATGCCATCTCACCCGGGACGATTGCACCGCTGTCGGGATGGCGTTTCCCGGAGTGATAGATCCCGAAACCGAACGTATTTGGACAACGCCTGCGGGAAAATTCGATGATTCCAAGGATATGGATGTGCAGGAATGGGGGAAGACTCACATCGGACGCGCCATCACCGTCTGCAACGATGCAAATGCGGCGATAGCGGGGGAGTGGCGATACGGAGCCGCGCGAGGATGCGCCAACGCCTGCATGATGACACTGGGCACGGGCGTCGGAACCGGTGTGATCGTTGAGGGAAGACCACTGCGCGGCGGACACGGCTTGGCGGGTAACGCAGGCGGGCATTTGACGATCAATTGGGACGGCGTCGAATGCCTGTGCGGCAATATTGGCTGCGTGGAATCCGAGGGCTCCTCGTGGGCGGTGAAACGTCAGGCCCGGGAGAATCCGCTGTTCTCCTCCGACCGCATATCCAAAGAACCTTTAATCGATTACGAGGCGATATTCCGTCTCGCACGGGAAGGGGACGCACTGGCGAAGGATTTGCTTGAGCGAAGCCTGCGCGCTTGGGCCATCGGGGCGGTGAACATGGTGAACTGTTACGATCCGGAGGTGCTGATACTCGGCGGCGGCGTGATGCGATCCGCGGACATTATTGTGCCTTATGTCCAGGAATACATTCGCAAACGCGCTTGGGCGCAATGGGAGGTTCCCGTGGTCCCTGCGAAACTGGGAAACGATGCGGGAATGCTGGGAATAGCCTATCTTGCTGCGAACCGGCTAGGAGAGTAGCCCCTTAATGTACTTCAGCAATTACGATAAGTCTCCTTGTGTAACGGTGAAATATCCCCGTACATGCGCATGGCGCGGATGGCGGGAGATCGGCGAAAGGCTGAACGATTCCGTGCGGGAACATGGCACGTCTCGCACGGTTTTGGCTGTGGATTGTTACACAGGCGTGAATGACGAGGAAATCCTGCCGAACTTAGTTCGCGCCCTCTCCCCGACCCTCGTGATCGATGTGGCGCAAGAGATGAAATCTCCGGATCGGATCGAGACAATGGTGGCTCCATATCTCGGCGACGATCCGGTGTTCGGCAAGCTGACATACTTGAATCTTGAGGATTTCTTCGAGGCGGAGCATTTGGCGGAAATGCGGCGCTGCATCGAATCCGTGAGGGAGGGGCTGGTCCTTGTATACGGCGTAGGTGCGACGTTGGTGGCTCCGGAACCGGATATCCTGGTTTACGCCGATCTCGCCAGATGGGAGGCGCAATTGCGATTCCGTCGGGATGAGATATCCAACCTCGGCGTGACATCCCGCACGGCGCATGCCGCCCAGCAATATAAAAGGGCGTTTTTCGTGGATTGGCGGGTTTGCGACAAGCATAAGACGGCTTTGATCGACCGTTGGGATTTCCTACTGGACACCAACACTCAGGGCGACCCGAAGCTGGCGACTGGCGACTCCGTACGTACGGGTTTGCGCAAAACCGCCCGACAACCCTTTCGAGTGGTTCCCTATTTCGATATGGCTCCATGGGGAGGTCAATGGATGAAGCGGGTCTGCGATCTTGATCCCGGCATGGAGAATTATGGGTGGTGTTTTGATTGTGTTCCGGAAGAGAATAGCCTGCAGTTGCGTTTTGATGACGTGACGATTGAGTTGCCTGCGATTGACCTCGTATTCTTTCAACCCAGAGAGCTTTTAGGGGATGCCGTTCACGCAAGATTTGGAACGGAGTTTCCGATACGATTCGATTTCCTGGATACCATGGGGGGAGGCAGCCTTAGCTTTCAGGTTCATCCGCTTACCGAATACATACAACGGCATTTCGGCATGCATTACACTCAGGACGAGAGCTACTACATGCTGGATGCCGGTGACGATTCCTGCGTCTATTTGGGTCTCAAGGAGGGGATTGACCCTCGTGAGATGGCATCGGATCTTTACGCCGCGCAACGGGGCGAGAAACCCTTTCCCGATGAGAAATATGTGAACCGTTGGCAAGCGAAGAAGCACGATCATTTTCTCATTCCCGCCGGAACCTGTCATTGCTCGGGGAAAAACGGGATGGTGCTTGAGATTAGCGCCACGCCGTATATTTTCACGTTCAAAATGTGGGATTGGGGGAGAATGGGGTTGGATGGCAAGCCCCGTCCCGTGCACCTCGGGCATGGATTGGTGAATGTGCAATGGGACCGAACCACGCAGTGGGTTCGTGAAAACTTGGTGAATAGGATCACCCCGATAGGTTCCGGACCGGGATGGACTGCGGAGAGAACCGGTTTGCACAAACGTGAATTCATAGAAACACATCGGCACTGGTTCACGGATCGCACTCCTCACGACACTCAAGGCGGAGTGAATGTGTTGAACCTGGTGGAGGGTGAAGCCGCGATATTGGAGAGCCCGGACAATGCGTTTGATCCTTTCGAGGTTCATTACGCGGAGACGTTCATAGTACCCGCCGCCGTGGGCGGGTATTCCATTCGACCTTACGGTGATTCAAAAAGCAAAAAATACGCCACGATCAAGGCGCTGGTCCGCACGGAAGCGAGGACGAACCGGTAATTTCGAGTTGCGAGATTCAGACTGGTCGTCCATATCCGTTAATCTCTCTTTGGCGGCACTTGCATTTCAAGGATGGATATCATACGGATTGGACGATGATTTGCTCGAAAAAGTAATACGGGAGAACTGTTATGTCACATGAGGAAATGGAAAACAAATCAGGCAGCATGTCGTACTTGATGCTGATTACGGTGGTGGCGGCGTTGGGGGGATTGTTGTTCGGATACGATACGGCCGTGATATCCGGTGCGGTGGGATTCCTGCAAAAGCATTTTCAACTCAACGCCGGTTTGGAGGGGTTTGCGGCGTCCAGCGCCTTGATTGGATGTATTTTCGGGGCGCTTTTCGGTGGTCCGTTAAGCGACCGTTACGGCCGCAAGAGCGTAATGATTTCCTGCGCCATTCTATTCGCTCTTTCCGGCGTCGCCTCCGCCTTGCCGCATACTCTAACCCAGTTCGTTTGGGCGCGGTTTTTCGGAGGGTTCGCCATAGGCGCTGTCTCGGTGGTCTCCCCCCTTTATATTGCGGAGATCGCCCCGGAGAAGATTCGCGGAACTCTTGTGTCGCTCTACCAGCTTGCAATTGTTATTGGCATACTCGTTGTGTTCTTTGTGAACATGTTGATCCAGCGTTTGGGGAACGAGGCGTGGAATGTGGCGTATGGGTGGAGATGGATGCTGGGCTCCCTGGTATTTCCCTCCGGACTGTTCGGAATTCTTGCAATCGGGATACCGGAAAGCCCACGCTGGCTCATGAAAATGGGGCGGCGGGAAGCCGCATCTGAAATCCTCGTTCGAGTAGGCGGGCAAGCGAACGCTTCGCGGGAAATCCGACAAATTGAGGATTCCCTCCAGCAAGAGACGAGTTCCTTTTCGGAACTCTTCACTGGTGGTTACAAACCGGCGCTGGTTGTGGGGGTGGTGCTTGCCGTTATCTGCCAATTCAGCGGTATAAACGCAATAATGTATTACGCCCCTGAGATTTTCAGAGCCATCGGGGTGGCAAGAAACGCCGCTTTCGCTGAAACCGTTTCCGTCGGGATGGTCAACCTGATATTCACATTCGTCGCGATATGGCTCGTCGACAGGGCGGGAAGGAAAGCCCTTTTGGTGGTAGGCTCCATTGTACAGGTGATCGCCCTAACGGCGGTTGGGCTAATGTATGCGATGCACGCAGGAGGGATGTGGCTGTTGGTTTTCGTACTGCTATTTATCGCCGCCTTCGCATCCGCCATGGGGCCGATTCCGTGGATTATCATCTCAGAAATATTCCCCACCAAAATACGCGGTCGCGCCATGGCGATCGCCGTTCTCGTGATCTGGGTTGCGGATTACATTGTTTCTCAGACTTTCCCCATGCTTGCCAAGGGAATCGGGGACGCGAAAACCTTCTGGATATACGCAATTTGCAGTTTTCTTGGATTGATCTTTATTCTTTTCAAGGTTCCTGAAACCAAGGGTAAAACCTTGGAGGAGATTGAACGCTCATGGATTGGAAAATAAGACGAAAGGATGTCGAGATGGAGTGTCAATTGAGGTTAATGCGTAATCGTTTCGCACGGAATGCCAAACGCTGTTTGGTGACAATTAAATTCTTGCCGATACTTTTATTGTGGACATGTTTGGGTCTCTCGGCTCACGCATCTCCGGAAACTATCTGGAGCATAGGCGTGAAGGACAACTCGGGGAGGGAGTTCGCTTTATTCGGAAACTACGGCGAGTACGCCAGCCACTTTCCGTCGAACTACACTTATTATATCGGTAAAAGCATCGCGTCGGACTGGCCATACATCCAGCCAGGTCCGGTGGATTCGTGGGCGGGAAACGTGGCGCATTCCCTCTCCATCGCGTTTCCTCTCGAATCCGTGCCAGCAGGCGAATGTACGCTGGTGTTGGATATCGTCAGCGCACAGGGACAGGCTCCGCCCACGTTGAAAATCTCCATCAACGGCGCCCCCATGCTTTTAAAACTGCCGCCAGGCCCGGGGGATATCGTTCTCAGCGATGAAAAAGCGGCGCATCCGCAATCTTTTCGATTGCAGTTCAATCCCAAATTCCTGAAAGCGGGGAGCAATCGTATCACGATAACCACCATCTCCGGAAGTTGGGTTCTATATGACGCACTTCATCTGGAAACCGATCCGGATGTCAAACCGTTATTCCTAAGCAACGCCTCTCTCCTGTCGGACTTTTTCTTTTTGCGAAGGCAAGGGAAACTAATGCAAGTGGTCACGTTGAATGTATATAACGACGACACTCCCGGCACGGGCGAAGCGGTAATTTCCTATAATGGTACGACGGAAAGGCAAAGCGTCGCCCTTGGAGTTGGAGATAATAGCCTTGCCTTGGCTATCAACCCTGTGAAGGCTCCTACGCCTGTGACCGTTCACCTCTTGTTTCGCGATCATGATGTCACTGTTAAGGGTGAGGCGAAGCCGCAGCGTAAATGGACGGTATGCATCGTTCCGTCCGTCCACATTGACGTGGGATACACGGAATTGCAGTCCGTTGTGAGACAGCGTCATGATGAGAACTTGGATAATGTGATAAAGATTTGCGAAGCCGATCCGAATTTCCGCTGGAATATCGAGGGGAGTTGGGTTGTGCAGAACTACCTCGCGGATCGCCCGGCATCGCAAAGGAAAAAACTCATCAAGCTCCTACAAGAGGGAAGGATTGAGCTAACCGCCGGATATTTCAACATGCTGACCGGTTTGATGTCCAACGAGGAGATGAATCGATACGCCTATGTGTCCGCGTATTACCACAGGAAATACGGCTTCCCGTTGGTTTCCGCCGACCTCACGGACGTACCCTCCGCGAACATGGGCTTGGAGATGGCTTTGGCGGGCAGCGGGATACGCTTCTTCGCGGAAGGAGTCAACCAGACGCGCGCTCTAACACTCGCCAACTCCAACATCCACACCCCCTTCTATTGGGAGGGGGCTGACGGATCGCGACTGCTATGCTGGCTTAGCAATGGTTACGGGCAAAGCATTTGGATGGATCAGAACACGAACGCTTCTCAATCCGAAACCGAGGATTGGATTAGGAGCATCGTCAACGGTTATAACAATGAAAACTACCCATACAATCTCATCTATGTATACGGGGCGATGTATGAAAACTCGATTATCGATCTGAATTACGGCAAATTGGCGGAAAAATGGGATGCTCACTGGGCTTATCCGAAATTGGAATTGGTGACGGAATCGCAGTTCTTCCGCCAGGCGGAAAAAGAGTATGGCAATCATTTTCCGGTGGTGCGGGGAAGCTTTGGATCCTTTTGGGAGGATGGAGCGGGTTCCACTGCGTTGGAAACGACGATGAATCGCAATTCGCAGCGCAGAATAACTCAAGCCCAGACGTTGTGGTCTCTGGCGAACCTGCTTGGCAACCGGACGGCGTATCCGGTGAGCAAGTTTGATTCCGATTGGCAGCAGATATTCCTCTACGATGAACACACTTGGGGCGCGGCGGGTTCCATCTCGGATCCGGATTCCTCCATGACCAAGACGCAGTGGGCGGTGAAGAAACAATACGCCTTCACGGCGATGAAGGAGACGAATACGCTTCTCGCCGAAGGTTTGTCCGCATATATCAAATCCGTTCCCGCGCGTCCTGGTGACATCGTCGTATGCAACACACACTCATGGGAGCAGAGCGGTTTGACGCCTGTTCCGGAAGGGTTGCCGAATACGATCCATATCGTGGATTCCAATGGTAAAACCGTTCCCACCCAAAAGATACAGGGAGTCGAATACTTCTATGCGGAGAATGTGCCTGGTTTGGGTTATCGCACCTACCGCCTTCAAAATGGAAGGACGAAAACATCGGTGACCGAGGTTCAATCGCAGGTGATGGAAAATCGGTTTTATCGAATCCGCCTCTCTCCGAAGCGGGGAATTGACAGCGTAATCGATCGTGAGACCGGTAAAAACTTAGTTGACTCCACTGCGCCTTACTTCCTTGGACAGGTGATCTACGCATCCGGCGCGGACGGAACGCGGCTCATTAACAGTGACCTGACTCAGCCCGTACCGCCCGTGCGCATCAATAACGATGGCAATCCGCTCGAGGCACCCGCGCAAACGATACTCGTCACGCCCGAAAAGATTTTGTCCATCTCGCCTGTTCATAAAGGGGCGCTCTTTTCGTATGTCACAATCACCTCCGAAATCCAAGGGGTGGCTCAAATCACCACGGATGTGCGCCTGTATAACCGGATCAAAAGAATTGAGTTTGATATCAATATGATGAAGACCCCCATCCGGTTAAAAGAGGCGATGTACGTGGCGTTTCCATTCCAAGTGCGTAAGCCCCATGTAATTATGGACACTACGGAGGCGATCATTGATCCCGTTCGCGATATGATCAAAGGTTCCTGCAACGACTGGTACTCCATTCGCGACTGGGTTTCCGAGGGGTCTGCAAGGGGAGAGGACATCGTGTGGTCTTCACCTGATGCGCCATTGATCACTTTGAGCGATATCAATCGGGGCGAGTGGTATGCACGACCGCATATCACCAATGGCTACGTCTTCTCCTATGTGATGAATAATTACTGGTTCACCAACTACAAGGCGGATCAGGGGGGAGCCTTCCGCTTCCGCTACGCCATCACCTCCTCCGCGCATAAGATATCCGCGTTGAGATGCGAACAATTCGCGAACGCCTTTCCCGGCGAGTTGCCGGACGGGATATCGCAAGGGGTAAGCAAAGAGGATCGCATTCCGGTCCGGTTGCAAGGTGGGAATGTGTCCATGGTCACCATGAAGAAGGCGCAGGACGGATATGGCTATATCCTCAGAATTCGCAATCTTGCTGACAAAGCGACGCAAGCGCATCTGTTTATATCTCAAACGAGAATGCGTCATGCGGAGTTGGATAACCTCATAGAGGAGAAAATCAAACCGTTGACCGTTAAATCCGGCGGGATAACGATCGATCTTAAACCAATGGCTACGGCTACGGTGCGAATTTACCCGTAAAAGGTGAATATCCGCCCTCGCCTTGTTAAATGTTTTACGAGTATTGCAAGCTTGATAATGTGTGTGGAAAAGTTCAAAAAGCATTGATGATGGGATAATGTGGAAAAGATTGGGCTGAAAGCATATCCTGATTATCCTATTCATCGATGCTATCACTTTTATGTGAAACTCTGCTTGTGAGTTGAACGGGGAGGGCGCCGGCAATTGGCGCACCTCCTCGCACTGTCTATTTGACAGTCACTTTCTGCATGGCGGTTCCGGTAAGCCCTGCGGTATTGAACGCCATGACTTCAATCTCATGGTCGCCCGCGGATAGCGGCTGAGTGATGATGGTGAAATCCTCCATTGGGCCGTCGAATAGGCCGTCATTTGGAATGGCAGAAATCCACTCCCCTTTGTCCACTCTGAATTGCACCGCGTTTATGGCGATCCCTTTTTGAACCGCGGTTCCTTCCAACTTTACGCTCTTATCCGCGTTCACCTTTAAGCTGGAGCTTTGAACATACACTACCGGCTTGGTATTGCAAATATAAACCGAATCGGATATCGCGTCGCCCGACAAAGGCGCTGCCGGATTGCTGATGTAATCCGACGCCACCACTTTGAACTGATAGATTCCATCGGGAAGCGTTTTGGTGTCCAAAATCCGAGAGGTCTCCTTGGCGGTGGCTTCCGCCGCTGCGGCGTTCTCGCTTTCCGACGAAGTCGTGGAAGTCTTTTTGGACTTGTATTGCTCCAAAAGTGTTTTGGCTCTGCTAAGGATCGCCTCTCGCAATTGAGGAGGCAAATCGGGATGCTTGTCCAACTCCGCCGTGACTTGAGCCATCGTGGGGGGATTGCCCGCGCCGGAATCAGCGGAGGATGACGATTTGGATACGGATGTCGTTATCGTTTTACCCTTGCTGATGCTGTCGGAAGGCAATAACGTCCAGGTTTTCCCTTCGTCGTTGCTGTAATACACCTTGTAAGTGAGCGTCTCCTTGTCCGGATCGGAAGCCTGCCATCGCAAGGTCTGCTTGCCTGACCATCGCGCTCCTCCCGTTGGGGCGAGCAAGGTGATCTTTGGCGGATGATTTTGCGGCAGGAAACTGACACTCAAGTTCTTCAATGTGGGTGATGAAAGTATCGATTTGGCGGACATGTCCACACGATATTGAATGTATCTCGCCGGTGGGTTCAGAATTCTATATCCGTCTCCCTCCGACACCAAACTCTTCCACCCAGTCCAAGTGGAATCCGGCTCGGCGATATTTCCCGTGCGCACTTGTATCCCAACGTGGGAGCCGTCGGGCTTATCGCCGTCCCACCGTATCATTCCCCATTGGGAAGTGTCCTTGGCGTCATGAACGATGGAGGTGTAGGTGCCACTGAGATTTGATGTCGGAGCGGCTGCGATAAACAGGGAGCCCGGATTGCCGGATCCGATTAGGATATTCCCCTTGGCGTCCAGCCCCAGCGAAATGAAGTCGATGTCCGCGCTGTTGTTGGACGAGGATACCGATCCATCCGGTTTGATGTCATATAATGAATTGGAGCCGCAAGCGTAAACCTCATCATCGGGGGCGACCACCAGCGCATTAAATCCCGGAGCCTTGTCATAAAGCGTTTTGGATGAGCCGTCAGGGGATATCTTGTAGATATATCCCGTCGGGGCGGTCACGGCGTAGATATTCCCCTTGCTGTCAATTCCGATGGAGGTCACGCTGGGCTGCTTGGAATCAAATATCACCGCACCTTTGCCGTCGGGGGATATGCGATAGATGACTCCATCCTCTCCGGTACCGGCGTAGAGGTTGTTTTTCGCATCCGTCGCGAGGCAAAGCACATGCTGTTCAGCTGTGTGATAAAAAAGCGTCGTTTTACCATCGGGTTGCACGCGATAGATATTTCCGATGCCTCCCCCAGTGCCGATATAGAGGTTACCTTGGCTATCCTTCGCCAATGCAAGGGCGTATTTCTCATTGGCTGTGTCGATAACCATGGGTTTCCCATCCGTTTGCACCCGATACGTTTTTCCGTTTGGTCCCGTGGCGGCGTATACCGATCCGTCGGGGCCAGGTAGCAATGCGCGTACGAACACCTCCGGCAATGTGGCGAATACGCTTAATCCTTTCCCTGGCGTGTAACGGAGGATTTTCCCTTGGGTGCCCGTTCCGAGGAGGAAGCTATCGCTGCCGTAAGGAATAACGGACCAGATATAACTTTCCGTGCTTGAAGCGATCTGTTTGATATCTCGTGTGAGAGTCAGATCCCCTTTTGCAGTGACGCACGCTCCGTCAAACTGCCCCTTCAGAAAATCCGTTCTCGTTCCCTGTGTCCAAGTCTCCACCATTCGCCCCACGGGTTTTTCGGTCGTTTTAGAGGTCTCCTCGGGCGATCCCGTTTCCTCCGAGGATGCGGTGGATGTGGCGGATGGCGGATTTTTGGCGCCTTTCGTCTGTTCCGGAGGCGTTGGCTTTGCGGGTTTCACTTCGACATTCACGGTTTTTTCCGCCAATCCGAATTCATTGGCATAGGAATCGCCGTTATCGGAACTAGTGTCCTGATCCATCAAAATCATCCCCCCGGGTGGCGGCGACATTGGTGAGACTGAGGGCGAGCCTTCCGGTGTCGGAGACTGCTCGGGGGCGTTTTCCTGATCGCTCTTCTTTTGCACTTTTATTAACATGAGTTGTTGCCCGGATATAACCCAAGCGGTTGGATCAATGGTCTTGACTTGGTCGCTATCCAAGCGCACATTACTTGATCGAATGGAGCGCATCAGCGTATCCATGTTCGGCGGCAAATTTGGTAGTTTCTCTCCGTCGACGTCCAGTGACGTGGTGCGCAGAAGAAGTTGAGCCAAAATATCGTTGTTCTTTTCCTTTTTGTCGTAACGTTGTATCATCTCCTGGATGGAGGCGGGAGGAGCCTGTTGCGTCACCTGTGTTTGCTGAGCGCGAATGATGATGCCGCCCAAGGATAACGCGGGAGGAACCGCTCCGCCTCTCACCAAAAGGGGATACATCCCGTTGGGGGTGTTCTCGGGTATCTTCACCTTCAAATACCGAGTAACCACCGGAGAGTCATAGGGTTTGATATCCATTCCAACCGTGAAAGTCTCCCCCGGTGTGAACTGACCGTCTTTGATAAATATTCGTTTTAAAACGGCGGTTTCGTGTGCGCTGTGCATCACTACGGATATGTTTGCGCTTTTTATCGAGACCGGATGGAAGGGGTTGTTGGTGAGGATATCCAGTATGTTATCCAAATCATCGGTTGCGCTCGCATCGATGGCTTGGTTATCGTAACAGACGTTTTTGCGAGTGACCACTCCGTATCCATCGGTATCCACGGTCGTTACGACGTTTGCGACCGTGGGGCCCGGTTCGCTGTGGATCTCATTAATCGCCGACTCCGTTACGGAACTGACCAATCCTGCCCAAAGGTCGGGATGTCTAATTACCTGAACATGAAACACCTTGGCGCGGCCAGTGGTCTGATCCTGTACGTTCACGGTTACGGGAATCATCTTCGGCTGCCTGCCGATGTATCCGCTCACTGCGAAATTCCTATCCTGATCGGAAGCCCCCACGATCGGACCGGGGCTGGCTATTTTATACGATCCTTCAAGAAGCGGATAGACATCATACACATATGCGGAACATATCGGAGCGTCAATCGGCCCGATATCCATGAAGGGGTGACCGAACCCAAGAATACGGTTGCCCAATCGATAAGTTACGGTTCCCGTCGCTCCAGCATACAGGTCGCCGGTGGCGAGCATCATGGAGAAGGAGGCTCCCGGAACCAACGCCGCGCCTTTGAAGTTCTTTTTCATCCCCATGCCCGCCACTTGTTTCACGACGTCAACGTTATACCGCGACATCATTTTTTTGAGATGGCTGAAAGCATTCCCCGTTAAGCCCGAGCATGTCATAAAAGTTGTGCATGGATGCATCACCAAGGTGGTTCCATGTGAAAATATGTGCTCGTCCTGTGGAACGTTGTAAACAATACGAGTGATTTTCCTTGAGCCGGCGTACAGAGGCGTACTCAGAACTATCGTTTGTGCATGATTGTTCGGAAGAAAAGCCACCGGTTTAGTGGGGAGTTGCGGGTCCCATTCCGAGAGCATGTCCTGGATCGGTGTGACGCCACCCAAGGGTTCCGTGGACATCGGTTCCCCTTGTGAGAATGCACCGATGATCTTGCCGTCAATGTAGACGGGACTTCCGCTCATACCGCGAATGAGGTTCGCTTTCCGAGTGGTCATGGGACCGCCAGCCATGCGAACCAGGATCATATCATGCCCCGGTACGACCATGGAGCCTTTTTTCACAACCCCGATCACTTTCACGAAGAATTTGGATATCGTGGTTCCCCGGAAAACGGTCAGTCCGTATCCCGTCATCCCCGCGTGAACTTCCGTGATCGGCATAATGCCTGGATATTTTGTGGCGGCGTATCCCTTTGGAGGGAGTCCCAAAAGAATAAGCGCGCATGCGCTCAGAGTAACGATCGTGCGTTGAAATGATGGATGCAATGGAGCCTCCCTGAATACGTTTGGATTTTTACTGCAGAGAGTTGCTTCGGAGTACGCGCATGAACCTCGGACTGAAACTCCATGAGGGAAAAAGCATGCGGAACACTATCTCGGCAACAGGATGACATTTGGAAACGATTGGAATGAGATATGTATGTTATCACTTTTTTCCGTATATCTCTTCCGGCGTTTTTAGTTGAGTGGCGATAACCTCAAGGCGTTCTCCGGATGATTGCACCTCTCGAAAGAAACAGGAACGATAGCCTTCATGGCACGCCGCTCCTTCCTGCTCAACCTCCGCTAGAAGACAGTCCTGGTCGCAATCAACATAGATTCTTTTCAGATGCTGGAAATGACCGCTCGTCTCTCCTTTTATCCAAAACTTCTGTCGGGAGCGACTCCAAAAAGTCACTTTTTTCGTGAGGATGGTCTGTTCCACCGCTTCACGATTCATATATCCGACCATTAACACCTGTCCGTTTTCAGAATCCTGAACAACAGCCGGAATTAATCCGTTTCCATCAAACTTCAAATCTTTTAACGCTTCCAAGGATCGCCCTTTCTGTTTGGAGAGGAGTGTGATACGCCTATATGGACGTTAATCGTCCGAAATGCGTGCTGCACAGCCCGTGAATAGTTAATTGTCGTTAGATATCGTCAAAATACCACCCTTGCAGGCAATGGCATAAGAAAACTAAACAGAAAAGCCTGCAAATGAGTTTAAAAACGCTTATTGAAAGCTCTGCGAACCGTTTGGCATTTGCTTCTTATCTTACGCAAACGCCTTTGGCTTGGAGATAGTCCTTGATCTCCCGAATGGTGTAGGTTCCATCATGAACCATGGAAGCGATCAGCGCCGCGTCGGCTTGCCCATCCGTAACAGCCTCCAGGCAGTGATGCGGTGTACCCGCGCCGCCTGAAGCGATCACCGGAATCGACACCCTGCTCGCCACCGCCCTTGTTAGTTCCAAATCGTATCCCACTTGGGTGCCGTCTCTGTCCATGCTGGTCAGAAGTATCTCACCCGCTCCCAACTCCTCCGCTCGCTGCGCCCATTCCAATACATCCACGCCCGTGGGAGTTCGCCCGCCGTGTATGAACACCTCCCATTTGGGTGAGCCGTCCGGATATGTTCCCGTTCGCTTGGGATCGATAGCCACGACCACGCACTGGTTGCCGAATTGCCGCGCCGCCTCGGTGAGAATCTCCGGTCTCTGTATGGCTGCGGTGTTTACGCTGACCTTGTCCGCGCCCGCCTTGAGAATCTTACGAAAATCGTCGGTGGTTCGAATCCCGCCGCCGACGGTGAATGGGATGAAAACCTGCTCCGCCACTCGTGCCGCCACATCGTAGATGATGTCTCGCTTCTCGTGACTTGCCGTAATATCCAAAAAGACAAGCTCGTCCGCCCCCATCTGATCGTATCGGGAGGCTAACTCCACAGGATCGCCTGCGTCGCGAAGGTTAAGAAAATTCACTCCCTTCACAACCCGTCCCTCTTTTACATCCAAGCAGGGGATAATTCGTTTTGCGAGCATGCATCCTCCATCCCTTATTAATATTTTATCACCCGCTGCGGAAAAAGCGGAATCAATGCCTCCATCCGTGTGTAAAACGGATGCTGAGTGAATTTAAAGACGCCAATACGTCGTTTCCTTGAAGGTTTATTTCCTATACGGTGTGGTTGTTGCGTAAGTTATCACCGGACGCGCCCATGATTTGAGCTGTGCGTTCCTCTCCCAGGGTTTCAGCAAGCGATGCTCGCATCTCCTCCATAAGCTGCAAATCCATCAACGGTTCCGCCCTGTGAGGAATGAGTTCCAGAAGCCGGCTGGCGGAACTGAAAATGGTTGCGAAATGATCTCCGAACAGCTTGCGCGTTTCAGAATCCAATGTTTCGAACGCGGCTGAGTCCTGACCGAGACCGCTCATGAAATAAAAACCCACAAACACCTTGTCATCCTGTTTGTGATAGGCGAAATAAGGCGTCTCATCATACACCCGAATCTCCAGTCGTGAGCGCGAACTGAACCTATGTCCTTTCAAGTACTGATCGTATAGGCGTTGACAAATTCCAAGTGAGTTGGCGATATCGGAGAGCATGGCCTCTTTCATTTGCCCGGATTCCTTGGCGAGGCGTTCAATGAGGCAGGAGCGCGGGTCTAGAAACAGGACTCGTATGGTTGCCCCTGCTTTCAATCGCGCGGTGATAACCTTTTCAGCTGAACCTTTCCCTCGCTGTTTCATGTCATAATCGATACGATGCAGCACGGATCTCCCCGCGAAAAACAGGTCGGGATTGCCTGGAGCGGCGACCCACGAGTAGTATGCATCCGTCCCTTTTCGAGCGTGAGTGACCATTCGTATCCCGTTGGTGATCGGTAGTCGGTTCTGCAGCTTCTCAAGCACTTTTTCGGATACGACATCACCCTCCTCCTCGGATTCCAAATGAAGAATGGATGTAGTGTAAAAGATGCTGACCACGCCGGTAACGATGAAGGAGAGACCGAGGTTCTGTACGATAGGTTTCCAGAACGCCGCCACGTTAAGATCGGAAATCAGTCCACCCACGATGACGAATGCCGCTGAGACCAACAGACGGACAGTTTTCCCCGAGCGTTTGCTCATTGATGGTTTCCTCGTGATGAAATTTGCATTGTATGCGTATTTAATACGGGAATGAGGTCTGCTCCGTAAAAGAAAACCGCCAAAGGTATGCAAAACGCTCTTGGCGGATTGATTATTGAATTATACCATGAGCAAATTGCAAAATTCAGGGATCATATGTATATTGGCTTCCAGAAATGAGGGAATACCCCCGCCGAGCATTTTGCTCTCCCATGAAAACATGGATTTTGTTGACAATTGTTCGTCTATTGTGTAAAATCGAACCCGCGTAAACAATCAATTATCACATCCTCACATGTAAGGTTGAACTATGAAATCAATTCTCTGGATTTTCGGAATCGTTATCTTTGGTCTTGTCGTTATGTTCATCGTCGAGCCGAAACCCCCCAAGGGTGGTCTGATAGGCAATCCCGCGGACCAGGATAACACAAGTTCTACGAGTTCGTCATCCTCCACTTCCACGGCTTCCACATCCACCCCGACGGAGGTTTTCAAGCCGCCGATGAAAGGGGCATTCAATGTCGTCATGTCCATCGCCGGCAAAGGCGATGTCACATTGCAGCTTTACCCTCAAGCGGCTCCTAAAACTGTCGCGGAATTCAAGCGGTTGGTAACCTCCGGTTATTATAACGGAATTAAATTCCATAGAGTGGAGCCGAATTTCGTGGTGCAAGCGGGAGATCCGCAAACGCGCAAATACACCACTCAACAGTTAGCCCAGATGACGCCAAATCAGATACAGGAGGCTCGTCTTGGAACGGGAGGCTCGGGGGTGTATGTTCCGTTCGAGAAAAATAATTTGCAGAATATCACCGGCACGGTGGCGATGGCGTTGAACGCACCGAAGTCTAATTCAGCAAATGGGCAGTTCTATATCAATCTGAAATCCAACCATTTCCTGGATGGAAGCTACTGCGTCTTTGGGAAGGTAGTCTCGGGGATGAATGTCGTGGACAAAATCACGCTCGGGGATGAAATAACCAAAATGGTGTTGAAGCCATAAGGGGACGTCGGAGGGGGACGGTTATTCCGGTTTGTGGACGGAGATGGATAGGGAGTAATCGAATACCGTTTCGAAAAGATGCTTGTTCTCCTCCACCCACCATATCTCCAATTGACAATCCGCCTCGGAAAGAATTGTGAGGATGAGCCTGTCCGGATTATGAGCGGGTTCCATTCTCACTCCCTGAACCAAATTCAAGTGGCTCCGATCCAACCCCTCCGCAATCCTGATGATCGCCGAGAGAACGCTGATAAGGTGCCGAACCTGCCGAGTTAACGATACGAGATTCTCATGTTTTTTCCTGGGAACGCCCTTTCGATGGTAAAGAGCGATATTCGCGATGATGGCGATTTCCGTATCGTTGAACCCTAGTATGTCGGCGTTGCGAATAAGATAATAGGCGTGTTTTTGATGGTTCGTATGAGAGAGGAAGCATCCTATGTCATGTAGATATGCTGCGAATTCCAACAACTCCCTCTCCTTCGGTCCATAGGGGTGAAATCCCAAACGCTTCATCTCGTCAAAAAGCTGACAGGCGATCCTGGCAACCTGTTTCGCATGCTCCGCATCATAGTTGCAGGAGCGGGCGAATTGCAGGATGCTTCTTTTTCGCAGGGAGGTGTTGTCGAAGAGTGGGCTGGAGGGGGTCTCCTGCATAAGCCTGTCCACAATGATGCCATCCCTCAACCCGCGGTCGCTGATGATCAACCTCTCCACCTTTAAATTCTCCAGGATGGTCATCAGTGTCACCGCCCCGCCGAGGATGATGTCCGCTCGGTCAGGGTCCAATCCGGGCACCTTGCGCCTATCCTCCAAATTTAGCTTGGCAAGCAGGTCCACGCTGGATTGCAGATCGGAGACCTTTACAGTGTAGTTCAACAAGGATGAGGGCGAGTCGCCAAGTCTTCTCGCGGTGATATCGGCAAGGTTGGTGATCGTGCCGGCGCTGCCATATACCGCTTCATACCCGAAATCGGTGAGGTTGCGCGTTGTGTGACTTACAATGCCCCTGACATATTCCCTCATCTTCTGCATCTTGTCCGGTGAGATGGCACCTTTCTCCCCTTGAAGGAACTTATTCGATAGGCGGATGGACCCAAGCTTTAAACTCTCCAAGCGGAAGTAATCGTTTCCATCCCCAAGAATCAACTCCGTGCTGCCGCCACCGATATCTATGAAGATACAACGCTTGTCTCCTATGGCGGCTCCGCTAGATACCCCGAGATAGATCAGGCGTGCCTCCTCCGGTCCGGAGATCACCTTCACTTCCAGATCGGCCTCCTTGTTCACTCTTTCTAGAAAATCCAGCTTGTTTTCCGCTTCGCGAACGGCGGATGTCGCCAATGCGATGATCTCTTCGGCGCCGAAACCTCGCGCCATATCCGCGAATCGAGCGCAAACGAGAGCGCCTCTTTCGATGGCGGCGGGGGACATGTGGTTGGTGGCGAATTCGCCTTCTCCGAGTCGCACGGTCTCTTTTTGCTGGGAAAGCGTGGTAAGGCTATGATCAGCTTCAATTCGAACAACTTCCAAACGGATGGCGTTGGTGCCGATATCAATGGCTGCGAGTATTTTCATGACGTTTGAAAAACCACCTGAGGCGAGGCAAGCCGAGGCACCTCGACCTTTACCTTTGGGGTTTTGCGAAACACCTCATGGAATAGATCCCCGCGGGTGTTCAGGGAGGCTATCTCATCCGGCAAATCTTGATCGGATACGATATGGAAAACGATGGAGTCCTCCGTCACTTCGCATGTCAATTCCTTCACGAGGCTTTTGTGGGCGTGATCCAGCGCGTCGGCAACTCGCAGTATTCCCGCAAGAATGCGAACTTTTTGCTTGTCCGCTTCGTTCAGCGTGCCGAAAACAGTATGCTCCGGAGTGGGGAGAGCCTTGCGGTGATACCTTGCGACATTGGCAATCACTTTAATATCCTCCCTGTCGAACGGGATGAGCGGTTCGGTCAGGATCATCATCATCGTATGGCGATGGTGGGATTTTCGGGCGACATAGTAGCCGATGTCGTGCAATATGGCTGCGTATTCCAAAAGCTTCCGATCATCCCTGCTCAGTTGATGATATTCCAGCAACTCCATAAAGATAGTGCCCGCAAGGCATTCAACCTGATGTGAATGAAACGAATCATAATTGTAACGACTGGCAAGTTGCAATATGGCGTCAAGTTGCAATTTGGAATCCATAACTCCCCTCACACTTAACTATTTTGAGTGGCGGATAAATGCTATCGAAAGATGGATGGAGCGGCGAACATCCCGCCGGTAATCAGCGGAACGCATCGTACAACACCCCCCACCGCAAACCGCGCGTGCTGCAATGGATGGAATCCTGCCCGCAAAGGCTGAGGATTTGAGATAGGATGATGGCGCCTCCAAGAATGATATCCGCGCGAGACGGGTCCAGTCCGGTGATTCTTTTCCGCTCCTCAATGGTTTTCGAGGCGTACAGGGTGATTTGCGCCTCCACGTCCAATGATGTTAATCGAACACCATGAAGCCGTTCAGGATTTTTTTGCTCCATCCCCTCCATTACCGCTGCCATGTTGACGAACGTTCCTCCAACTCCAACGGCTATCATGGATGTGTTTGGCAAGGAGAAACCTTTCATCGCCTCTGAGACTGCGGCGTTGGATTCCGCCATGTCGCGTATGCTTGGCGGGTCTGAGCGAATGCAAGCCTCTGTCAACCGCACAGCCCCGATCTGAAAGCTAATTCGCTCTTGAATATCTCCCAGCCTTGGCTCGCCAAGGATAAGCTCCGAACTGCCCCCGCCGATATCCACGACAATGACCCTATCCGCTGAACGCCATAACGGATCGCGCGAAACCGCCAGAAAAGAGAGACGCGCCTCCTCCTCCCCTGAAATGACCTTCACATTCAGTCCGAGTTCCGCCGCTCTTTCCAGAAACTCATCTCGATTTACCGCATCTCGAAGGGCGGACGTTCCCACGGCGGCAACGTGCTCCACATGATGCGCACGGCACAGGGCGATATAATCCTGCAGGCAATTGATCGTACGGCGAATCGCAGTCTCTCTGAGACGCTTTGCGTGAATGCCCTCGCCAAGTCGCGTGGTTACCGCAGTGTCCACCAAGGGAATGAAAGCGTTACGGGATTCCTTCTCAACTATGGTGAGTTTAACGGTGTTCGTACCGACATCAATTGCGGCGCATCTGTTCTCCATGGTTATCCATCCCATACGTCAAGGTGACGCTTTCATATGTTCGAAACGGTACGCTATCCCACGGGAAGCGAGAAAAAAAGCGAAGTGCGTTCGCTTCGGGCGCCAAGGATAATACGATAAAAGCAATGAAGAGTCGGAAACTCACCTCATTCAATCGGTCAGCGTCTGGCTTCTATTTTATCCCTTTAAATCCATGAAATCAAGTTGGCTGTTGTTTCTCGTTTTTAACACGCAAACACTCGGGGCGCTCGCAATCCTACACGCATGCATACCACTCTCGCGTGCGCGCAAGGAGCCAGGAATGGCCTGAATGTAAAATAAAGAGGATCCACGCTAGTCTCCAGAATCCGGACGCGGGCCAATACCCTAAAAGGGATGAGAACAGGGGAATCGCGAGAAACAGAAGGCATGCGTTCCAAGCCCATCTTTTTTGCGTCCATGCTGAGTAAGCGAGAAACAGTATCGTCAGAGATACCGGGATAAGAAAGGCTGCGTAAAAAATCACCTGCAACGCACCGAAGGATGCATTCAAATAATTCGTCCCGCTGGCGTTGGTCAGCGTGCGATGCGTGAAGAGATGCAACAGGGAGCCGACGGGGGAGAAGAGCGTCCAGGAAATCAATAACGCCATCATTTCATAGATGGCGAGAGGCTTGATATCCAAGCGAGCGACCTTCTCTTTTTTCGCGGCGTTGGGTCCCTTGAAATCGGAGGCGTCCGCGTAAACGGTTAAGGGCTCTCCGCAGTAGGGGCAAAACGCTCGACCTTCCTCAACATCTTCCTTGCATTTCGGGCAATGGGGAGGGTTGTTGACCTGATTCATGTATTCCTTACCAATGCGGCTCTCGTAAAAACAACAAACCACGCTTGCATCCCCGATTTGCGTGTTTTGCAGCTGCCGGCATATATTATGAATTTGAGCGAAATTAAGGCGAAAGGCGGAGAAAACAATCTCTCCGCCCAAACAGAATACCGCACATAAATCGTTAATGCAAGTGCATTGAAACGGGGTGATTATGCATGCATAAGCTTAGCCAGGTGATTATCCAACTCCATCTGATCCTTTGTAAAGGATTGCAGAGCCGACTGTGTCATCAAATCATCCAAGGAGATGGTCGAATCTGAAATCCATCGCTTCAGATCCGGGATTTTCCCATGCTCTCTGATTTCCAATTTCTCCTCGGGTGTGTAACGATGGAAGAGATGCGTCTGGAAATCGGAGTCAGCCTGTCGGATGTCCTCTCCGGTGAGATGGAGTTTATCCAATGAACCTAAATGCAGCGCCATTTTATGCACGTTTTCCTTCACGCACCAGAGCGTATCAAAATAGGGCCGCATATCTTCGGGTTGTATGTTTACAGCCAACTTTTCAGTCACATGAGAGTGGATGCTATCGATATCCTGATCCTCCGCCATGAAATCCGCCACCACTTTAGGTGGAATGGTGAATACGTCCATTCCAGCCAATTGTGTGATTTGTGAAGTCTCTCTCATGGATGCGGCAATCAGTCGGGTCTGTGATAAACCTCTTTCACGTATGGACAGGATGGCTCGTTGGGTCGCGAGGGAGGCTTTCTCTCCTACATTGTGTCCGTCACCAAATCGATTCTCCGATACCACCACATTCAATCTGCCCAAAAACACGTTGCAGTATGATGGATTTGCGAGAAGCGCCGTCATGTAATTCTGTCTTGCGGAAAATCCAAGCGTGTAATTGACCGGGATTCCCTTGACCCTAACGCGGTGCACCGCGCAGCACCCCTCCGGAGTAAGCGGTATTTTGATGATAAACCTCTCAGGGCAGATGGCGTAATATCGTTCAGCGTAATAGACGGTACGGTCGATATCCTCCGCCACAGATGGATGCAATTCCACGCTCACATGAGCGTCAAACGCGCGTATAAGTCGGATACCAACCACGCAGTTCGCCGCGAAACCAAGTTCCATAACCCTCTCTTGTTCGGTCATCTTGTCGCCGGGGATCATTCGGATCAGTTTCTTGAGCGACTCATCCACTTCACCTCTTTGAATAACCTGGTTCACCAAGGTGTTATTCGTGGTCATCGCCTGGAACTCACGTCGCCATACCTTTCGCGCCTCCTCGATCTCTCCGGTGTCGAGCCATAACTCCGTCCCGAGAGAACGCAATTTTTTGAGTGCGGAATTGGATGCGTGTGAAGGTCGCTCCCATACGCTTATCGCCTCAATAGCCTTGTCTCTTAATAAACTGTCGATTTCGCTCATCTCGAAGCACCTCCTATTGATAGGATAAAAACTGATAATGCTGCATTTTTTCTAGCTTTTATATTTTATCATACCATAGTATGGCGTGGTTTGGAAGAAAATATATACACGTTTATCCGCATGCCATGTCGCTACGGTTTTCGATTGTGCATTTGTTATGTCATTATCAACGTGAATCTTGATCTCACTGTTGAAGGGTTGCATCGACGGTGATTCTTAGGATTCATATGGGTTTGCATGATACCGATTATTAATCGTTGTGAGCTTTCTCTTTCCTCGTGCCATACTGATTCCAGAAAATGGAGGCGAGGGAAATGAGGAATCTGGCGGTTTTGGGAACCGCGTCAGACGTGGGAAAGAGCGTGGTTGCGACAGCTCTTTGCAGGATATTCAGCGACCGAGGCGTTTGCGTGGCTCCGTACAAGGCTCAAAACATGTCCAATAATTCGGGAGTCACTCCGGATGGCTTGGAAATGGGGCGGGCGCAGATAGTGCAAGCAGAGGCGTCGCGTATCGTTCCAACGGTTGACATGAACCCCGTACTCCTCAAACCGAGCGCGGAGAAGGGGGTGCAGGTTGTCCTGCGGGGGAAGGTTTGGTCGGGTAAATACGCAGGGAACCACTTAAAGGCGTCGGCTAACTTGGCGCAAACTGCGAAGGAGAGCCTTCTCGGGATGATGAACCGTTATGAGCTGCTCATCATTGAAGGAGCAGGGTCGTGCGCGGAGATGAACCTGTATGATCGTGATTTCGTCAACTTTAAAACCGCCCGCAACGCCGACGCTGCGGTGATTCTTGTGGCGGACATAGACAGGGGCGGGGTCTTCGCTCAGGTTGTGGGAACGCTCGCGGTGCTCCCTCCGGAGGATAGGGCTCTGGTTAAAGGGGTGATTATCAACCGTTTTCGAGGGGATATCAGCCTCTTTGCTGACGGGGTTCGGATGCTGGAGGAGATGTCGCACGTTCCCGTACTGGGGGTGATCCCTTACTTCAGGCATATCGCAATTGACGCCGAGGACGCCGTAACTTTGGATCCCATGATCGATTCCAATGAGCCCCTGGAATCCGGGAAAATTGCGATAGCGGTGTTGTCTCCGCCACATATCTCTAATTTCACCGATCTGCAGGCTCTACAAAACGAGGAATCCGTTCAACTGAGATATCTTCAGACGTCCGTATCATTGAAACCCTATAAAGCTTTGATTTTACCCGGTTCCAAAAACGTGCGCAGCGACTTGGCGTGGCTTCGCGAACAGGGGTGGGAACCGCGCATCCGGGAGTTTCGTGAAAGCGGCGGGGTGATCGTCGGTATCTGCGGGGGATACCAGATGCTTGGCGTAAACGTCAAGGATCCATACGGAGTGGAGGGAATGCAAGGCGAGAGCCATGGTTTGGGTCTTTTGCCATTGGAGACGGTTTTGGAAAAGCGGAAAACTCTTTGCCACTCCTCAGGCATTATCAGCGGAGAACTAGCCAAAGTATGCGGGTATGAGATACACATGGGTAAGACGAGGCTGGCAGGAGATTGCAAACCTTTTCTAAGGATATCCTCACGCAACGGCTCTCAGGTTAGCGAATATGACGGTGCGTGGAGCGAGGATCGCAGAATTTTCGGGTGTTACCTGCACGGGCTTTTCGATGAGCCGGATTCTCGATATTGGTTCTTGCATCTCCTCGATCCGGAATACGCCCCCGCCAAAACGCTTCTTGACAAACAAGGAAACTATGATCTTTTAGCGGATCATTTCAGAAAGCACTTGGATATGGACGCCATCCTCGAAATTGCGGGGGTGAGTCAATAAACGGAGTTGATCCTTAGCTCATAAAACAAGGGAGCGTGGCATCATCCCAACGCTCCCTTTGGAGTTTCATATCTCAGCCCTGCGCGGGCGGGGATGGTTGTTCATTTTTACCACTTGCTTTCGCCATTTCCATGAACGGCGTTAACAAATCTATCGGTATCGGCAGGATGATCAGGTTGCTGCGCTCGGAGGCAATATCCCTCATGGTCTGTAGATAGCGCAATTGCAACGCTGCGGGCTCCTTGGCGATAAGCTCCGCAGCCTCAACCAATTTAGCCGCAGCTTCAAACTCTCCCTGCGAGTTGATAACCTTCGCCCTCCGCTCGCGCTCGCCCTCCGCCTGAGCCGCCATCGCCCTTCTCATGCCTTCGGGAAGAGCAACGTCCCGCACCTCCACGCCTGTAACCTTTACTCCGAATGGCTCGGTCTGTTCATCAATGGTGGTTTGCAGGCTTTGATTGATCTGATTGCGCTGGGAGAGAACCGTATCCAACTCCACCTGACCTATGGTGCTGCGCAAGGAGGTTTGTGCGATAAGTGAGGATGTACGAATAAAGTTCTCAATTTTCAGGATTGCGGAACTCGGATCCACCACCTTGAAAAGCACCACAGCATCCACGGTTACAGGCACGTTGTCGCGTGTCATCATCTCCTGCTTCGGAACATCCATGGTCACGATTCGGGTGTCCACCCTTATGGCGCGATCAACATACGGAATCAAAAAGATTATTCCAGGACCGGTAACGCGATGGAATTTACCAAAACGAAGAATCACCGCCCTTTCCCAGTCCGGCAACACCTTAATGATCGCGGGGAGAAAAAAGATCGCGAGGATAATAATAATAATAAGCGGCATTCCTAACGTACTAAACAGACTGCCTCCATCCATAATAATCTCCTTCGTTTCTAGTGTGGTATTGAATTATATGTATTACGAACCGCTCCCAATACCGTTTCAGCGTTTTGGTTCCAATGCGCCGATGGCGGGCGGGGTGTTCATCGAAACCGTGTCGCCGAGGAAATCCTTGCCTCCATTGTCCGGAATAACCACGCCTGCACCTATGCAGGGAGATCCTTTTTTCGGCGCGAGTTCCGACAACTTTATCCAAGCGGGGGCTTTAAGCGGTATGCGGACAAGTCCCGGATTTTGACGGATGGCGTGTTCGTCTTTTGGCATGTTCACTTGTCCGCCTGCGTATAGATTGTGATCGAAAACCGTGTTTTTCGCACTCCCGAATTTGTATTTCATGCTATCCGCTGCGTAAAAGATGTTATTGGATAAAAAAGTGTCGTTCGCCCAGCCGTTCCAATCGCCCATATTCACCAAGGTTGTGTCCATCTTGGGACTGGACTTCCTGCCCATGATGATTGTGTTGTTGTAAATATGGGTATCCTCAACCGGACCGGAAATGTTGAAGGTGGGTGAGAATCCGGCGGCGTAGCCCTTCATTCTGTAGCCGTCGTTGATGCTGATGTTATATCGCACAATGGTGCCCACGTTTCCCACGCTCCATGGCTTTTTAACGCTTCCATCATCGCAGATCAGGAGAAAGCCCCCCTCGTTATCGTGGCTGTAGTTGTATTGTATGATCGTGTTTCGGCAATTCCAGTCGGAATCGAATCCCTGACTATCCCAATAGCCGCTTTGTCCGCTGACTTCATTGTACTGCACAATCGTGTTGTCGCAACTCCAAGGCCATATTCCCGCCGCAGCGTCGCCGGGTGGAAAGCGCTTGCCGCAGCCGCGCAATACGTTATGCTCGACGATGCATCCGTCGCAAGCGACCGGCACTATGCCGTCTCCCCCGATATCATCCAGCAAGTTGTTTCGGATGACAACGTGCAGGCATGGGAACCAATCCTGGCGCGACCAATAGCCTGCGCCGCAAATTCCGTTGCGATCGCACCTTACGAGATGGCACCCTTCAATCAAAAGTCCATCGTATCGGCTCTTTTTTACTTTGCCCTTGACATCCCAAAATATCCCGTATCCAGCACCCGACTTCTTTAAGTCGCTTCCATTGACGTCATGAACGAAGAGGTTTTTTAACACAAGGTGATGCGCCACACCGTAGTCATGCAGATGCAGATACACGCCTTTTCTGCCAGGTTGTTGCGTGGGGCCGAGATTGGTGATCTCCAAATCGCTCACCTCCCAGCCCTCGTCGTTGTATAGCTCCATGGTGGCTTCGTATTTACCCTCCCCGTCGATACGCGGCAAAGCTCCCTTGCCGAATTTATCTATGCGTATGGGATTGTTCGCAGTGCCGGACCCCTGAGGCTTCAATTGACCGGCGTATTCCGTGCCGGCTCTGAAAAGTATGCGATCGCCCGGCTTGAATATTATTTGGTTCACCTTGACGAGGGTTTTCCAAGCCTGCGCGGGGGATAGACCGGAATGGCTATCGTCTCCTTGATTCGAATTGACGTAATAGGTGAGGCTTCGACAAGTTAAGGGGACACAGAGAAGTATTATGACTACCAAAATGGATCGAGTCATTGAGCATCCTTTTCAGTTTTTTCATCTGATCAGGCTGATCCGTCCAATCTAACCGATCGGCCCAATCCGTCAGATTTGTTGGAAAATAACGGCGATCTCTCCGCAATCGGGAAACTTGGGGCAATAAACGCATTCGGTCCACACTTTTCGCGGCAACAACGCTTTATCCGTGCGCTGAAACCCCAACTTTTCAAAGAGCTCGGGCACATATGTCAATGCAAAGACCTTTCCCACGGATAAATTCATCGCCTCCATCAGACAGGCGTCAATCAACGAGCGGGCGTAACCTCTCCCTTGGCAATCCTCTCGAACAGCCAGGGACTTCAATTCCGCAAGGTCTTTCCAGCTGATATGCAATGCGGCGCAACCCGCAATCTCGTCATCGACGGTGACAACCCAAAAATCCCTGATGTTCTCATACAGTTCGCTTAGGCTGCGATGAAGCATCGCGCCTTTATCGGCGTAGCCGTTAATGAGTCGCTGGATTGCCTGTGCGTCCGTGGTGACGGCTTTTCGTATCTGCATGCCTCTTTAAAATCTCCCTGAACAACACCTCTTGAACATAAGTGTAACCCATGCATGGAATGATCACCAAATATATACCCTGAAACCCATGCGCTTGTCGGCAAACAGGTTAATGAATTCCGGATTGTCCCAGCGTGTAGGCTCCGCATTGAAAAACCATCGCGGGCAAATGCGAGGAATATTCTCGGAGAGAGTGTAAGAGTTTGTCTCGGTCATTCGGAGATGGAGCGTAGAATGAGACTGTGTTGTCCCCGTCCACGATATTGAATGGGATAATCCAGCGCCCTTCCCGAGTCCATTGACTTGGAATGGCGTTCGGAAACCATGTGTCATAGATCATCACTAACCTGGCTCCCTTCCTTTTTACAAGGTCTCCGATCGTTTGGGGGTTCACATCGCCTTGAATGCGAAGCTTTGCGGCGTTCATATTGGCTAACCCCCAAATATCAAGGCAATGAATATCCGCCAAATAGTTGATGCATCCAATGTCGTTCGCTGCCACGGTCTCTCCGGTGTAGAATTGCCGAACAAAGAGCCCCATTTGATATTGCTGTTCGTAGATGTTCGCGGACGCTTGTGGAAGAGCCTCCAAGGCGTTTATGCCTCTTTGGAACCCCATTGAGACGATGCCGATCCCCGTGAGGATCATAATCGTATTGCCTGCGACACCGAGTTTGCGTCGGACCCTGAATCCTGTAACTTGACCGCGTAGAACTCGATCCATGTCTATGGCGATTACCATCACTCCGGATATAATCACGTAGCCGTCATATCTGTAAAAGGAATCCAATTTGCCAAACAGAATCTGCGCCCAATCCATCAGGATAAAGAGGAGATTCAATGATTGCTGGGATGATTCGATGTCACCTCGCATCCGTGAAAAAAGCAGGAAGAGGAGAGGGAAAAGAGATAATATGGGGAGAAACGGATGTGCCATTACGGTTTCAACGCTGGTGGTTAGAAAAAGACCCATCGGATTAACCGCACTGACGGCGGGAACTCTGCTTTTTAAAAGAATTGAGTTCGGGAGGAAGTAGGCTCCGTAATGGAGGGAGATCAAACCCCATGCAATGATTGGAATTGAAGCGGCGACAGCGGTGACAAGGATAGCGAGAAATCTCTTTCGGAGCGCCAAAGCGAAGATAATGACTGCGATGAGGGCGACGCTCTCGTATCTGCTCATGACTGTAAACATGGATAACAATCCGAGCATGAGCGTATCACGCGAACTCAACGTTCCATTCCGGCATATCGTTTCCGTTCCATAAAAGAGGAGGAGCAGGATCGAGAGGGAATGGAGCACATGCTCGAGCCCCGAGGTTACCAGCAAGGGCAAGGGAACCATGAGGATCATGACGAATAGAGTGACGGCTATCCAAGTGGGGGAAAGGGAGCGTTTTTTTAATAATTTATTCGCAGCAATGAACAGTGCGCACACCAACAAAAGATTCAACTCCAACGGAATGGTGGCATGCACTCCGAAGAGCTTATAACAGATCGCCAATAACAAAGGCCAGAGCAAAGATGAGGTGGAGGAACTGAAGCGATAACGATCCACCCCCCACACGCCGTATCGCACCCAGTTTCTCGCAGTCGCCATCGAAATGTACGGGTCATCCTGCGTGTAGACGAAATGCCCGTTCGTGATTTGCAGGGAAAAAACGACGATTCCACCCATCAACGCAAAGAAAATAAGAATTGCGATTAGAAGTTGCCAATAATCGGGTAGTATTTTTTTCAATAGTGCCTCTTTGAAGTTCGAACCTGGCATAGATTCTACCTGTCAATGATGCCTTCGTTCGTATTTCGATTGGGCGTGATCGAGGGGAACGAGGAAATTCATTTCGGCGTAAATAGGGGTACAATGAAATCCTGATGCGATGCAAGGCGGATCAGGCTCCTGATTGAGATCAAAGGGATGTTTTTTTCCCTGAACGATCAGATCGGGAAGGAATTACCTCTTTTTCGTTGTATAAAAACCAATCTTATTTAGGGGGGTGAGATCAATGGAAGCCTATTGCGTTAAATGCAAAGCCAAGAAAGAGATGAAGAACCCGACCGCCGTCACAATGAAGAACGGCAAGCCCGCAACCACAGGCACATGCGCCACCTGCGGAACCAAGATGTATAAGATCGGCAAATAGCTCTCCATTATTCGCGTTTCTTTTAGCCGTCCGATTTCGGACGGCTTGTTCTTATTACAAGGAGTAGAGTGTTTGAAGAAAGTTAGCGTAGGAGGTTTGGTATCCTATCACGTTCACACTCAGTGGAGCGACGGCGCGGACCTGTCTCGTTTGATGGTTCAAGCCGCTGAGGAGGCGGGATTGCTCGAAGTGGGCGTCTCGGACCACTACACTTTGCATCCTTCCGGGTTTATTCCCTGGAGCATGGATCCTGATAGACTTGAGGATTATGTGAAGGATATTAAATCTCTCGAAGGGGAATATCGCATTCCCGTTCGCCTCGGATTGGAGGCGGATTTTTTTCCGCAAACCTCGAATGAACTCTCGGAACTGATAAGAAGGCATCCATTCGATTACATCATTGGGTCGGTTCATTTTGCGGGTGAGTTTCCACTGGATGAGTCCCCGAAACTTTGGGAAGAGTTGGACGAGAATTCGCGCAATGATGTGTGGCGGGAGTATTGGATGCTGGTGAAACACATGGCGGAGTGCGGATGTTTCGACATCTGCGGTCACTTGGACCTGCCCAAAAAATTCGGATATCGCGCCACCGTGCCGATGGATCAGGAGATTCGATCTGCGCTCGACGCCTTGGCGGCGGCGGGGATGACGGTTGAGATCAATACTGCGGGTTGGAGCAAGCCTGTGGGGGAGGCGTATCCGTCGCTGTCGCTCTTGCGGGAGTGCAAGGTGAGGAACATACCGATCCTGATTAGTTCGGACGCGCATGTTACAACCAGGATCGCTTGGGAGTACCCCCGAGCCTTTGATCTTGCAAGGAAGGCGGGTTACGAGGGATCGGTGCGATATCAAGGCAGACGGAGATTTTTCACGCCATTTAATTGAAGTTGCGATCTTTTTTCAGGGCCGCGTGAAGCAGAAGCATGTAGTTTTGATGAGGGATTTCCACCGCGCCAAGGCTTTTAAGGTGCGATGTAAGATATTGAACATCAAGCAGTTCGTAACCTCGCTCATTCAATCTGGATACCAACGCGGCGAGAACCACTTTGGAAGCGTTTGTTTCGTAATGGAACATGCTTTCCGCCATGAATGCCGCCCCGAGGGATACCCCGTATGTTCCCCCGACGAGTTTACCGTCTTTCCACGCCTCCACGCTGTGAGCTTTGCCCAATTGATGCATTTCACCGTACACTCGGATGAAGTCCTCCGATATCCATGTTCCCTCCTTGCGATCTGCGCAACATCGCATCACCCCTTCAAAATCGGTATCGAATGTTATCTCGACACGGTTTTGCCGAATGACCTTGGCAAGGCTGCGGGAGATATGAAATCCATCCAATGGAATGATGGCACGGGGTTCGGGACGGCACCAGTATATGTCTCCGGTTACGCTATTCGCCATGGGAAAGATGCCATAGCGATAGGCGAGTTCAATGCCCTCCGGAGTGAAGCTGATGTGAATTACCTTGTTTTGTCGCATATTATGTCAATTCATGCAATCTTTGAAAAGAATCGGAATAGCGGAACATGGAATTGCCGGCTATCGCCTGTGGAGATTATGGTGGGAACCGCGCGGATTTTTCAAGCATGAAGGGAAAATAGGGGGGAGCGTGATCACTCCCCCGCGTGTCCGTACCAAACGTAAAGCCTCCAGCAAGTATCAGGAATAAGGCCTTGCGCTGAAGTTGTCTGTCTCTCCGCCACCGGAAACGGGGAATGAACCCAGCTTCCGATGGCTTCAAGGTTGATGGCGGCGCCCCGACCGCGTGCAGCGGCGGCATGCGGCGGACAGGGTTCGTCCGGGGCGTGAGCGAACTTCACCTGCTGAAGCCTCGCCCTTCTCCAAACGGCCGGGAGGCGCAATACCTCTCGCTTTCCCGACATCACCGCCATCACCTCGTTCTCGCGATCTGATGTACCACTCGATCACGGAACGACTTGTCACAAATCCTTCGATTTGCTTGGACACTTCACGACCTCACGGAAAACTCGACGGGAAGGACCTTGCCGGATATTCCTTGTCCTGTCAATCGCCTCTTCCACCAGGTCGGCGGAACTGCTTGATAATATTATGCCAAGTCAGGCGTAGGAACAATACAGGGAATCATACCGGTTTCAAAAATCGACAGCTGACCTTTATTACGCTTTACTCTCGATTTCATATCCATTCCCGAAGTTTTTTTGGAAGTGCGCCACTATATTCTTCCATCAACCCATTGGATTGTGAGATGGATATTGCATATGCCGTCACAGTATCGGCGAAGGAATGAGTTTTCCTGTCATATCCTGACATGTTTGGATTGCAGATGGTTAGCGAGGCTTAAAAATCGGTGCGGCGCTCTTCGGCAAGGGGTATACTATATTATGGAGAAAGCATAATTCAGCAATTGAGGCGCATATTACTCATCACACTCTCTGCGAAACATCATAAAAGTGAATTTAGGCGAATCGCCGCGATAACATAGGATAGGAGGATCATTTAATGTCTATTTGGACCCCTGTGGCGAAGCTAACTGATCTATCCGAATCGACGGGGAAAATGGTGGAGATCGACGGTTTGGAAATCGCTCTTTTCAAGGAAGGCGTAACCGTTTACGCATTGGATAACGAATGCCCTCATCGTCAAGGTCCTATATCCGAAGGCGAGTTGAATGACGGAATCGTGACATGCCCTTGGCACGCGTGGGATATCAACGCCGTGACGGGAGAGGTGGTGTATAACCCTATGCTGAAATCCAAAACTTATCCTTGCAAAATCATGGACGGAGTTATTTTTCTGGAAATTCCGGATGGCGGACAGGAAGGAACGGGCGTTGTCAAAAAGGATGATGAATTCGATGCCGCAATCCAAGCAGGATAACGGACCGTTAAAGACACCGGCGCACATTTCATCCGCCTATCTCACCGAGATATTTGATAGTTTTCAAGGGGAGGGTCTTTGGGTGGGTGTGCGGCAACTATTTGTCCGCTTCGCGGGATGCCATCTGAGATGCGCCTACTGTGACACTCCGAACTCCCTAACACGCGGTAAATCGTTCCGAATCTTACAAGGCGAGTGTGTCCATACGGTGCGCGAGATTCCCAATCCCGTGAACGGTTCGGATCTCATCGATATTATCAAGGAAATGGCTTGGGGAGAGGCTTTTCATTCCGTTGCGATTACGGGAGGCGAGCCGCTTCTCCAGTCGGAGTTCCTGCTTGGCTGGTTGCCGGAGATTGCGGAGATGGGTATGGATATTTACCTGGAAACCAGCGGCGACCTCCACGAGAGGTTTGCGTCGTTAGCTCATCTGATAGACTACTGCGCCATGGACGTGAAACTTCCTTCCGCCACGCATCAACCTCCCAAATGGGAGGAGCATTCCCGCTTTTTGCAACTTGCGTTGAACTCCTCGGTTCGCATCTATCTCAAAGCCGTGGTGAGCGATGACACCACGTCGGTGGAGATTGAACGCCTGTCGGATATCATCAACGGTCTCTCGAAAGACATTCCCTTGGTGCTTCAACCCGTGACTCCCTGCGGGGAAATCCGCGATACGATATCGCTCTCCCGACTACGAACGCTTCAACGAGTCGCGTTATCTTCTTTGAGGGATGTTCGGATCATTCCTCAAACGCACAAATACTTGGGGGCTTTATGACCGGAAGCGCTTTTTTTGCTTTTTTTGCATGCAATCGGCTATAATTCCTTATAGTCTGTGATCATACCCTCGAACAGGAGTTTCCCAATGTCAACGATATCCGAAGTCATAGCGCGTGAAATCCTCGATTCTCGCGGCAATCCCACCGTGGAGGTGGATGTATTCCTTGAAGATGGTTCCATGGGGCGCGCGGCAGTGCCGTCCGGGGCTTCCACGGGAGCTTATGAAGCGGTGGAGATGCGGGATGGCGATTCCGCACGCTATCTCGGTAAAGGTGTACTGAATGCGGTTGAGAACGTCAATGATAAGATTGCGCCCGAAATCATCGATATGGATGTTATCGATCAGATCGGGATCGACCATCTGATGATTGAGATGGATGGCACCCCGAACAAGGCGAATTTAGGGGCTAACGCTATCCTCGGAGTCTCCTTGGCGGTTGCGCACGCTGCGGCGGATTCCCTCGGCGTTCCTCTGTACCGTTATATTGGAGGGTGCTCGGCGTGCACTCTGCCCATCCCGATGATGAACATTCTGAACGGCGGCAAGCATGCGGACAGCAATGTGGATTTGCAGGAGTTTATGGCGATGCCCGTTGGGGCGGAAACCTTCGCGGATGCATTGAGGATGGGCGCGGAGGTTTTTCACTCCTTGAAGAAAGTGCTGCATGGTCGTGGACTCAGCACGTCTTATGGGGATGAGGGTGGTTTCGCTCCCAATCTCGGCTCCAACGAGGAGGCCATTCAGGTGATTGTCGAAGCGATTGAGAAGGCGAATTATCGTCCGGGCGAGGATATCTATATCGCTTTAGATCCCGCAAGCTCCGAAATCTACGAGGATGGGAAGTATAATCTCAAAGGTGAGGGAAGAGTTCTCACCTCCGAAGAGATGGTGGAGTACTATGCATCCTTGGTGAACAAATATCCTATCATCTCGATTGAGGACGGATTGGCGGAGGATGACTGGGATGGCTGGAAGTTGCTCACCCAACGGATCGGAGACCACGTCCAATTGGTGGGGGATGACCTATTCGTCACCAACACCCAGCGTCTGGACCAGGGGATCCGCACCAAAACGGCGAACTCAATTCTGATTAAAGTGAACCAAATCGGAACGCTCACGGAAACGCTGGAAGCCATTGAGATGGCGAAAAGAGCCGGATACACGGCTGTGGTTTCCCATCGCTCCGGGGAGACCGAGGATTGCACCATCGCGGACATCGTGGTCGCGACCAATGCGGGGCAGATCAAAACCGGAGCTCCGAACCGCACGGACCGCGTCGTGAAGTACAATCAACTTCTGCGAATCGAAGAGGAATTATCCGAGGTGGCGGTTTTTGGTGGATGGAAGGCGTTTTACAACATTCGCAAGTAATCCATTAATCCATGTTTGCTACGCCCGTGAACGACATATCCATCGTTCACGGGATTTATCTTAAACAAATGCACACACGTTCATCAAGAGGAAAATCGAAGTCGTCCTCAAAGCCTGGCGGAAAAATGCTGATTTGGCTTGTGCTTTGCGGTGTTTTGATCTTCGGTTGTTTTTCGATCAAACCTATTCTTGAGGCGATACAAATCAATCGGGAAAACGCACGCACCAAGGAGCAAATAGCTAATCTTTTGATACAAAACCAGCAACTGATGAAATCCGTGGCTCTTATGCGCACCCCCATGGGCATGGAGATTCAAGCTCGTAAACTAGGTTATGTGCGCAAGGGGGAACATCCGTTGATCGTACCGTAATAATCCGCATTCTTCTCGTCGCTTTTCCAATTTCACATCTCCCAACTGAGTACGGTATGTAAACGCCCGTATAAAATTCGTTTCTCATCGCAACAGGCGCAATGGATGTTGCATGGGGCGGCATACGGCTGGAATCGGGTCTGGGACTCCGAGGAGTTCCAGCAATACCAACATAATGCATTATTGCCAACATATTTGTTCATGAATTGCTTGACATCATATGGCAAATATGATATTTATATAGTATCGTTTCGGAAAGACCTTTTAACAACGAATGCAAATTGTAAGATGTAAAGAGGAAGCCGATACCCTTCGCAAGGATGTCGCGCGAGGAGTGATACTATCAGGGGCGAAACCGCACTTCGAAAGCGATATGGGGGTATGCGGGATAGCGGCATCTCATTGCGAGATGTCATTCCATTGGAGCAATGGTGCGTTGGTGCGGCATGCTCGCTTCGTAACGACAATTCAGGGCGTCAATAGGCACGCAAGGATCATCCTCTCCGTATCGCTTCACCCAAGCGACGATTTCCCGCAGTTACGGGGGGCTTCAGATGCTTCCGTTCTGGACCGACCGTTCTTTCGGTTTATGAATGCCGATCCTGTTTTCAAGGCTCGACGGCTTTTGTGTACTAGCAATGACACCCAATGCGTCATGCGCCTGGCTCCAGGCGCCTCCGACTCCTCCCTTGTAATTAACCGTCCTTATCAATTCGCGCGCCTGTCGTCTGTCCACTCTCATCCCATCTATTCGCAAATCAAATTGACGTCTGAGACAATTATGGCAATTTAAAGGATGCGAAGGAGAAAGGGGGGAATCAGCATACTGACAATCTGAAAATAGCGCGAAACGATATCCCTATTTGCAATCAACCGAAATGTGAACATATTATCAGAAAGGATTTTGAAGTGATGGAACATCGTAGGAGAAAGGGCTTTACATTAATAGAGCTATTAGTTGTTATAGCGATAATAGCGATTCTCGCCGCCATCTTGTTCCCGGTTTTCGCTCAGGCGCGAGAAAAAGCGCGAACAATTTCGTGTCTCAGCAACATGAATCAAATCGAGATGGCGCGCCAAATGTACATACAGGACTATGACGAGGTGTTTCCCGAGAACCGTTTTTTCATTAACAGTCAGTCTCCGTATTATACTTGGCGAACCGCCGTGTATCCATATGTCAAAAGCGAACAGGCTTGGGTCTGTCCCTCGGCGTATTTCACAAGGAACTGCTATGACTGGCCGGATGTCCCGAACTGTCTGTCCGACGGTGACATGACGATTGCCGATTATAACAACGGCTACAAGCATTGCGAGATGAATTACGGGGACAATGGCAATATCTTTGACGGAGGTCCGGTGACGGACGCCACAATGCAAAATCCCTCCACGACGATTGACATATTGGAAACGGAGGACTTCTGGCCGGATTTGGGTACATGGACGGTTGGATGGAACTACATTAACGGCGGCGGTTCCCTGCCATTCTGGCACAACGGCGGTGGTAACTGGGGCTTTGCGGACGGTCACGTGAA
>DAIDHP010000023.1 GCA_027459625.1 Chthonomonadales bacterium
ATTCGATAATTTCAGGGTCGCAGTCTTGTTTTTTCTGGGAAAGCTTGATCTCAGTCCACAAACTTCCCCATAGAGCCGAAAATTCAAACCGTAAGGAGGGGAGAACGGAAAGGGTACAGAGGGTGGCTCCGACCCATTACCTCGCAAGTTGGATCGATCTGCCCGAGAATGTAGGGAACCTTCGGTTTGTGCCGGAGATGATCGTGGCGATTCTCGCTGACCAAAATGGCGAGTGGGTGGAGAGGAACAGAGAGGGGGACCGCACCCTGTTTCCAGTCGGCATGGAATTCGATAAAAATGCTTTGATCCGAGCCTTTCATCAAGGGATGCGCACAGATGGGAATATCGCGGACCTCAGTTCGGATCGATTCGATGAAACCACCCCTGTGGGAATTGATCAGCTTCTGATGATTCGCATGGCTCAGCAAATAGGCAGGGCTCCGGATAAGTTGCGAGGCGGCGAGGGGGAAAGAATATCCAACCAGCGCCCCATCGCGGAAAAAGCTGCAAGGAGGTTTTCTGACGACATAAGACGCTTCACCCGATCATTCGCCGCATCCATTCCCCGACACGCTTTCGTCGACCTACTGGAATCAAGCATCGCCATAGGATTGACATCCATTTTCACAAGCATGGCGGAGATACTGTTCGAATGGGCGGAATCGGGGGAAATCAAAGAGAGGACGAATCAGATGCCGACCCCGCTGTTCGCGGACTGCTCCAACGGTATGAATCGCACGCTTCGCGCCCTCTCCGAACAGTCCATGGACGATTTCATGCGCAGGATCGAACGTTTGCCCGTCATTTTCATGATATTGCGTCTCATCGATTACGAGGTGAGATATGATGTTTCACTGAAAAACAAACTACCATCGTATCGTCCCTATGCAACGCAATTTCTTAATTTTTTAGGGAATACGCTAAAAACGATGGATCAGGATGTGAACGGAATGGCATACGGATTAAACCAACTGTGTGAAAGACTTGCGGAGAAATTGGAGGAGAATTACCCGGATGAGGCTGAGAACCTGCGCAACAGGGAAAGCCAGCCAAACCCGGTATGGCGGTTAGCAGAGACTCTGATAGCTTTAATGGGACGGGGGAGTACACATACAACTATTATCAAACTTATTGATTCGGTTCTTTGTACAAATTCCCCCAATGGTTTGGCATCCAAAAGGAAGGTGCAACGAAAAAACCTCTTGGGAGCGAAAACTGTTTGCAGAGAGGCGCGCTCCGTGATCCTCTCCGACCCCGTCCTCGATTATCTCGTTCATCTCATGCTTCTCTCAAGCGGCGGCAAGGTGGGATGGCGTGCACTCTCCTTTGACGATTTTCTGCGGGAAATAAGGGAGGAATATGGTCTCTGGGTGGATGTGACGCCGCCAAACATGGAGATATCGAGCGATCAGTTGCGAGATAACCGAAGAATACTGGAACGACGTCTGCGGGATTTGGGGCTTCTCACCGGGGTCAACGACGCGGAGTCGATGAAATTGCTACGGCCGCGGTTTGAGATCAATGGAGGTAACAATGGAGTGGACTAAACTACACGCATCTCTGCTTTCCACAGCCTTCGAGAACGCTCTCGGCGAACCGGATCAAGGAGCCATGGCGTACGCTCGTTTCCTAGACTCGGAAATTGTACGCCGAATGGCGAATGAAGTTCAGCTATTTGCACCAACAGGATGGAAAACGTGGCGTGTTTCCGATCGCGCGGATATCTCTTTGCGAACAATCACGGCGGATCAAGCGGTGGAGATTCGCGAGGAGAAAGGCGATCCAACCCTCTTACTGATAGACACTGAGAAAGCCGGCGCGGGAATGGATGGCGTTTATAGCGCCGCATTGGAAATAAGCGAAAAGAAGGTGTTTGAGATAGCCATTAAAATGGCGTTGGAGAAAATCCCGAAACAAAACCGCGAATACGCAAAGAAGACGATCATCGAGGCTCGAAAACATCGCCTTCGTTTTAACCTCTCTCCTTGGACGGAATTCGACTATCTCGTGCAGATCGCAGATAGGAACCGATTCCCAAGCGAGCTTCTGCACCATATAGGTCTTTGGCCCGTGGCGGATACGAATGTAACCAACATACAAGAGGACCTTCAGTTGTCATGCCGATTCATGGATCGCCTTTTGGATAATTCGGTTGCAGGTACGATGCCTAGCCAGCGAATCGACACATTGAATATGAACCATAACTCCGAAGAAGCGCTAAACGAGCTAAGAAAATTCCTGCATTCAGCGTCCGTCAAACCTTTACGTAAGGCGCTACAGGATCTTTCGGAAAAGGAAAACCTTTGGATACACTCTCTTAACGTCGATTTGGACACGGCTGAACTGCAAGGGATCAAACTTACTCCATGGAGATCCACCTCGGGGAAAATTTTTAAATGGTCCGGGTTAACCGAGGCGCGTAATCCTCATGACCCGCCGCAGTTGGTCGTGAATCTCGAGGCTCGCACGCAAAAGGAGTCATCTAAATTGACGGTGCGCTGGAAAACAGTTCCCGCCGAATTAGAAGCAAGTTCCGTTCAGTTTCATGTGGCTATTATGACAATTATGGATGAGGAGTTTATATCCGATGATGTTTTTAATAGCAAAAAGGATGAACAGAAATATGTTTTCACTCTGGATAATCAACTAAACCTGACGGAGTCCTCAATTATCAATGCCTATGTGCAGGTATCCGCTATAAATTATCCTGATTTTGAGCCTCAAAAATCCGAGGAGTTTGTGATTCGATGCGGGGAAATAGACACCGATGTCGCAGGCGGAATGGGTCAAACCGTGCGCACTTTCAGCGAAGGCTTCATTGAATGGGAAGACCCCGAAAACATATTGAAACAGATGTCGAACACGAATGCGATATCCGCGGATAAAAAGGGGAACATTCTTTTCCGAACTGCGGATGGGTCCAAAAGTTTCCGTGTGTTCCAACCCCCGTTATTGAAAAGCGCGGAGGAGGATTGGTTAAAACAAACAGAACCCATTGGACGGTGGATATTGAAGGTGCATTCCACAGGCGATTGGGCGGGATCGTTAACATACAAACCATTCGAACGACATTGGGAGCGCGTGGTAAGCGCTTGCAATCAATTCAAGGAGTTGTTACAAGCGAATCATAATGTCGGCATTGTATATTACGACCAAAACAAAAAAATCGAGACCATAACGAGAGAATACATTCTCGCATGGTGTAATCTGTTTGAAGACGAGAATGCGGATCCGCTGATTGCCCTTGCAAACACGGTGGAAATACAGTCACCGTCGGGAAAAACAATAGGCTTGATTGTCCTACCCACCCACCCGTTACGCGTCGCCTGGCATGCGGCTTACGACAACCTGGTCTTTTATGCAGCGTTTGAGGAGCGCTTAAAGCCCAAGGAGATACGCGATGAATTCGCTGCTTTGGACGGAGCCATGTTTCCCGCATTTCTACCCGGCTTGAGAAAAGGAGAGAACTTCGTTTTCGCCGATACGCTTGGTTTCCACGCCACGGGAATGATATTGGATTCAGACACGGAACCCAAAGCCTCCGTAGCGATCCTATCAAGAGCGTTGGGTGCGGGAGATAAGCCTGAGACCGCACCGACCGTGGGTTCCAAATGCGCGGCGGTGCTTGCCGAGGAGATTAAGCAATACCTCAGTAATCACCAAACAAGCAATCCTATTCGCATCCATGCGTTACACCCGGGAGACGGTTACACCATCGCACGCACGTTAGGAGAAGTGGGCAAGAGTTATAATAACGAGGAGTTTGAAGACGAGCATGAGGAACCAACTCCAGCAAACATGCCCACCTTCTTTCTGGAGCTTTATTCATCGAAAGATCAGGATGTCATTACCGGAAGATATATCGCGTCAGTCCGAGAGAAAATGCGAGTCGGCTCCGGCTCCGTCCCCCCCGAGGACCGATGGATGTTGGAATCCGTTACACATCCCGGAAATATAAACATTCCGAAACTTCGCTGGGCGCGAAAAAATGGCGAACCAAAAACACATGCGCACGTCTCAATTTTGTTTGACACCTTTGAATCCAAATTGGATTTCACAGATGATAAATATATATTTTCGAACAGCCCCATTTATGCATACGGATTGATCTCATTTTTTGACAAGAGTTATGATGGGGTCCCTTATCCTATATGGCGTAATAGGATTCTGATGTCATTGGAGGGTCAAAAGCACCCTGCGGATCGTTCGTTCACGGATCGCTTGCTCAGATTGCAAAAAGCCGTTCATACATGCACCACGCGCGCTGCGGGTGAAACGGGATATCCAGTCCTTACCACTTGCATCTCTCCGGAAAAAACAGAGTGTTTGGAAAACATTCACCGTCTCTGCGATTGGGTGATCACCTTGGATCGCAACGCAGGGGTCGAATACTTCGATTCGCCACGGGAAAATCGGAATATATACGATGCCTATATCATCGATTGCATACCGGAGAGAGAGGATTTGGGCTCACTGCAATTGATCACCTCCACAAGCAACCTAGCAGAGATACGTTCACAAATGTATGAGGCGTTCGACAAGATGGGAATAGCGCATACAAGGAAGAATATCGAGTTCCTACTGGATAACATGAAATCCATCAGCGGCAGATTGACCATACAAATGGCAGGTTCAAAGGAATCTCGTTTGGACATTCTCGCCCTTATGTTCGCCATATCGAATTGCAAATTCGCAAAGGACGACAGAGAGGCATGGATATCGTTGCAGGATGGTTTTGTAATCCCATTGGAGGAGATATCAGGTCTGATTCCAGACGTGCAAAAAACGCTTCCGGATGAATCTTCCCCGTCAATACATTCAATTCTCCTTTACGTGTTCAATACACCAGGAAAAAGTTTGACCTTTCGATTTATCTCCGTAAAATATAGCGGGCACCTTCAAACGGCTCGCGGACCGGAGACAATCACGAAAATCCACGATCATCTCATCAACATTCAAAAACGATGGAAAGAGTGGATTAAACATAATGAGGACAAGGGAGTATCCGTCCAAGCGATTTGCAGAGTGAAACTTGCGAGAATACTGCGTTTTTATTCGGACAAAGCGCGCAGGCACGCCGACGATAGCCATGGGTTGTCCAAAGAGAGATACCAGGATATTGTCACGCAGATCAATCGCATAATTGAAAAAGGAGCGGATTACGCCTTTGGTGAGAAAGGAAACGAGTGCGTCAGTTGGATTTTTTGTCCGGAATACACGGGTGCAAATCCAAATGAAATACCCTATTTCGACGATATGAAGTTCTATCTGTTCGGTCCGAATATTCTCACGGGCTCATTCGCCTCAGACTTACCGGTTACATCTCAGGGAGAGGATTTTACACCAAAGCCTCGTGTTAGCCCAACACCGGATAACACGGCTTCTTCCACAACTTCGATCCTGCATCCCACATTGGAGGATTCAGAGAACATAATGAAAAAACCATCCATCAAATTAGGATTCGAAATGCCTGGCGAAGAGGAGTTGCAATGGGACGTGAATATAAAAGGAAACCCGCATCTTCTCATCGCCGGACTTCCAGGCATGGGAAAGACGACCTGTCTGTTGAATATCAGCAAACAGATGGTGGAAACCGGAATAAAACCGATTATCTTTTCATATCATAGCGATATTGACGAAAGGATCAGCCAACTCTTTCCATCAGTGAGATTCGTTGATTTCAACGGTCTGAATTTCAATCCTCTACAAATCTTCGATAGAAAAAAAACATTCGCACACATTGATGTCGCTGCCGCACTCAGAGATATCTTTGTGGCGATCTTTCCCGAAATCGGCGACGTCCAGGGTGAGATGCTGCGAAAAGCTATCAAGGATAGTTTTCAGGAAATCGGATGGGATGAACCCAACATCGACCGTGAAGCATTGAAGGAACCCTGTTTCATTCGATTTTTCGAGATACTCAAGTCATATCCAAACCGTGACAAGGGGCTGCGAACGCTCATAGGAAGATTGGAGGAACTCGCGGATTACAACTTTTTCCAGACAAGCGAATCCTCAACTAGCCTATGGGATAGCGAAAATATCACGGTAATACGCATTCACAAAACGCAAAATGACAATTTGCAGAAGGCTTTCGCCTCTCTCGTATTCTATGGATTGTACAAAGACATGTTCCGCAGAGGGACAAAAGATCGGATAACGCACTCGGTGATATTCGACGAGGCGCATCGTGCAGCCAAACTGAAACTTATCCCAACCATGGCGAAAGAAAGCAGAAAATACGGAATCTCACTAGTGCTGGCTTCGCAGGAAGCCAAAGACTTTGATCCATCCATCTTCTCAGCGATTGCGAACTACTTGGTTCTTCGTCTCAATGAGGCCGACGCAAAAGCTTTAATGAGGAATGTGGCGAGTTCGGATCAGGAGCGTAGATTGATTGATGGCATTAAAAACATGAGTAAATATCATGCTTTCTACTTCACCGAGGGGCACAGAAATCCCGCCAAAATTCGGCTGCTTTCGGAATCCGAGTTCTAATCCCAGCGAAAATCCTTTGACCGCCCGCGATGGCGGCGAAATTCTCCCCCACCGCTTTCTCCCTCGTCATACCTGAAGCGGTCCCCCATAAATGCATAAGGATTTCATCTCCTGTCGCTTTCCTGAAAAGTGCGGGCTATAATTTTATGTGCTCGGTTACGCCCCCAACCGTTTCGACCGAGGGGGCGGGTTTCGGTTCAAAATCATCATTTGCAGAATGAAGGAGACGAACATGCATTTTTTTCGAAACGCAGGAATATTGGCGGGACTTCTTACACTCCTCTCTTTCACCGCCTCTTTGGCGCAAACCGTGGGAGGAACGGGAGGACTGGGTAGCCCGCTCAGCGGAATCATGATTGAGAGAAACGGCACGGCGATGCACGAGGGGAGTTGGGACCGCCATTGGAATAATGCGGATTTTCGAAGAGTGGAACCCGGCCAAACTTTGACCCTGCTGGATTTCAAGGGCGCAGGGATCATTCGCCGTTTCTGGTGCACCATCGCGCCGGATGACGACACCATCCGTTGTCAGGCGATCCTTCGGATGTACTGGGACGGGGAAAAGAACCCCAGCGTACAGGCTCCGATCGGGGAGTTTTTCGGAGTGGGGTTCGGAGAACAGAAGGACTATGTGTCCGCTCCTATGGATGAGACCAGCGGAGGGTATAACTGCTATTGGCCCATGCCTTTCCGCAAATCCGCCGTTTGGACGCTCACAAACGAGAGCAATAAGCCCATAGACGCCTTCTATTACAACATCGATTTCGAAGCCTATAAGAGTATTCCGAATGATCTGCTCTACTTCCATGCCCAATGGAACCGGGAGAACCCCACCACCCAAGGCAAAAACTACACGATCCTGGATGCAACCGGTCGGGGACAGTACGTGGGCACTGCGCTGTTCATGCAAAATCTCCAAGCCAGGAACATCACTTTCCTGGAAGGAAACGAAGTGGTCTACATCGATGGAAACAAAACACCATCCATCATCGGCACAGGCACCGAGGATTACTTCTGCAGCGGTTGGTATTTCGATCATGGCCCCTACTCGGCTCCGTATCACGGATGCGTTATCAAGGATGATGCCATCGGGCGAATCAGCGCGTATCGCTGGCATATCGAGGACGCCGTACCGTTCAAGAAATCGATACTTTTCACCATCCAACACGGAGCGGTGGATAACGTGAAGTCGGATTACTCCTCCGTGGCGTACTGGTATCAAACCTTGCCGCATAAGCCCTTCCCCGAGCTACCGCCACCGGATCAATTGCTTCCCTCCCCGCCCGCCGAAACCTACAGAATCCCGGGAGCGATAGAGGGGGAGGGACTTATCTCAAGCGCGAAGGCGACAAGCGGAACGGTGGAATCGCAAAATCTAAGCGGCTTTCCCGGAAAATGGAGTGGGGATACGCAACTCTGGTGGCATGACCAACAGGATGGGGCCACACTCACCCTCCAACTTCCAGCCCCCGCCGCAGGCACCTACGATCTGACGGGGTATTTCACCAAGGCATCGGATTACGGTATCTTTCAGATATACCAAGGGGACCAGAAAATCGGAGGCGAACAGGATTGTTACGCCACATCCGTTGAGCCAACCGGCCCAATTGATTTGGGGCAGGTCACTCTCCAGGCTGGAGATAATCCGCTCACAATCACCATCGTTGGAAAGAATCCATCCGCGTCCGGATATCTGTTCGGATTGGATGCGTTTGTGTTGAAGCCAGTGCAATAGATATCGAAAGATTTACACATCCTTATATAAATAACCCCCTTGATTCAATTCTGGGGGGTCATTTATATATGTATAGGTTATATCCTCAATGACATGAAGCGACAAGTTTTTTTCCCGAAGACATTCAATTACAATGCTTCCTTACCACCAAGATCAACCCCTCCCCGGATAATCCATGAGAGCTTTTGTCAATGCCCGCATGTTCGAGGTGGCCATGCCTCGGTTGAGCCAGGCGGGATCGTCAACATAATTCCGAACCCCGAAACTGCCCACGGGCAGCTTGAAAAAGTACCAAACAGGCTCGAACTCTATCATCTTGCACCCTCGACCCAGGGCGCTTTTCGCCCATTCGATGATATCGGACACAGGGCAAGCCATTTCATTTTTGCGCATCCAGCTCTGATCGGAGAGCCCGTAACCAGCCGCGCCGTCAGCAGCAAACTTATCCACCGAATCCCACCAATTCCCTATGCGCTTCATGGAATCCTCATTGGGCTCATTGTTGGCGTATGTCACGGTCACCACGCCTGGGTATTGACGCAGGATTGATGCAAACTCGGCTTCATTTTCAATTTGCGGTTTGTCCCATGCGGCGAATGCGCTCCAGTGCCAGTCCGAGAACTGGACAAACATACGATTATCCTTTGCGAACTTGATGAACTCGTCCGCAATCTTCGGCTGGAAGAAATCATCCGTCGGTATCTTCATCCCAGGCTGTTTCCACTCGGGATTCGTGGTTTTGATCGCACGGACGGTGAAATCCTCGGAAAAGACCTCCATCAAGCGAAGCCCAGCGAGCAGTTTGCCGTATTTCGCCTTGTACTTTCGTAGATTGGAGAGCGAGATTGTAACCCCATGGGCGCCGTCATACGGAGCGTTTTGCGGAGTGGATGAACCAAGGGTCTCCCCGTCCGACGAGTAAACATCCAGAACGAATGGCATGTGTCTGGCGGCGATAGTATTGAGGATATCTTCAAGCTTTGCTTGGTCACGCACCATCGGGTTCAGCAGAAGATATACGTCGTACCGCTTTCTCAATGTCTGCAGCGCATCGATAATCCGTTTCATCGCCAGTTTATCATCGTTAACGACGATCCCGTTGCCAAACCCTTGGTCCACGGAAAAGATAAGCTTCACCTTTTCCTGCGGTTTACGCAAATTCACCGATCCGAACGCAGCGGTTGCTGAAAGCAATATGAGGGGTAGCAGTGGCAATACGCGTTTGTTAATCATTTATCCTCTTGGCATTTTCTATGACAACGAATTAAGATATCACTGATTTGACGGTGTTTTGGATGATAGTAATGTGCGTAGGTTGGATCCATCCGCGCTGCAAACCCACAATTCCGTGTCGTTTCCGCTCATGCTTTTTCCCTTGATCGCCAGCATATCGCTGTTATGCGACCACGCAAACGAAAATGTCTCATTGACCTTCGAGATAACCTTTGTCGACTGAGTTCCATCGATGGAGATGATATAGACCGCGCTAATGACACCGCTCTGCGTTACGGATCCACTCGGATTAGGCGTTTGAACGTTTTGCGCGCCTTGCGTCCCCTGCCCGTTGCCTGCAATCGATTTCGGGCTGTTGGTATTCAAATTGCCTGTGGGATTCCCCCCCGCATTCGTCGGCATATTGAAGAAGCACTCCACCGCCAGACGTTTGCCGTCTGGGGAAAAAGAGACCGCGCCGATGGAATTCGGAGCCCTACGAGGTGAATTGATACCGCTCACCTCCTCCTCGAACGGAAGTCGCTGGATAGTCCTTTTATCCAGATTGAATTCGTAGAGAGTGAGCAAGATATACCTTAGGTTTTTACCTCTTCGCGCCCATAGAAGGTTCTTTCCATCCGGCGTCATACCAAGCCCTAGCACGTCTCCGGAAGTGCTGATCTTATTCACCACGCCGTATTCCACGGTGTAGACATCCGTCATCGGCGGGGTGCCGGGAGCGGAATTGACGGGAGGCTGCACGCCCGCCAGGTAGGCGATGTTATCCGTATGGGGAAGCCAAATCGCCCGATCAAAGATGGTGACAGCCGGGGGAAATTTGACTTTAAGCGTCACCCCTTTGGCGGATAGGAGGTAAAACCATGCGCTGAATTGGGTGAGACCTTGTTGCATTCCTGCGAACCGCGAGGAATCATCCCTCCAGGCAAACGGCACCGTCACATTTTGACCTATGGCGATCGCTTTGCCGGTTACCGAATCGAGCAGCATCAGTTTCGAGGAGACGAGGCTATTGCCGGTTACCGGCATATCATACAGGATATATCTCCCGTCGGGCGAAAGGGAGGGGCTCACGCCGGAGTCGGTCCCGACGATCCTTGAGGATCCGGAACCGTCCACATTAACTTTGTAAAGGCTTCCGCCTCCGCCGCTCGAAACAACCACGTATTTATTGTTTGGACCCCAAGCGGCATCCGCCCGGCATATGGTGGGGACTAACGGGAATAGAAGCGCCGCCGTCAATAAAGCGATGACAAGGCGTGGCGATCCCCTACGGCCTCCTCCTTTTGCTTGCCTGTGAATTTTGGAAGCGTGAATGTAATTCAGTCGCATCGCCTCCGCCTCCTTTCGTGATATGATAACAATGCCGAAATGCGGGGTCGAGTCCGTATTATCCTCGCCCGAACCCGCATTCCATTCCTTTGAATGATACCCCAGAGGAGAGGGGGAAGGGGAAGGGGCGACAGTTGGATATCCGCCAAGCGCCGCAGGATTTATTAAGCGAACCGTGGCGAAAGGGATGGTTCGAGGGTAAAGTAAATTCATCTCAAGACGACGAAGCTTAGCGATCTCATGCGAAGGGTGCATGCGCCAAAAGGCACGATGCGGGACGAATGAAATCGCCCATTTTGCGTGAAGGATGATAGACACGGATGAAGATGAAACCCTTGTACGCCAAGTATCTGAAACATATTCATGAAATAGACTCCCAAGGAGATGCGCGGGAGGAGAGCTACTACTCGACGCTTTCGGACTTGATAGCGGAAGCGGCGCATGCGTGCGGGCGGAATGAGGTTCGCGTAACCACGCTTCCAAAATCCACCGAGGCGGGCAACCCGGACTTTCGCGTGTGGGACGGGGAGAACCACATCATCGGCTACGTGGAGGCGAAAAAAACATCCGTGAAGCGGCTTGACGAGATCGAGAACTCCGAGCAACTCAGGCGATATCTCTCAACGTTTCCCAATCTCATCCTTACAAACTTCCTCGAATTCAGGCTTTATCGGAACGGCCAGAGGGTGGAGACGGTTCCCCTTGCAAACCCTTTCACGCTGAACACCCTGCGCGTCGCCCCCTCAGCCGACAAGCCCGATGAACTTCACGCCCTGCTCGAACGCTTTTTGGACTTCTCGCTCCCGATAGCCTTCACGGCGGAATCCCTCGCCGTGGAACTCGCCAAACGCACCCGCTTTCTTCGCGGCGTGCTGGATCAGCAACTTCGGATGGAGGAGGCGTCCCCGGCGCATCTCTCGGAGTTCTTCGATGCGTTTAAAACCTACCTTATCGGCAACCTGACGCGAGAGGACTTCGCCGATCTCTTCTCACAAACCATCACATACGGGCTATTCGCCGCACGAACGCGCGTTACTGGCGATTTCAACCGCCGCACGGCTTTTCACAGCATCCCGTACACCATCGGCGTCCTGAGGGACATGTTCCGCTTCATCTCTTTCGGCGATTTACCCGAGGGGGTTCTTTGGTGCGTTGACGATATCGCGGAGGTTCTCGCCGTCGCCGACGCCCCAGGGATACTCGACAGCTATTACCGCGCGGGCAAGGGCTCCGATCCCATTGTTCACTTTTACGAAACCTTTCTCGCAAAATACGATCCGGCGGAGCGCAAACGCCGGGGGGTATATTACACCCCGGAGCCCGTCGTCTCCTATATCGTTCGATCCCTCCATATTCTGCTTAAAACGGAATTCGGCAAACAGGACGGGCTGGCGTCGGACGATGTCACTCTGCTTGATCCGGCTGCGGGAACGATGACATTCATCGCCCGCGCGGCGCAGGTGGCGGTGCATGAGATGGAAGCGAAGTACGGTTCGGGCGTGCGCGAGGATTTCATCCGAGGGCATATCCTTCGGAACTTCTTCGCCTTCGAACTGATGATGGCTCCCTATGCCGTAGGGCATCTGAAAATGGGTTTCTTCCTCGAGGAACTCGGGCACAGGCTCGCCGACAACGAACGGATGCCTTTCTACCTCACCAACACGCTGGACATCGAGGAGCTGGAGCAGAGGAGATTTCCAGGGCTCTCCTCTTTGGCGGAGGAGTCCCGCCTCGCCGGTGAGGTGAAGAGGGATAAGCCCATTCTTGTCATCCTTGGCAATCCTCCCTATTCGGGCGAATCAACCAATCAAGGGGAATGGATACGCGGACTGATCGAGGAATACAAGAGCGTGGATGGCGCACCGCTTGGCGAGAAGAATCTCAAGTGGCTTCAGGATGACTACGTGAAGTTCCTGCGCTTCGCCCAGTGGAAGATCGAACGCGCCGGTTGCGGAGTGGCGGGGATGATCACCAACCACGCCTACCTCGACAATCCGACATTCCGGGGGATGCGCCGGAGCCTGATGCGCACTTATAACGAGATTTACATCCTTGACCTCCATGGCAACTCACTGAAAAGAGAGACATGTCCCGACGGTAGCGCGGATGAGAACGTCTTCGACATCCGGCAGGGCGTCGCCATCGTTTTTTTCATCAAACGGAGCGGTGAACGATCCGAAGACGCCATCGTGCGTCACGCCGATCTTCGGGGGCTTCGCGCGGACAAGTACGAATGGCTAAATAACCACGATTTGAGGGATACGGATTGGAGCGAATTGAGCCCCTCCTCTCATTCCTACTTTTACACTCCGCGCGATGTCGAACTCGAATCCCAGTATCTCGGCTATCCCTCCGTACCGGATATCTTTCCCGTCAACAGCGTCGGGATTGTCACCGCCCGCGACAGTCTGACGATACACTGGACGCATGAGGAGGCGTGGAGAACCGTGACGGTGTTCTCAGGGATGGAGCCGGAGCTTGCCCGCCAGGGATTCAAGCTGGGAAAGGACGCTCAGGATTGGAAGGTTGAATTGGCGCAGAACGATTTGAGAGATTCCGGTCCAACGAGGGATAAGGTTGTTCCAATCCTCTACCGGCCTTTTGATCGGCGACACACCTACTACACGAGCCATTCAAGCGGATTCCATTGCAGACCTCGTCCGGAAGTGATGCTGCATATGTTGGAGGGGGAGAATGTGGCGTTGGTAACTTGCCGTCAATTGGCAAGCCTTCCATGGAACCATGCATTGGTGAGCAATTGTGTGACGGACGATTGCATGGTCTCTAACCGCACGAAAGAGCGTGGTTATGTCTTTCCTCTTTACCTTTATCCCGAAACAAAAAAAAACCGGAGGACAGAGCCAAAAACATTCGGAGGTATCGCCAAGACCATGATGCTTTTTGAACCGGAGGGAAAGTACAATGTCGGGGTTCCCAATCTATCCTCGTTTTTCGTTGATGTGCTTGAAAGGGCGTTCAAGAAAAATGTCTCGCCGGAGGAGATATTCCACTATATCTACGCAGTTCTTTACGCTCCCGCATATCGTCAGAGGTATTCCCATTTCCTGCTAAATGACTTCCCTCACATCCCTTTCACGGCGGATGCTGAACTCTTTCAGGAGATTGCAGGGTTCGGCGAACGTTTGACGGCGCTGCATCTTCTAAAATCGCCGGAATTGGATACGCCAACCTGCAAGTTTGAGGGTAAAGGGGATAACCGCATCGACAAAGGATCAAATGACGGCTTGCGCTACGATCCGAGTGAGCAGTGCATCCGCATAAACGCGACGCAATACTTCGCGCCGGTTCAGCAAAACGTGTGGGAATGCCATATCGGCGCATATCAGGTTTGCGAGAAGTGGCTGAAGGATCGGCACGAGCGCCGATTGGAACTGGAGGATATCCGAACTTACCTGCGCATCGTGACCGCGCTTAACCGCACACTGGAAATCCAAAAGACTTTGGACCCCCTTTACGAACGGGCTGAGAGAGTTACAATAAACTTGTAAATAAAGTGCGCATCTCCGAATTGACAGAATGAACAAGTTTCCGGTTTCTTATTTCTGGATTGATTGAATTCATATAACACATCCAAAGGGATTAGGGAAATGAAAATGAATCGCATCCTCAAAAGTATGATCGTTGTAATTGCGATTGCCTTGATAAACGTTTCTGCAATAGGCGCGAAAGGAGCGGATTCAATAAAGAGCATAACAAATATGCAACCTATTTTCGAACGATTGCCCTTGTCATATCCGTTCAATACCTTGTTAATGTTCAATGACAAACTGCCGAAATCAAAGGGGCGAAGTTATTTCGAGGCTCTCCTGCCTGAGGATATGAAGGGGAGTTTCAAGGCATTATCTTTATGGGGCGATATGATTATTCTATCTCCGTCCGATTATGGCGTCTACTGTAAGATGGGGGAAGATGGCTCGAAGTCGTGCGTGATCTCTCCGCCACCAAGTTCCAAACCATTCGAAAACTGGATGGTAATTCGTTACGATGATGACGGCGCATGCGCTGGATGTTCAGAGGATGATGCATCGGAATATTTTCGGGATGTCCAACCTATCGCCGGAACGAGGAAAAGTCCTGCATGGAATATTGAATTTAACCATTTAGCGCTTTTGGGACCTCATTTGCTGTTTGGATGGAATTTCAATTGGCTAAAGATTGATGCCGGCCACACTACTTACGGACATGTCGGAATTATAGAATACCGAGATATCACAAAAACGCAGCCGCCTTATTTTCGCAGGTTGGTTATGGATTTCACACCGACGCGCGGAAGAAACGTTGTCATCATTATGCTTAACTATCTTAAATCTCTTGGTTTAAATCTGGAGCAGTTTAAACACGTTCTCAAGACATTCGGTGTGAAGCCAGTGCAATTAAAACATCTATTAAAGGTTATTAATTCATGGCATCGTTGATACCAGATTGTTTTGATCGATCCCAATTTTCTGATTGATCTGAAGAAAAGAGGATGAAGGGTTTATCTTTGAACACGTGGGCTAATTGAAAAAGCGATGCACGGAATCCATGCTCGCCCTAAGAGCTATGTTTAACGCTTTAACCGCAAGCATGCCCAACTTATACGGCATGAACAAGATCGCTGGAATTGATGCAGGGTACTTATCATCGACATGAGAGGACAAAAACGTCCGCCGAACGCATGGCTCCCATATATGGAAGAGGTGAGTAGGAAGGTACGTTAACGGAGGCTCCATCTCTCAATAGCTTTGATATAATATTGTATTCATCTCTATAACCGAATATCACCTAAAATAGCGCATGTTATCCGGAGGTAATGGAAGAAACTACTTGAAATCCATGATGGGTAAACGTGTCATACCGAAACCTCAATCTATTGTAATCCAACAAACCGAGGCAGGTCCTCCTTAAGTCCCTTGTATTCGTCCAAGCATAACTCCAAACCTCTTTAAGGTTTATCCGTAGATCATTTAACGTCGCTGCCTGGGTGAGGGCACCAACTATTCCCTGCATGATTCCAACATAAAGTCTTGTTTCAGGGTCCCATTCCACATAGGCGGTAAAAGTTTTCATCCTTCAACTCCATAAACACGTGATTCGTTACTTGAAAAATCCGTTCAAAAGATCATTCAATTAGTTTCCCTCTTCATCATATCCAGTTTCCCTTTCCGCCGTCCCCGCAAGCTCATTATTTGATATCGTCAGTTCGGAGCTCGGTTAATATCCAATATCCGATTTCGGTCCACAACTTCATATCATGCGCAAAATAGGTGGATTTAGGTCCTCCATACGAACCGCCGTTCCCGCAAGCATGGCTTTCGCGGGGTTGAAATACCGGGTCTTGATGGGGTAGCGTAGCGGTATGAAAACCGCACACCTAAGGATCTCCATTTGAAACGGGGCGCGGTCAAAACGAGGGAAGGAGATTTTTGTATGAGGCATCCATGTTTCCAATCGCAATGTCCATCGATGCACCCCTCCGCAATACAACGCAAGCGATTCAGCTTTCGAACCTCTTGGATTTTGCTATCTTTCACTTTACTGATACCGCTCATGCAGCCTCAAACGGCGTTCGGACAGACTTCGGCGATTGCCACCGTCGGCAATCCGAACAATCCCGGGGCTTTGGCGGGGGAGGTCGCGAACGCCTATAATTCCGGGGCGCACCTGATTATCATTAATCCCGGCGTCTATCAGTTACCCGCCACCGGCAAGCCAACCTTCGAGTTGAGCCAGTGGCAGAACACAGTGATTCGCGCCTACGGCGTCACCCTGATCATGACTGTGCCAAATGACGGGTATTGCTTCGATCTGTCTCATTGCCAAAACGTCACCATCGAAGGACCGACCATCTCGCAGTCGGAGGTGACGTTTTACCAGGGACGCGTGGTGAAAATCGTCAAGACCTCGAAAGGGTTTTACTGCGACTGGCGACCCGACGCCGGATATCCCACGCCAACCGACGCCAACACCAACAATCACACCCTCTATTTCAATCTTTTCAATGTCGTTGACAGTCACACGCGGGAATTGAAGGTGGGCGCCAGCGACTTGTGGGCGACCTCGTGGTCGGCTCTTCCAAATAACCTGTATCGCATTCAGTTCAACGGATCGCCGCCCAATATCCAGGTGGGCGATTGGCTTGTGGCGCGGTACATGGACGCTCCTCAGAAGATACGTCTCTATTTCAGCAGAAACTGCACCATCAAGGATGTCATCCTGATGCGCAACGGGTTCGCTCCGATCCTGGAATGGCATGGCGGCGGCAATCATCTTCTCGGATGCCGCTGGATGTTGGGTCCTAAGCCGCAAGGCGCAACCGAGGCTCCCGTCGTCACCAACGAGGCGGACGGCTTCCACTCGGTGGACGCCTACCCCGGCACGGATATCGAGCGTTGCGTGTTTCAAGGGGTGTTTCTTGACGATTGTATCGCCATCCACGGCGAGTTGCAGCATGTGACCGCAGCATCCGGCAACACCGTCACGGTGAAGGACAACCGCGACGCCGGGCTTGCCGTGGGCGAGCCGATTCAGATTTCCGACGACAACGGCTATTTTGAGAACGCCACGGTGGTGGCGATCAGCCCCGACAAAAACGGGGTCAGCAAGGTCACGCTGGATTCCACGCTGAAGGTTCCGGTCGGCGCATATGTGACCAATCCGGATCGCTGCGGCTCCGGCTATAAGATCATCGATTGTCGGCTTGGGGATACGCGCTCGCGCGGGATCATCGTAAAGGGGTCAAACGGGGTGATCATCGGCAACCTCATTCGCGGCTGCGGCATGGCGGGCATCTCGATCGGTCCCGAGGTCGCGCCCGGACAGTGGTGGGAGGGCGGATATTGTCACAATGTGATCATAGAGGACAACACCCTAAGCGATAACGGCAAGGATGGCGGCAACCGGGCGATACTGGCGCATGGAAGCGTCTATTCGCCGCCGAACGCGGGCGCCATGGGCAACAGCGATATCGTAATCCGGCACAACACCTTCGTCTCGAACTACGGCGGCGATATCTGGCTGATATGGACCAACGGCGGCGATATCAGCGATAACGTCATGACCGGTCCGCCGTCGCTTGCCGCGACGGGGAACAGGCGCCCGCCGTCCATTACAATCGACCATAGCGCTAAAATCCACGTCGGGTCCAACAAAGTCACCAACCCGAACGCGTATTCGAAGAATAGGACGTGAGATTGTAGACGCCTTAAGTCCCATTAAAAAATGGTGCGAAACAAATTGAATAAACCTTCACGGTTGAATATAAAATCAGATAGTTTTGCGCCATAAGGAAAAGCTCGCCAAGCAAACTATTATTTCCGAATGGTGCAAAACCCCCTGAGACCTTGATTTTGATGGACTTGCGATGGAATTCGATAAGTTTGTGTCGGAGAGATTTCGAGCCGAAGCGGAAAAGGTGGCTTCGTCGGCGAGGGGATCGCTTTTATCGGTTGGAAACGTGACCTACCGGGTTCCGCGGCAAGGAGCTCAAATAGAGCGAGCCACCCCGGACGGAAGACCGCCCGCGTCTCCGAAGGGGGGGTGTTGCATATGCGGCGTAGCGGTTGGCGGCGGAGCGCGGTATTGCGAAACCCATCGAAGGGAGAAGTTAAGCGAGTAGTTGAAAAAGTAATTGTTCGAGGGTAAAGTAAATGAAGCGAAGGACAAGGAAACGAATCGGCAGCAAAACGATAGCGTGCGAAGGGTTCATGCCATAATGCGCTACATCGTGAAATGAAGTTATAATTCGTTGTGAGAAAAATAGATTTCTATCGGCATGAATATAGATATATACTTGTTACACCCTATGTTATACGCAATTAATGATTATGCCGATACGGCGAATACTGGAATATGAAATCGCAGATCAAATCAAAACATCGAGTAAATGAATACGGTGAAGTGCTTACTCCAAAACACATCGTGTATGCAATGATTAATATAGTCAAGCAGGAGTGCGATCGCATTGACTCCCGTTTTCTGGAGCCAGCCTGCGGGACGGGGAACTTTCTCATCGAAATTCTGGAACGCAAACTGCGTGTTGTGGAAGTACGGTACGCCACGAGCCAATTGGAATACGAGCGCTACGCAGCACTCGCTGTGTCATCTCTCTATGGTATAGACATTCTTGAGGACAACGTGGAAGAATGTCGTAAAAGGTTATTTGAAACATTTAATTCGGCGTATATGCGACTTTTCAGGGTAAAAACAAAGGAACTATGCCGTGAATCGGTTCATTACATTCTAAGGAAAAATATCGTTCATGGTGACGCTCTTTCTTTGAAAACCATCGGCGAGAATAATAAGCCGATTATATTTTCGGAATGGTCTCTTGTGAGTGGCGGCATGCTCAAGAGGCGAGATTTCACTTTTGAAGAACTCCTTAACTGTTCTCCGATTGAAGGTACCAATCTTTTCTCTGATTTGGGTGAGAATGCATTCATACCGCGACCATTGAATGATTTTCCGCCCGTTCATTTTCTTGAGGTAACTCATGCCTACGATGAGTAGTTACAATCCGGATGTGCTTTCCTGTCTCGCCAATCTCTCAAGTGACGAGGTGTTTACGCCCCCACAACTCGCAAACAAGATGCTCGATCTCCTGCCGTTGAACATATGGAGCGATCCCAATGCGAAATTTCTAGACCCCGCATGCAAAACAGGAGTGTTTTTACGTGAAATAGCGAAGCGGTTGAATACGGGATTGGAAGAAATAATACCCAATCATTATGAACGAATTAGTCACATTATGAACTATCAAATATTCGGCATCGCCATCACAGAATTGACCGGTCTAATCTCACGTCGCTCCCTCTATTGTTCAAAGACAGCTAACGGCAAGTATTCCGTGTGCACGGATTTTTACAACGAAGAGGGTAATATCCATTTTCAGCGTATCAAGCATACCTGGCAAGATGATCGCTGTGTGTGTTGCGGAGCAAGTAAATCCAATTATGCAAGAGGCGAGGAGCTGGAAACCCACGCCTATGAATTCATCCACACAGAAAACTCTGAGGAGATATTCAACGTGAAATTCGATGTTATTATAGGAAATCCACCGTATCAATTGAGCGATGGTGGTGGATCTGGAACAAGCGCAATACCTATCTATAATTTATTTGTAACTAATGCAAAAAAATTAAATCCTAAATACTTAATTATGATTATTCCTTCACGATGGTTTGCGGGTGGAAAAGGATTAGATGAATTTCGCAATGAAATGTTACACGATAATAGAATTCGCCAAATACACGATTTTATTGAAGCAACAGATTGTTTTCCTGGAGTTCAAATTAAAGGAGGTGTTTGTTATTTTCTATGGAATAGAGATAATCCAGGGAATTGCATAGTAAAGACTTATAAAAATGGAACAGATAATACCCCCCTTGAACGTCCATTACTTGAAAAAAATTCTGATGTATTTATTAGATACAATGAAGCAATAAGCATATTTCATAAAGTGCTTAGTTTTTCAGAAACATCAATGGAAAGATTAGTTAGTACAAGGAAACCTTTTGGTCTACCATCTACTTTTCGTGGACTGGATTGTTGTGAAGGCCATTGCTTGCGTGTTTTCCAGAATGGAGGAGTTTCATATATTGAGCGTTCTAAATTATCATCCGGTAAAGATTTTATTGATACATGGAAGGTCTTCATTCCTTTCCTTGGCAGTGGCAGTGATTCTTTTCCTCATCAAATATTAGGTAAACCTTTCATTGGTGAGCCTGGCACAATTTGCACTGAAACATATCTATTAATCGGATTTTTTTCATCAAGAGAAGAATGCAAAAATGTTATTTCATATATATCAACCAAATTTTTTAGATTTATGGTATTACTCAAGAAACCATCGCAAAATGCTACCAAAAAAGTATATTCTTTTGTACCATTACAGGATTTCAGTGAACCGTGGACTGATGAGAAGCTCTACAAGAAATATGGCCTCATCAAAGAAGAAATAGACTTTATCGAAAAAATGGTTCGTCCCATGGACAATTACGATGAAAATAATATGTAACCAAATATATGGAGCCTGCCAATGAGTGACTACTTCCCACCTCGTCCCAAAGTAGAGCCGAAAATCTATGCATACGAGGATACGAATCCCCGATATGCGAACCTGCTCAAGATCGGCTATACAACTAAGAGCGTTCAAAGACGAGTGGCTGAGCAGTATTCAACCATAAGGCCAGGAGAGATGCCATATCGCATATTACTTGAGGAGTCTGCCATCCGAAATGACGGTACAACTTTTACCGACCGTGAAGTGCACAAAATGCTCCTAAATAACGGCATTCAGAATGCTGGCGGAGAGTGGTTCTGTTGTAAAGTACAACAATTAAAGGCGGCAATAAACGCGGTTCGTGAAAGACAGCTCTTTGAAGAGCAACGTTCACTCAATTTCAAGATGCGGCCCGAGCAAAAGGCGGCGGTTGAAATTACTGTTTCCTACTTTAAGAACTGCCGACGCGAAAATAATAAACCGCCACATTTTCTCTGGAATTGTAAAATGCGCTTCGGTAAGACTTTCGCAGCTTATCAATTAGCAAAACGCATGAATTGGAAAAAAACACTCATTTTGACGTTCAAGCCTGCGGCGCAAAGCGCTTGGGAGGAGGATTTAAGGCGCCATACAGATTTTGCCGGGTGGCAATTCATCAAGCCTGGGGGATTAACCTACGAGGAGGCGGATAAAAACAAGCCCATCGTATGCTTTGGGTCGTTTCAAGATTATTTGGGCAAAAATCCTAGCACGGGGGGCATTAAAACAAAAAATAAGTGGGCGCACAACAAATGGGACTGCGTGATTTTCGACGAATACCATTATGGTGCATGGCGGGAAAAGGCCAAGGACCTCTTTGAGTTCGAAGACAAGAAAGAAAGGCAGGCGACGGAAGGAGAAGACCTTGACTACTTTGAAGAGGGCGAATTACCGATAAGCTCCGATCATTATCTATATCTTTCTGGCACGCCGTTTCGAGCTATCGCTACAGGCGAATTCATTGAGGAGCAAATCTACAACTGGACATACTCAGATGAACAAAAAGCCAAGGAAGAATGGAGGAAAGAGGACAACCCTTACGCCGCCTTGCCGCGCATGGTGTTAATGACTTACCAGTTGCCGGATATGATTAAGGAAGTGGCTATGCAGGGAGAGTTCAATGAGTTTGATCTCAACATCTTCTTCTCCGCAGTAGGTGTGGACGATAATGCTCAGTTCATTTATAGAGATGAGGTACAGAAATGGCTTGACATGATTCGGGGTGCCTCCCTTTCTACAAGCATTGACAATTTGAAACTCGGCGCCCGGAAACCACCGCTGCCATTTTCGGATACTCGACTTTTGAACGTGATTTCTCACACGCTGTGGTTTCTACCAAGTATATCCGCATGTTATGCAATGCGCAACTTAATCGCCCAAAGACAGAATCGCTTCTATAATGATTACAATGTAATTGTAGCCGCTGGCGCATCAGCAGGAATAGGAGTAAATGCTTTACCACCGGTACTTAAGTCAATGGGAGACCCACTAAAAACTAAATCAATAACCCTTACCTGCGGGAAACTTACCACGGGTGTTACGGTTCGGCCTTGGACAGGTATCTTCATCCTGCGGAATTCTTCCAGTCCTGAGACCTATTTTCAGGCGGCTTTTCGCGTTCAAAATCCTTGGACTATTACCAATCCAGATGACGTTTCCCCCAACGAAGAAATAATTCTTAAAAAGGAGTGTTATGTGTTCGACTTTGCTCCAGACCGAGCATTACGGCAGATTGCAGAATATAGTTGCCGACTAAATGTCAACGAAAATGATCCGGAAAGAAAGGTGGAGGAATTCATCCATTTCCTTCCTGTTTTGGCATACGATGGCAGTTCGATGAAACAAATAGATGCAGCAGGTGTCCTTGACATGGCCATGAGCGGTACCACGGCGACGTTACTTGCACGCCGATGGGAAAGTGCCCTATTAGTTAATGTGGATAATAACACCTTAGGTCGCTTGATGAGCAATGAAGCCGCTATGAAGGCACTCATGAGCATAGAAGGATTTCGGAACCTTAATCAAGAAATTGAAACCATTATCAATAAATCCGAAGCGGTGCAAAGAGCTAAGATAGAAGCGAACGACAAGAATATCTCCCCGGAAGAGAAGAAGCAAATATTGGAAGAGGAGAAGGCATACAAGAGCCTCAGGAAAAAGATACAAGACAAGCTAATCAAATTCGCTACACGCATCCCTATTTTCATGTATCTTACGGATTATCGAGAGCGCACTCTTAAGGACGTGATTACTCTATTGGAGCCTGGCTTGTTTAAGAAAGTCACAGGCTTGGCGGTGAAGGACTTTGAGTTATTAGTTAGTATCGGCGTGTTTAACAGTGCCTTGATGAACGATGCGGTCTATAAATTTAAGAGATACGAAGACCCCAGTCTAACTTATGCCGGAGTAAATAAACACAAAGATGAAGATATCGGTCTTTACGATACAGTTTTGCGATGTAAAGAGTATGAAGCGATAGTTGCGATAGAAGCATAATAGTATAATATATTGTTATCAACATTGATTATATAACGACATATAGGATCTCCCCCTTACCCCAACGACCTCGTGGCGAAGGCGCTTGGAGTGTCGCCCCGCGCATGGGATAACTGCAAGAGCGGTGTGCGCAAGCCCCGCCCGCCTGTGGCGCGAAGGTTGGTAGCCATGTCCGCAATATTGGCCGTCACCTCGCCATCAGACTAATCGGAATGAGCAAGGTTGCTGAACGAATTCATCCGTTTGCAATCCGAAAAAGGCGCTAAGGCGAAAAACGACGCGCCCTATCCCGTCATCCTGAGGACAGCCTGCGGGATTATCGAAAGGTTAGGCTTGCGACGCTATGCGGAGTTAGCCGACGTGGACCCTTGCAGTCTCTCCAAGACGCTAAGCGGCAAGCGAACTACCCCCGATGCATTGCTCCCGAAGCTGAAAGCGGCTAATCAGGAAGTGCTTAAAAACCTTGACGATGCGCGAGAAATTCAATGAAGCGATAATCGCGATTACGGACTGTTGGAAAAAATCGCGCACGTTTTTCGGCGACGAGGGAAGTAACCCCGCTTGACATCCCTCGCCCAGCTCGGTATAATACCATTGTAAACGGGGTGTAGCTCAGTTTGGTAGAGTGTCGGTATGGGGTACCGAAGGTCGCAAGTTCAAGTCTTGTCACCCCGACATCCATCGCCTGAAGGGGTTCGGCAATCGCCGAATCTCCATCAGGCGATATTTATTCAGGATTGACCAAGATGGCGCAACTCTCGCACGATTCAGTCTTCATCATCACCTCCCCTCCCGAGGCGGAGGAGAATTCCGATTTCTCCCCCTTCTCCTTCACCGCGCCCGAGACCATCGCCTACTGTTGTTTCTTCAAAACCGCCCAACTAAGAGAGGAGTATCTCGATGCACTCCATAAACACGGCAATCTCAACGTCACGGAGCTTGCGGAGCCGGGGCTTGAGAAAAGGTTGCGAAGAGAGTGGTCGCTAAGCGTGAGAGGAGGGGATCACGAAATCGCGTTACTCACTCTGGCGCAATGGTGGACGAACGTACGGAAGAGAACCTACCATATCTACCGCCTCAAAACCGGATACAGCCCTTACATGGCCGTCTGCATAATCGCACTGGCCGAACTCACCCCGGACGATCTCCGCGAAAACATGGTGATCGGCATGGACGGCATGGAGGCTCGCAAGCGGGAGATCATGGAGGAGTTCGGATTTGGCGGATTGGGACTGTAATTCACCTCGCCACGCGATATTATTCCCAACTGATAAATTTAAGGAACAGATTCCATCCTATTTCCGTCATACACTCGAGTTAAACCCTATTGGCTCTGCATTCACCCTCATTGGAGCAGGAAGGAGTGCATAATGATCGGAAAGAGCAAACGCGGATTCGCATCCATGGATGCGGAAAAGCAGAGGAACATCGCCAGCAAGGGCGGAAAAGCCGCCCATGAAAAGGGCACCGCTCACGAATTCACCTCCGAGGAGGCGCGGGAGGCGGGTCGCAAGGGCGGTGAATCGGGAAAACGGAGCGTTCAAAAAGTTTAACGCCTTTTGATATCCGGAATCCCATTTATGTTTTCGATTGTATTTTTGCTGCGAGGGTTCATCCGATTCGGGATGAGCCCTTTGTTAAATCGAGTTGGGTTTTATAATTCCTGGCTTGCCTAAAAACCAAAGTGCTAGCCCGGGAATGATGAAGGGAAGACCATAAACCAATATAACAAAAGTATCTCGGGATTGAACGGACATAATCGCGCCGCCGATAGCCATGCAGAGCGCACCGGTCCTTATTCGAAACCATATCATAACACATCCAAATAAAAGGAGAAGGAGTGCGGGTAAATAGGGGATTAATCCATCACCTCTTCCATGAAAAATATCCGACATTCCTTCTCCTATGAAAAAGATCATAAGAAAGAGACCGAATAGGCTAACAATTACTTTCAGCGTGAGGGCAACAAGCAATTTTCCGCCTTTGTTCATAGTTCATCTCCTCTTGAGCTGGAACGGAATATTATAAACTGATTGCACCATCATCTGTTTCTATTGGAATTACGCAGGAAGTTTGCATTGGTTTCATCGAATATCCTAATCTCTATAAAATAAACTACGCGTCAAGCCATGAAGCGAGATTGCCAATTGAACGAATGTCCCTTCGCCCGCGCCTCCTCCCTCTGCTGCAGGGCGGCTGTTCTTTGCGCCGGCGGGTTCGCGGCCGGCATCCCATTTGAAAATCATCCTTGGATCACCTTGATTGCGCCGTTCCTTGGGTTCATCCTCTGCAAATGGCATCTTCACGGCAGAGCCTGCCTGCAACAGGCGCTCCTCCTGCCCTCCCTCTTCCTCTGCCTCGGAGCGTTCAGAGCGCACGCTTGCTTCGTATCCGCCAAAGCCGACGTCGGCGATTTGCCTCCCGGGGTGTATTGGGTGCGGGGAAGCATCGCTTCCGAACCGACACTGGATTCGAACCGATTCCGATGCGAACTGACAGTCACCGAGGCGGGACTTGGACCGGATGATTTACATCGCTGTTCAGGAAAGATACTGATCTCCATGCCTCTTAAGCCGAACAACACCTCCTTCGCATTCGGACAGCGGCTTGAAGCCCACGGCATGCTGCTGCCCATCGAGCCTAACAGCAATCCTGCAGGCTTTAATCCGCAGCGATATTACTCCTACCGCCATATCACTCGAATCATGCAAAGCAAGAACCCGGAAAGCTGGAAAATTATCGCCAACCCCTCTTGGATAGGATGGATTCCTCAATTGGCCCTGAACGCGCGTAAGAACCTGCAAAACAGCTTGGACAAGCTTCTTCCGCCGTTTGAATCCAGCTTTTTGGCGGGAATCATGCTTGGCTCCCGCACACAGATTCCGAACTCCTTTCAGGATGATTTCGCGGTGACCGGTTCGAGCCATATCCTTGCCGCTTCCGGGATGAACGTCGGAATGGTCGCGGCATGGCTCTACCTGCTCTCTCGCTTTATCCCTTTGCCCAAAAGGTATTTCCACCGCGCCTTGTTGTTCGCACTCTTCTTTTACACGTTGGTCTGTGGAGGCTCGCCCTCCATCGTTCGAGCTGATTTGATGGCGTCTCTTTTTCTCTGCGCCAAACTTCTGGACCGTGACGGCGATTTGCCGATATCCGTGGCGCTCTCCGCCTTTCTCATCCTTCTTTTCGAACCGGGAAGCCTTTACGATATCGGATTCCAATTATCCTACGCGACGGTCATCCCCATCATCGCGCTGCAACCGACGTTCGAGATGATTTCCAAGAGTCTGGCGTCGCCTGCGACATCCCGGTCGAATGGGATGATACGTAAAGGGGAAATGATCCTTGCGGAAACGGCTCTGCTCACCGTTGCGGCGCAGCTTGGCTCCCTGCCTCTGACGATTTTATATTTCAATCAGTTTTCCATCGTAGCCCTCGGAGTGAACCTGCTTGTTGTCCCCACGCTTGCGTACCTCACGGGCATGGGCTTCATTGTGTGGGCGATCAGCGCGATCTGGCTGCAACTCGCCTCTATCCTTGCGCTTTTTGTTCTCTCCCCCGCACTGCTTTTCCTTGAGGGCGCGGTTCACGCTGGCGCCTCCGTCCCCTACGCCTCCGTATTCGTAAGCTCACCGAACGGCGCATGGATTTTCTGCTATTACATTATATTAGCCCTCGGCATACGCATGCTCAATATCCGATGTGAGGAGCGAACGCAAGATGAAAAGAAAGCTCGCGATAGCCATTCCGGTAATCACGCTGACATTGCTATTGGCAATTCTGATCCCGAATCTTCTCATTCCCCGCCACGATAATCGTTTGATGGTGACTTTTCTCGATGTGGGACAGGGTGACGCCATCGTCATTCGCACGTCAACGGGTGCCGCAATGCTGGTGGACTGCGGACCGGCGTGGGATGGGGATGACGCAGGCAGAAGAACCATCCTTCCCTACCTTCGTTCTCAGTCCATCCAAAAACTGGACGCTCTCTTTTTGACCCATCCCGATATGGATCACATCGGCGGCGCGCCAAGCATTCTCAGAAGGGTCACAGTGAAACGGGTGTTCGCAGGCGGTGACGATTGGAATGAGAAGACACACCCCTTGTTATATCGAATCCTTCGAGAGCGAAGGCTGAAGTTAACGCCACTCGATAGGGGGAAGTCCATCGAGATGGGAGAGGGAGTGAAACTACGCGTGCTCAATCCCGGCAATGACAAGAGGACGACCGATAACGAGGATAGCCTCGTCATACGGCTGGAGTACGGAAACAGCTGCCTGCTGCTAACGGGGGATGCGGGGGCGGAGGCGGAGGCGAACATGCTGCATGGCGGGGAGGACCTGAGGGCGCAACTCATCAAGATCGCCCATCATGGAAGCCGATTCGGCAGCATGGAAAGGTTTCTGAAGGCGGTGCATCCGCAAGCGGCGATCATTCTGGTCGGGAAGCGAAACCGATTCGGACATCCCGCGCCTGCGGTGATGGAGCGTTTGGAGGGGATGCATGTTCGAGTTTATAGAACGGACAGAGACGGAGCCATCACCGCCGAGACCGACGGGAACGTATGGCGCATTCGTACGGTGGGAGCGGAGCGATGATTACCACCACCATATCCGGCGGATCCACACGGAATCCGAAGAGGGATCCTTTCCCTCCAAGTCGGTCCAAGCCGGAGCCCTGGAGATATCCCTCCACGCACCCCACATCATAAGGAATCCAATTGCGCCTACAAGGGTGAAAAGGAGAATATTAGCATAGATAGGCGCGGTCCAGCTTATCCAACTCGCCACCATCCCAGGCCCCATCACCGTTCCGGCGTTCCCTGATGTTTGATCCCACTCTACGTCTATTCTTATGGGATGAATGATTCCCATGGAGAAGGAATCCCGGAGCAGATAGCCATCGCGCATCAAGCCGTAACCGATAAGAAAAATAGCAAACCCCATCCAAATGAAAAAGATAAAGGGATTGCGCCATACGCATAACAACGCCAGGGGATTGCCCTTTCTGATACGCTCCTTCTCCATTTCCTTAAGCTTGGCGGAGGTATCGGTGAGCAAGTCGATAATATCCGGGTTGTCTGGATACTTAGCGGATAGTTCGGTTAGCAAAACGAGAGCGTTGGCGTAATCGTTATGCATAAGCAGCAGATGCGCCTTCTCCAGGGAGAGTTCAAGCGGATCGTCTCCCGTCCATTCGGGTTCGTTCGGTACATTCGTCATCGGTCGCCTCCTGAACAATGCGTCAATGGTGCGTTATATAATGAAGGTACGAATCCATAGCAAAATGGATACGCTTATTTTCATATCGTAATCGGAGGCGCGCACATCCTGAATGGGAACGATCACAGGGTGGCTCCCTTGGGCCAGAAGTAACCGATGCCGTATGAGATCACGGCCTCCAAAACCCCAACGATCGTCATCTCCATGCCGGACGCAAACCAGTTCCGCGAGGTCACGATACTCTTCGCCGCTCCCACGGCGAAATGCGCCAGCGTGCTGATGATCGCCGAGGCGACCACCGCCGGCATTCCGTGCATGAAGAAAAATGGCAGAACCGGTATCGAGGCTCCGACCGCCGTGGCGAGCGACGAGGATATCAAGGCGGTCCAAGGGTTCGGGAACTGCTTCTCCGAGAGGCCCAGTTCCTCCTGAGCCATCGTCTGAAGGAAGAGTTCCGGCCTCTTGCTGATGGTCTGCGCCATCTTCATCGCCTCCTCCTCCTTGAACCCTTTCAACTGATAAATCAGTGAAAGCTCCTCGATCTCGTGCTCCGGGCTCTCGTCGATCTCCCGTTTCTCCCTGTCTATTTGCGCCTCGTGAACCTCCCTCTCGCTTTTCGCAGCGAGAAAGGCTCCCGATCCCATGGAGAGAGCGCTCGCGATCATTCCGAAGGTTCCCGCCACCACCACTTGGTGCCCGCCGTTGCTGTATCCCGCCACGCCGCTCACGATGCCGAACACCGCACCGAGCCCGTCGTTCACGCCGTAGATGGCGTCGCCGATCCAGGAGCCGGTGGAGACATGCCACTTCTCCCCTTTGAGCATCGCTTCTAGGCGGGAGGCTGGCTCGTTCGAGGGCGCCAAATCCTGCAGGAGCTTGCTGTGCGTTTGCTCCTCCTTTTCAATTTTAGTAAAGAGATCGCGTATCTCCGGTGCGCTCTCCAGTACGGACGCACTCTTCTGAAAAGCGATAATGTTTCGCCCCTCCTCCGACTCCATGCGCCGCACGACGGCATCGGTACTCATGGACTTGACGTATAGACGCTCCTTGGTGGTCAGCGAAGGAATGGGGGGAAGCTCGCCGTCAGCTTCGGCGATTCGCTCCGCGAACTGCCTTGCATGGTCCTCCTCTATCGCCGCGAGACGATTGAAGATGTCCTTGCTTTTCGCATCCTTCTGCTTTTCCGCAAGCAGTTTGTAAAGGACAACGGAGCGCTTCTCCCGTTGATAGGAGTCGCGCAGAATGGATAAAACTTTCGGGTCGGGTTTATTCATTTGTCACCTCGTGATATGACGCTTGGATGGCTGAGCACACACAGTCACGTGTGAGGTCCATGTCAAAAATATACCTTATTCGGGTATAATTGAAACGGAAATCGGAATTCAAATGCTCCATTCCATCCTAATTCAGGCAATTGAACGGTTCGGCGAACAGGGGTTGGGTCGCTCTCTTCACATTTAGCGCAAGCCCGCGAATCGAACTCATGCCGTTGCAGAAAATTACACCTTTGCATTGAAGATTTCAAATCACTCCTCAGGATAAGAAATGCCCGATAACGACGATATCCAGCCCGATCAGGAAAACATGCCTCCGGAGGAATACGCCGGATTGATAGTGGTGGACATTGAAGAGGAGATGCGACGATCCTATCTCGGATACGCCGTCTCCACTCTCATCGCACGCGCTTTGCCCGATGTGCGCGACGGACTGAAGCCGGTCCAGCGCCGCATCCTCATGGCGATGCACGACCTTAACCTCACTCCCGGCGCCGGACACAGAAAATCCGCCAAGATTTGCGGCGACACAAGCGGTAACTACCATCCTCACGGTGAAGCGGTTATCTACCCCACCATGGTGCGCATGGCGCAGGACTTCAGCCTGCGATACATGCTGGTTGATGGTCAGGGTAATTTCGGAAGTATCGACGGAGACCCACCCGCCGCGATGCGCTACACGGAAGCCCGAATGAGCGTGTTCGCCACGGAGATGCTGGCGGACTTGGACCGCGACACCGTGGACTGGATGCCCAACTACGATCAGACTTCCCGCGAGCCTCTTGTGCTTCCCTCTCGGTTTCCCAACTTCCTCTGCAATGGGGGCGAGGGAATCGCCGTAGGAATGACCACAAAGGTGCCTCCGCACAACCTTCGCGAGGTGTGCGACGCCTGCATTCACGCCCTCGATAATCCGGATAGCACCGCGTCCGATCTGATGAAGTTCATTCAGGGGCCGGACTTCCCCACCGCAGGCTTGATCCTCGGGACGAAGGGCATTTCCGAGGCGTATCACACTGGCAAGGGCAAGATCATCATGCAGGGCGTGGTGAACATCGAGCCGATGGAAAACGGCAAGAACGCCATCGTGATCAGTGAACTGCCCTATCAAGTGAACAAAGCGAGGCTTATCGAGGGCATCGCCGACTTGGTCAAACAAAAGAAGATTGAGGGAATCACCGGTATTGAGGACCTGACGGATCGCCACGGAATGCGAGTCGTGATAGAGCTCCGACGAGACGCATACCCCCGCAAGGTTCTGAATTTCCTCCTGAAACACACGGCGCTGCGCAGCACTTTCGGCGTCATCATGCTCGCGCTGGTGGACAACACCCCCCGATTGTTAAATCTGCCCCAGGTGATCGGCCATTACCTGAAGCATCGCCGTGAAATCGTCATTCGCCGCACCCGTTACGAACTTGGAAGGGCGAGGGCGAGGGCGCACATCCTCGAAGGCTTGCAGATCGCGCTGGACCATCTGGACGAGATCATCCGCATCATCCGCGCATCCGACGATGACATGATTGCGCGCACGGAGTTAATGAGCCGATTCGGATTCACGCAACTGCAAGCGACCGCCATCCTAGACATGCAACTCCGTCAACTCACCCGCCTGAACCGCAATAAACTGGAGGAGGAGTACAAAGGCAAGCTGCGCGACATCGCCAACTTCGAGGACATCCTCGTAACCCCCGCAAGAGTCACCGAGATTGTCAAAACGGAATTGAAGACCCTGAAGGAGAAGTACGGGGACGACAGGCGCACTCGAATCATCCCGACGGAGGCGGAGGAGATCGGGGAGGAGGACCTCATCCCCGAAGAGGATATGCTGGTAACCATCACTCGCGACGGTTATATCAAGCGTGTGCCGATGGACACCTACCGCACCCAGCGGCGCGGCGGAAGAGGCATCATCGGGGCGAACACCAAGGAAGCGGATACGATCGAGCATCTCTTCATGGCGAATACCCACGACTATCTCCTCTTCTTCACCAACAGAGGCAGGGTGTATAAACTCAAAGCGTATGAGGTGCCGCAAACCGGCAGAACTGCGATGGGCACAGCCATCGTCAATCTAATCAATATCGAATCGGGCGATATCATCACCGCAACCGTGCCGGTGAAGGACCTCCAAAACGCTACGGGTTACATGTTCTTCGCAACGCAAAACGGAGAAGTGAAGCGATGCGACCTTAAAAACTTCGCCAACCTGCACTCCAACGGATTGAACTGCTTCAACCTGGAGGAGGACGACGAATTGAAATGGGTGAAACTCACCGATGGAAATCAGGAGTGCATCCTGGTGACCGCCGGCGGTAAATCCATCCGATTCAACGAGAAAGACGTCCGCGCAAGCGGCAGGCAGGCGGGAGGCGTGCGAGGTATCGAGCTTCGCGGTCCGGACGGCAAGCCGCAGGACAAGGTGGTGGCGATGGACCTGGTGCGATCCACCAGCCAGCTTCTGGTGGTGGGCGAGAACGGAATCGGCAAGCGCACGGATCTTGGCAGTTATCGGGCGCAGACCCGCGGCGGCAAGGGAATCATCACGATGAGCGTGAATGAGAAGACCGGGCCCATCGTGGACGCCATTGTGGTGGAGCCCGATGATCGCCTGATGATTATCACCTCCAACGGAATCACCATCAAGATGGAGGTGATGGGCATTCGCGCTGCTGGAAGAAGCACCCAGGGGGTGAAGCTAATCAACCTCGAGCCGGGCGACAGGGCATCCACCATCGAGAGGCTGGCGAAGGCCGAGGATGTGGAGGAGACTGGAAAGCCGTAGATCGGGGAGCGGGGTTTGGGGTTCGGGGTTATCTGCCGAATCGGCACGATCCCGTCCGATGATTGCGCTCCGTACTCGCATCAGGCATAGCAAGCCATCTCAATCGTCATGATTGTGACATCCATTAACATTACTCCTAAAGACGACCACCAGAGCGCGACTCACGACAGCCTAGAGCAACATGCGAGCGGGCGCATCTCCTCGCCATCCGCATGGGCTGCGCCAATGCCTTGAACCTCCTTCGAAACCTCAAAAGTCGATACCCCCATCTCCGCATGGGGAATGCGATGCCGCAGGGGGTATCATTAGTCAAAAAAGGAGGGCAATCACATATGAAATCAACCCTGCGTATGTTCCTTTCCCGCTTTTTCATTCATCTTAGCCTGCTTACGCTTTCGATTGCGACCTTCGGCTATGCGAGGGCGAGTTCCCCAGCCGAACCGGAGACCGAGCGCATGACCTACCTCGACGACGGCGTGATCAAACTCGGGGTCGACCTGAATCTGGGGGGAGCCATCACCTACCTCTCCAAATCGGGAACGACGGACAACATCATCAACGATTTCGACTGGGGCCGCCAAATCCAGATGTCGGACTACTCGGGCCCCGTGCCCTACGAGCCGAACGGGAAGCTCCCCAACAAGACTTGGGCGGGGCTTGGCTGGAACCCGATCCAATCCGGGGATTGCTACGGCAACCGCTCCAAGGTGATCGACTGGAGCAACGACGGCAAGGAGCTTTATGTGAGGTGCGTCCCCATGCAATGGCCGCTAAACAACGTGCCGGGGAAGTGCGTCTACGAATGCTGGATTCGGCTTGAGGGGAATACGGCGCAGATTCGATGCCGGCTAATCAACCATCGCGACGACCACACGCAGTATCCCGCGCGGTTCCAGGAACTTCCCGCGGTTTACGTGAACGGCCCGTTCGACCACATCATCACCTACAAGGGCGACAAACCCTTCCAACACGACGCGCTATCACAAATGCCTTCCGTCTTCAAGGTGCAGACGGTCGACGCCACGGAGAACTGGGCGGCGTTGGTGAACGACGAGAACTGGGGACTGGGGGTGTTCAAGCCCGGGGACGGCAGATTCCTCTGCTTTTTCGCCGGCATGCCCGGCGCGGGAGGGTCGGAGGACGCCCCCACCGGATACGTCGCCCCGACCTTCAACGAGATACTCGACCACAACATCACCTACGATTACCATTACACGCTGATTCTGGGCAAGCTAAGCGAGATAAGGAACTACGTTTACGCGCACTCCCCCAAGCCCGCCCCTCCCGATTACGTGTTCGCGAAGGATCGCCGACACTGGATTTACGCCAACGCCTCGGACCTCGGATGGCCCGTCAAAGGCGAGTTATGGGTGAAATTGACGGATAAGGACCCGCAGATGATCGGACCGCCCGGGATCTGGAAGGCGAGCGACGCCCCCGTGATTCGCATTCGCGCCGCCTTCCGCACGACGGAGTCCACCGCGCAGATATTCTGGAGCCGCTATGATTCCCCCGAATTCAGCGCGGACAAGAGCGTCACCTTCAAGGTGGTTCCGGACGGGATATATCGAACTTACGAGGTGAACCTCGCCGCATCGCCCGGGTATCGCGGGATGATCACGGGGATACGTCTGGATCCTGAGCCGAATGGTCATCCCGGGGATTACGTGCGTGTGAGCGAGATATCCCTGAAACCCGTCGAATGATCCGCCGCGCAGCCGAAGCGTGTGGAGGTGAAACGATTCTTTGAAATCTCTTAGATGACACGGTAGTCACACAGTTGCGAATGATGCGTTTATGTTAACATGTGGATTGCAATAGGCAATAGAACAAGCAAGGAGGTTCCACAATGAGAACACATAGCCGTATCATCAGCCTCGGACTGACGGGTGTTATCGCCGCATCCATGTGGGCGGCGCCCAATTTGGCGCAGGCGAGCGAGGCAGGGCGTAAAAACACCGCGCTGCTCCTCGGCGCCGCATCGGCTTATCTGCTGCTGACCCAACACAACAAACTACCGGGAATCGTTACCGCCGCAGGGGCGCTGGTTGCATATAATCGTTACGAACAGTCCGTAAGGGATCATCATCGCTGGGAATACGGGCGATGGAATCACAATTGGCGAGGCGGAAGAGTCTACGCCTACAACCGAGGTCAGGACCACTGGGCTGGCAACAGGAATTGGCGCAAGTATCACCGTGACGATCGAGGTCGTTTCCGACGAGGCGGACACTGGGATCACGGGTGGAGAGATGGAAGAGGTCCGCGATACCATTGGAAGGGTCGCGGCGACCGTCATTAGCGGATGAGGGCATTCGAACAAGAGGGGCGTCCCCCCATAGCGTGGACGCCCCCCTTTTTATTGGGGAATACCGCGCATATGCATCATATTCACAGAATTGCGAATATGAGGGTATATAAAAAAAGTCCACTCGTTTTTTGGGAGCGGTCCCCGAAAGATTTTAGAGGGATCTTATACATTTTTGCTTTACGGAGGAGCGTATGTCCGCCCAATTGATTGATGCGGTGAAAGACTCGAACATCCCAGTAATTGAAAAGCTTTTGGCGTCCGGCGTGAAAGCGGATGAAAGCGATGAGGAGGGAGTGACCTCCTTGATGCACGCGCCGACGCCTCAAATCGCATACCTGTTGATACGCTGCGGCGCGAACGTGAATGCGAAGGACGAAGATGGGTGGACACCATTGATGCATGCCTCTTTTAATGGGCGCACCGACGTCGTCGAAGCGCTGCTCGAACGAGGCGCGAATACGGAAGCGATAGATGATGCCAGATTCACTGCGCTGATTATGGCGGCTCAGCAAGGAAAAACCCACACCGTCGAAGCGCTGATAAAACGCGGGGCGAGGATCGAAGCCAAGGACAATGGAGAAATGACCCCGCTGATTTTGGCGGCTCTGGAGGGATATGCGGACACCGTGGAAGCGCTGATAAAATGCGGGGCGAAGATCGAAGCCAAAGACATTGGCGAACAGACGGCGCTGATAATAACGGCACGCATTGGAAATGACGCCGCAACAGCAGCACTGATAAAACACGGGGCGAAAATCGAGGCGAAAGACATGAACGGAAGGACGGCGCTCATGGCGGCGGCTCAGGAAGGTAAAAACAACACCGTCGCATTGTTACTCGAATGCGGGGCGAAGATCGAAGCCAGTGACAAGGAAGGAATGACGGCGCTCATGGCGGCGGCTCAGGAAGGTAAAAACGACACCGTCGCATTGTTACTAGAACGCGGGGCGAGGATCGAAGCCAGAGACAAGGAAGGAATGACGGCGCTCATGCTGGCGGCTTTCAATGGGCATACGGAAGCCTTCGAAGCGCTGACAGAACGCGGGGCGAGGATCGAAGCGAAAGACAAGGGTGGATGGACGGCGCTGATGCTGGCGGCTTTCAATGGGCATACGGACGCAGTCGAAGCGCTGACAGAACGCGGGGCGCGGATCGAAGTGAAAGACAAGAGTGGATGGACGGCACTGATGCTGGCGGTTTTTAATGGACATTATGAAACCGCCGTATTGCTGATCAAACATGGAGCGGACATAAACGCAATCGATGTTAACGGTGAAACCGAATTAATCCACGCGGCGCGAAAAGACAATATTTCAGCATTACAATTACTCGTACGAATGGGAGCCAATCCGAATATAACGGATACAAACGGTATGAAAGCCATCGATTACGTGGAACATGAGAGTGAATCATATGAATTGCTTAAAGGATATTCCTTATCGGAATAGGCTACTCATTCATGGGAATACGCATATTTAATGGTCAGATTTAACAGCCAGTATCCTGAATGATAGTTTTCACAACAAAGAGAGCGATACATCCCTCTCCCCATCCACCGACCATGTGCGTAAACCGAACGCCTTTCGCCGCACCGTTCGAGGCGAGACCCTCTCTGTTTTTTCGGACGCCATCGTGCCGCACCGACGCTGCGCACCTTTCCCCCGCACAACTTGAATAAGATTCCTCATACGCCATTTCCGCATTGCGTCCTCTTGCATGAGTTAATAATTGAGATCGTTTCCAGTTCCACGATTATGAGAACAGAGACGCATTATATTTACAAAATTGAGATATTGTGGGTATACAAAATGCGTTGCCTCATCCGAATGTTCGTTATAGAATACTTGTCCTCGATTTTGGGAACCGTTCCCAGGAGATTTTGAAGGGATCTTATACTTTTTGCTTTAGGGAGGAGCGTATGCCCGCGCTATTGATCAATGCGGTGAAAGCCTCGAACATCCCATTGATTAAAAAGCTTTTGGCGTCAGGCGTGAATGTGGATGAAAGGGATGAAGAGGGCATGACCCCCTTGATGCACGCTCCAACACATCAAATCGCTGCCCTGTTGATACGCCACGGTGCGAACGTGAATGCGAAGGACAATGAGGGGTGGACGCCTCTGATGCACACAGAGGATGTTAAAGTGGCAAATCTATTAACCATTCGCGGCGCCGATGTGAATGCAGCGGATATCTCGGGACGATCCGCGCTCTCGCACGCCTGCAATGCCGAGATTGCGAGACGTTTGATTCGCAAAGGCGCCAACTTGAATTACAAGGATGGGAATGGGAACACGAATTTAATGCACGTCCTCTATCCCGAGACGGCGCTGGTATTGATTGAACACGGCGCGGATGTGAACGCGAGGAACAAAACAGGCATGACGCCCCTGATGATGACTGAATTCGCGGATGTCGCCGAAGCGCTGATCGAGCGCGGGGCGGAAGTGGAAGCGAAAAAGAATGACGGATGTACGGCACTGATGCTGGCGGCTTTTCATGGACATGCGGACGCCGTCGAAGCGCTGCTCGAACGCGGCGCGGAAGTGGAAGCGAAAAGCAAGAATGGATGGACGGCGCTGATGCTGGCGGCTGAAAGAGGACGCTCCGATATCATCAAATTATTACTTAAAAACGGTGCGAACATTCATACGAAAGACAAAAATGGAAGGAAAGCCATAGAGCATGCGCACTATTACAGTGAATCATATGAATTACTTAAAAGCTATTCCTTGTCGATACCGGATACGCATTCCGAGAAATACGCAATTAAAGTTGACGAAACAATAAAGGTGTCAAATTTAATAGGAGAAATCATGGAGGATAGTTCTCAAGACATAGAGGGCAATAGGAATGACATATATTCAAAGAATATATTCTTAAAACCTGATGATTCTTATTATCTTTTTATATCTTCTTGCTTGAACATACCCTCTGATAAAATAGATTCATTGGATGGTATCTATTTATCCGTATTAAATCAGTTTTTGAAATCAAAAAAGATGGATAAAAAAGACTTCAAGTCCTTATGTGCAAAATACAATTGCATGGAACATGCTGCGATCGATAATATAAATTCCTGGTCTGATGAAATTTTCGAAGATGACCTAATATCATCCGAGGACAATTATTATATTTTAAACGACGAACTAATGGAGAAGATAAATGATTCAATCGCCTTCAAGCACTGACTTATTTCAACAAGTGGAAATCCCCAGAAAAACTAGGGAGGCCATACTCTCCTCCCTTCGATCCGGCGTGGTTCCGCACATCGGGTTAAAATATATTCAAGTCGGGCGGTATCATGAAACGCAAGCGCTGCTCAAGGATTTGGACACCATATCCGATGGCGGAGCCTCCGTGCGCTTTATCCTTGGTCAATACGGCTCGGGAAAAACGTTTTTTTTGAATCTGATCAAAACGCTCGCCGTTGAAAAAAAGTTAGTGGTTGTGAACGCCGATATCACAAACGATCATCGCCTTTGTGGTGCCGGAGGCAAAGGGCGGGCTTTGTATGCGCATTTAATGAAGAACATGTCCACCCGCTCTTCCCGTGAGGGCGGAGCGTTGGATAGCATTTTGGAAAATTTCATATCCTCTCTCAACAATGAGGAGAATGATAAGGATTCTATCAATAGCTCACTCCAATATAAAATAAAAAGACGAATAACCAATATTTGCACGCAAGTGAACGCTTATGATTTCGCCTCGATTTTGAATATTTATTACTTAGCGTATCAATCGAATAATGATTATAGGAAAAATAACGTCTTGAGATGGTTACGAGCCGGATTTACGACAAAATCCGAGGCTAACGCAGAATTAGGAGTTAAATCCACCATTGATGATCACAACATCATCGACTACCTGAAATTAATGGCTCATTTTGTCAGGATGGCGGGTTACAAGGGTTTAATTGTGAATATCGACGAGATGGGCGTTCTCACAAACAACTTAAGCAGCGCCATCGCACGCAAGGCGAATTACGAAATAATCCTCAGAATCGTCAACGATTGCCTTCAAGGGGATGCCGAGAGCATTGGTTTCATCTTTGCGGGAGTGGATGAATTTATAGATGATCCGAAGCGAGGTTTGTATAGCTATGAGGCGCTGGCTTCCCGTCTCGCGAGAAACCCCTACTCGCGCGATGGTCTGATCAATTATTCCGGGCCTGTAATCCGCCTGAAAAATCTGACATTGGAGGAAATACATCTGCTCTTATGGCGCATCAGGTTCGTATTCGCGGGAGGCGACCCCCAAAAATATATCGTTCCAGATGAAGCGATTACCACCTTCATGGCTCGTAGCAACAATACATTAGGCTCCGAGTATTATCGGACACCTCGCGAGGCGGTGAAATCGTTTGTGAGTTTTTTGGATTTGGTCGATCAAAACAAAGATGTTCCCTGGAATGACATTCTAAAAAATGTGAAAATTGAAAAAACGCCATTGGAGGAATCGACACCCACTCCGCTTGATGACGACGATCTCACTCCCTTTCGTCTATAAACCATGGTTATGACACCTGACGAAGCCTATAAGCTCCTGCATGTTAGGCTGCAGGAGATGCTTTACCGAATGCGCTGGGTGCGGCTCAAATCCATTCAAGTGGATGCGATTGAAGCCGTGTATGCGGGCGGCTCCGATTTTATCATCTCGGCAACCACCGGGGGAGGAAAGACGGAAGCCGCCTTCCTCCCGATAATCTCCAAGCTTGTTGACTCCACGGAACACAGCGTCGAGGCGCTGTACGTCAGCCCGCTCAAGGCGCTTATCAACGATCAGTTCCGCAGGCTGGAAGAGCTCTGTCAGTTAACCGACATCCCCGTTCACAAGTGGCATGGCGATGTCACTCCATCCGCCAAAAAGCGCCTTCTCTTATCCCCTTCCGGCATACTCCTGACCACGCCGGAATCGCTTGAATCTCATTTCATCAACCATCAGGAATATCTCAGGATGTTGTTCCCCAAGCTGAAATACATCGTGATAGACGAACTCCACGCCTTTTACGGGGCGGAGAGAGGGGCTCACCTTCGCAGCTTGGTCTCCCGCCTGCAACGGTACTCCTCCTATAAGCCGCGCATCATCGCGCTATCCGCCACATTGGGCGACATGCGGACGGCGAAGTATTGGGTGAACGGCATCAATCCGGACGCCGTGAAGATCATCCTTGGCAGTGACACCAAGGAATCGCATATCGGCGTTAAAGCCTATCTTCCAAATCCGGACGAAACCCCCTCATGTGAGACCGGCACGGATATTATCGTAACGAGTGAGGATACGCGCCTCATTGATGATATCATAAGGATTTTTGCGGGAAACACCGCCTTGGTATTCGCCAATAGCAAACGCGATTTGGAACGCTACACCGACCAACTCAACGCACGAATGAAGGAGTTGGGCAAAATATCCCCGTTCCGAATCCATCACGGCTCTCTTTCCAAGGCGGAGAGGGAATCCACCGAGGAATCGCTGCGCTCCCCCAAGCCCGTCGTGACCCTCTGTTCCGGCACTTTGGAGCTTGGCATCGACGTTGGAAACGTGAAGCTCATCGGGCAGATAGGCGTTCCATGGTCGGTGACATCTCTGCGGCAGAAGCTGGGCAGAAGCGGCAGGAGAGATGAAGAGCCCTCGATCCTCAGGCTCTTAATCATCGAGAATGACGATATATATCTGAGTATCATTCATCATTTGCGCCTTGATCTTCTTAAGACAGTCGCGATGGTTGAATTGATGATCGAGCCGTGGTGCGAACCACCGGAAACCGACAAATGGCATCTCTCCACCTTCATCCACCAAGTGATGAGCCTGATCGCCGAGACGGGAGGAGCCACCGCGTCCTATCTCTACGATCGCTTGGTGCGAAGCGGTGCGTTTGACAATCTGAACAAGGAGATTTTCCTGCGTGTTCTGAGGGATATGGGATCCGAGGATTTAATCAATCAGATTGCGGATGGGTCGCTGATTCTCGGATTGAAAGGCGAACGCATTGTAAGGAATTACAACTTCTACGCCGCCTTCAATGGAAGATATGAGATACCTGTGTATGAAGGAAGCAAGCAGATAGGAATGATATCGGGTTTGCCGGGCAACGGCGCTGCGAGGTCTCTGATTTTGGCGGGAAAACGCTGGAAAATCACGGAGGTGGCGCACAACAAAATCACTGTGGAGCCCTCCTCCTCCGGTCAATTACCCTATTTCCACGGTACGCCTTATATTGCGGTCCATCCGCGTATCCATTCTAAAATGCGGGAGTTGCTCGAGAACGATATCCTTCCGAACTACCTTGACGAGAAATCCAAAACCATGCTGAAGGATGCTCGTTCATTTGCTCGGAGCCGTAAGATATTGGAAAGCCCTTTTTTGACTCACAAAGATAAGATTTTTTGGTTCACTTGGTGCGGTTCGAAAGTGAATACGACCCTATTAGGGATGGGATTGCTGAAAGGACTGAATGTGGAAGATGAGGACATAGCCCTTGCTTTTAACAACTCGTCCCTCAAGGATATCAAACGGAGATATCTCTCTTTTCTTGAGGAGCCGTGCGAACTCCTTCAAGTGGCGGCGAAATTCCCCTTGCAAGCGGTGGAGAAATTCGACTGCTTCCTCGGCGACGAATTGCGCGCCGAAATGTTCGCGCATAACTATCTCGACATTCCCGGAGCGATGAAAGTGATTGAAACGCTCGAAAATGGAGATGAGCCCGAATAGAGCCCCTTGTCCCCATCCATGTTGCGAACGGTTCATCCCCCTCGTTGCGTCGCCGATATTTGTATGCCATACTTCAACTGAAATCGATACCTATTGATGGGCATTATTACAGCGCCACGCTCCGGTTGAGGGGGTGGCTATGACGCACAAGGCTTTTTGAAACCTTTCTCGTATCCGATTTTGGAAAAAACGCATCCGATAAAAGTCGACTGATCCGTAGCAAAATGGGGGCAAACATGGGCAAATCCCTGCGATATCTTCTCATCATCCTTGCCTGCGGCGTGCTGTCCACAGCCAAGGCGCAAAGCTTAAGGTTTCATTTCAACACTCGCGTAAACACCCCGCAAGGCTGGAAACTCACCGGCGGCGAAGGGGCGTGGGAGAAGACCGGTCCCGCCGCGAAGGAGAGAAGCCTCTCCGTAACGGGCGATGGCACCGATTCCAACACCTGGGAATATTCCCTGCCGTCGCTCACCCCCATGGGCGATTACCGCTTCACATTCCGAATGCGCTGCTCCGAAGGCTCGGCGGGCGGCTGCGCGGTGTCCGGCACCTCCTTCTGCAATCACGACTTCATCCCCACCACGAATTGGAAAACCTACTCCTTCGTTTTCACCGCGCCACCAACGGTCTCCAAGGCGACTCTCCGCCTGGGGCAGTGGCAATTGAAGGGAACGGTCTGCTTCGCCGACGTATCCCTGGAACCGGTCACCCCAGTGAACACCGTGGTCAAGGTGGACGGCGAACCTTTCATCATGGGCGACGGCGAACGCCTCACGGGCGATTCCTACATCTTCCAGCCCGGTTTGGGGGGAGACAATATCAACGGAAGCAGGTCACTGGAGAGCTTCACCGCCACCTTCAACTCCAACCGCTGGGTCTTCGGGGAGGGTCAGACGGTCACCTATCGACTCGGCAACCCCTTTCCCTTTCGCGACGGCATGGTGACCGTGGATATGAACTACCACATCGGCGGGGAGTGTTTGGTGCAGATATCCGCTTCCGGTAACGACTGGCAAACGATCGGAACTCTCACCGACGTGGGACAAAGGAGCTTCGCTGTGCCGCTCGCCACCACGGACACCTCGGATTTCCGCATTCGGCTAAAAGCCTCGCCGGACCCCGCGCACTCCGACGCTCCCGTCAACTTTCAGATCGACGAGGGAGTCTTCACATGCAGGATGAACGGAAAAACGCCGGTGTGCGCGGGAAAAACGCTCTACCTCGCAGGCGCTCAGCCAAAGTGGGGCGATGTGGCATATGCGCTTACGAACTCCGACCTTGTCATCCAAGTCAGACCCAAGTCCGCATCCCTGATGCGCCGCATGAAAGCCGATATGCTGTTCAAGAAGGAAGGCAAGCTCAAGTCAATCCGCGCCCTGTCGTTCCGTGAAACCGAGAAAGGGGTCTATCAGGCGGCTGCGGAGATGAACTCCTTCCCTGCGGGGGATTCGGAAATGATCGTCGCGTTGAAGCCCGAAGGAGGCGGCGCCACCGCATACGTGGCTCAAACGTCCCTTTACTCCCCGGATTACTACGCCGGCGTCTTCGGCAAAAGGCTTAAGGCGCCGAAGGGGTGCCTGCTCTGGTGGTGCGTCGGGGCGAGAAAGGTGTCGCTCACGCGCAAAGCCCCAGAATCGGCGAGTTCGGCGATAACCTTCGCGGCGGCGAGACGTGAACATCAGGCGATGCAACTAATCGTGGTTCCGCAAAAGGCCGGAGTGATGAAGGTGCGCGTCACCGACCTGCGCGGGCCTCGCGGCGCGGTCATCCCCGCCTCGGCGATCTCGCTGCGTGAAGTGGCGTACGTGCCGATCACCACGCCGACGGATAACATCGGGCTCGCAGGCGAGTGGCCCGACCCGCTGCCGCCCCTTCCCGCCAACTGGCGCCCGGCCCCCGAACGCAACAACCCGATCTGGATCACGCTCAACGTGCCGGAAAACGCACGCGCGGGCGATTACACAGGCTTCATCCTTCTGCAATCCTCGAACGGATGGAGGGCGAACGCGACGGTGAGGTGCCATGTGTGGAACTTCTCCCTGCCGGTTCACACCGCGCTGCGTTCAGGCTTCGGAGTGGACCCCGGGACTATTCAGCAGTATTTCCATATCAAATCCAAAACCGCTCTTGAGAAGGAGTGGGTGCTGTTCATGAAGGCGTTCGCCAAAAACGGCATCAACCCCTATAACCCCATGGCGCTGCATCCCTTCGAGATGAGCCTCGATAAATCCACATCGCCGGGGGAAATCAGGATCAACTTCGACGGCTTCGACCGCGACGCCCGCAAATATCTGAACGGACTTGGATTCAACGCCTTCACCATCGACATCCCCGGCATGGGCGGCGGGCGATACCCGAATTACGACGATGGCTCCCTGTACGGTTACGCTGCGGGAACGCCGCAATACGAGGAACTGATGGCTCAGGCGGGGAAAATCATCCAAAACCATCTGAAGGAAAACGGATGGCTGCGGAAAGCTTACATCTACTGGTACGACGAGCCCAGTCCCAACGATTATCCCTTCGTCGCACGAGGGATGAAGCGGTTGGAACGCATTGTGCCCGATATCAAACGGATCATGACCGTTGCGATCACCCCGCAGTTGTACGGCGATGTGAACCTTTGGTGCCCCATCACCCCGAACTTTTCCGCCGAGGCGTGCAGGGAGCGTCAAAAGCTGGGAGAAGAGGTGTGGTGGTACGTATGCACCGGCCCCAAGGCGCCCTACTGCGGCGAATTCATCGACCACCCCGCCATCGAGATGCGAATGTGGCTATGGCAAACGTGGAAGTATCACGTGAACGGAGTGCTGATATGGGATACAACCTACTGGAACAGCCCGTATCACTCCAAGGGCGGTACTCTTCAGAATCCCTGGGAGGACCCAATGAGCTACGTCTCGGACAGCCAGGGGATGTGGGGCAACGGCGACGGGCGATTCTTCTACCCGCCGCAGGATTATGCAAGCAATGACTCGGAGCGGATCGCGCCTCCGGTGCCGTCGCTCCGATGGGAGATGCTCGGAGAGGGGGTGGAGGATTGGGACTATCTGCACCTTCTTCAGTCTCTCGTAAGCAGACTGAAATCCCCCACCGAGCGGGCGAAATACGAGTCGCTCCTGAAAGTGCCCGACACAATCTGCCGGGACATGACCCATTTCACGGACGACCCCGACCTCCTCTACGCCCGTCGTGCGGAGATCGCCAAGGCGATAGAGAGGCTGGAGAGGTAATCCTCTTCGGCTAATCGGACTGATCGGGCGGATCGGACAAATCCGCCCGATCAAGCGCTTAATGGAACGTTACGTCGTAATACGCCGCCTTATCCTCACCGTTCATCGGGATGACGATCCTCCCCGCCTCGACCCTTGGCGTAATACTCTTGACCGGGTACCCCCATGGGTCCAGAGCCGTCACTGTGACGGCGCCAGTGCGGAAGAGGGTCACCGTCCCCTTCACCCCCTCCATGATAATCGGCGGATTCCCCAAAGTAAGAAGCCGGGAACCCAGCCGAGTGTACGCCATGCCGGTGTTGCGAGTGCGCGCCACGGCGCATATGAGGATGTGTTTGGACACGCTGAGCGGCTTGCCATCCCAGGAGCACACATGGATGGCGGCGATCTTATTCGAGGATTCGATCTCGCAGTTCCCCAGCTTGACGGGGATATCCGTGATGAAGCCGATGGCGGACTGAATTTTCGGCGCGTCGAGCGTTACATACCCCTTCCCGTAGTTCCAGAAAAGCTGCCCCGTGACGGAGCGGATCGTCTTGTCCTTGAGGTCTATGTATTTGCCAAGGTCGACCGAGTAATCCGGTTTCTCGGCTTGATTAAAGAGGATCCCGGTCTTGCCCACCGCAGCGGCATAGAAGGCGAGAGTGGAATTCGGAGTGACGTTGGCGCTCTCCTGCATCTCATAAATGCCGCTGGTGTGGAATTTAATCGCCATGTTCGGCAGAGGCTTCGCGCCGAACACCTGGCTCACGGAGATATTGCGAATGAAAACCGGTTTCGCCTCCTCCACGTATCCATCCCGGATGACTGTGGAGAGAATCGGATACTGGCACAGCGTCTCCGGGCTTGTGACGGGCCACATCCATTTGAGGAATTTGACAAACCCGTTCTCTCCCGTCCAGAAGCCCATGTCATGCGCGAAGATCATGGGGCAGTCCCAGCCGTTCAGCCCCTGCCCGTAGAAAGCCATCAGGGCGGGATCGGCGCACCGCCACTGATTGGGCAGAGTGTTCGCCCATTCGCTCACACCGAACGGCATGCTCAGCACCCTCTGACCGGAGAGGTTCAGCATAATGTCCGGCTGAGTGAGCGGTGTTGCATCATTGAACATCTGCCCCGGTAGGATCTGCCACCCGCCGGGACCTCCACCCCAGTACTGATGCCGATCGATGTAGTCCATGCCGGGAACATTCGAGTAAAGATCGGCGAGGAACGCAAGATTGGGTCCTTGCCAGCCGCTTCCGCAGATGGGTTGCTTCACCCCCGCCGCACGCAGAGTCTCCTTGGTCTTGTTGAAGTAACCATTATTCAGGCTGAAATAGAAGCGCAATTCATCCTGTGCGCGAGTCAGTTGATTCGGCGGGAATGGATTCTGGTACATCCAGATCGGCAGCCGCTTCACCGTTCCGTTCGCGGGATCTTCGTCCTGAGCCAAATTGCCGCCCCAAGCCTTATCCAAGTTCGCTCTGGAGCCGTACTTTTTCAGGAGCCACTCCCCCCAAAGCCGATCCAACTCCTTGGAGTAAACGGCGGGGATGGAGTCGATGGTGTAAAAGAAAGTCGAGTCTTCGTTGGTGACCTCTATCATGTTGATGGCGGGGTCCTGACCGTACATCATATTGTTGCGATAGGGGTTGCGGTGCGTCATGATCGCCTTCTCCACCGCAATATTCGCCGCCATCGCCTGCTTGTCAAAGAATGTTATCCCCATGGTGCTAAGGGTGTCGGACTTCGAGCTTGGATTTTTGGCGTTCGTTTCCGCCAAAGCCTCGTCGAAATGATCCAACCCATCCCCCTTCTTCACCTGCTTGTAGTAGAGCATGCTCAGCCTTACATAGATGCCTCGCTTCGCCAGTTCATTGATGAAGAAATCCAGCTTGTCCATATTCGCGGCGTTCAGATGCTGCGTGTCATCACGGGTCCAGTCGATCGCGCCGTTGTTATCATTCGATGCGAGCGGATGGAACCGCACCTCGTTGAACCCCCATTTCGCCAGCCACCTCGCGATGTAAATCGCCTGCTGGTGATCCGGAAAGATGGGACTCGCCACCGTCGCGACCAGCCTGCATGGCGTACCGTCCTGAAAGACGAAAGTTCCATCCACGTTCTTCAAAAAACCATGCTTGCCTGCGGGCTTATCCAGCGAAGCGGAGCGATCAATGGGAGTGGCGAGAAAGTCATCCCTCTTATCCGCAAGGGGAAACCATTGCGACATATCCATGGTTGGGAGATCGCTTTTGAGATAATCGGGCTCGGGAATATCGGCGGGCGGGGGCAACTGGACGGGTTTGTCGGAAAGTGTCACCGCAGCGATGATCGGAATGGCATCCCCGTCCGCGCTCTTGAATTCCAAGGACTGAATCTCCTTGTCCGGATTAGGGTTGTTCCATCCGAATGCCACCATCCCCATGTCATCATTCGAGGCGTTGGGAACGACGAGAGCCACGCGGTATTCCGGACCGTTCACCGGTCCCCACCAGTCGTTGATCTCCTCCTTGGCGCGGATGGGGATATCCACCGAAGAGCCGTCCGCGTAATGCACGATGTATGTGGCGACCAATCCCTGCGTCCATGCCGACGCGTGCAGGAAATAGATGCTCGCCGCTTTGGAGTTCACCGCTGCGATGGCGGTTTCCGGTCCATTCTGGAAATGATTGGATTTCATCACGAGAACGGCACGACCGCCATTGGTTTTCGGGTCAATCAAATCGAAAGGAATCCCAATGAGGGTTTTCAAGCCGGGCTTGACGCTGCGCATGTCGTTGTCGCCCTGATCCGTCCATCCGCGCACCTTTCCGCCATTATCCGCCCACCCCTGGTTTACAACGGCTCGCAGGTTGACGGTGGTGAAACCGTTGGATGTTTGTGCGATGGTGGAAAGTGGTAAAATGGTCATACCGATCATCAAATAGAGAAGAAGCGGGAGATTGATCCGCATATCGGATATTCGCATGACAAGCCTCCTTGAAAGACATAAAAAGGATGTTTTGGCGGGAATTCACTTCATCGTATCGTTAGCTCATACATATTATCATATAATTCCACGGAATCAATCCGACGAATCCGACCGATCCGAAAAGGAAAGCCGATGAAACGAGTATTCCTTTGTATTGCGCTCACCGCCGCTCTTTGCTGCGGCTCGCGGGCAATGGCGCAAATCACTCCGCCCGCTCGCACCGCCGTCATCTCCTCCTCCGGCGTCAACGGCGATTTTCGAAGCTGGAGCGAGTACGATGACACGCTTAAATCCCTTGGATGGGCATTCGACAAATATCGCAACACCAAACTCCCCGCGCTCGTGAAGAGATTAGACGACTACAACCTCATCCTCACCACATCGCTCTGGAATTACGGCGACTCCCAGGACATGACCAAGTATATCCCGGCGATTCGGCGATACCTGAACAATGGCGGAATCATCATCCTCACCGACATGTCCTACCCCCCTCAGTGCGACTGGCTTAAGGCGATGAACCCGGATCTCTCGCTCTCCTATAACGACGCCAACGTCGCCATCGGCGCCAAGTCGCAACTGAACTCCACCCAGCCCTCCCCTGTCATGAAGGTTCCTAACGTTTTGAAGGGCTTCAATTACTGGGCGCACTACCCCAACTGGGGGAATGGGTGGACGGTTTTATTGCAAACGCAAGCCGACACGGCTCTTATGCTGGGTGCGAAAGTGGGTCGTGGCGCTCTGATCGCCACCACAGCATTCGCATTAAACGGCCCCGCATTGCAAAACGTTTACGCTCTCGCGCAGCAGATCGGAAACGGCGTGGTTCTATCCTTGAACCTCCCGACCGCCATCCCATATCCCGGAACGCTTCACGGGGATTTGACCATCCGAAATTTGGAAAACACCGTAAGGCGTATTCAACTGCGAATCAGCGTCTACGGAGCGCAGGGGGGGGAGCAATCCCAGTCCCGTCCCCTATTATTACCCGCCAATGAAATGGTGACGAAACGCATCCACTTCCCTCTAAAGGGCAGAGGAAGTTTTGATGTGAGTGTGTCCCCCTTCGCCGGGTTCACGCTTGCGCAAACCTGTGTCGTACCTCCGCTCCTCACGATCCGTTGCAATCGTTACATCCTCACCCGTTCGGACGAGCTTAACATTTCCGTTAAGCTCGCCACTCCACCCAACATGTTTGCCAAAGCCAGGCTCAGGATGTTGCTGAAGTCCGGCGATAAGATGATCGCGTTGGCGCAAAAGCCCCTCGCCGCCATCAATTCGTACATTGTGAGCAGGTCGAAACTATCCGTAGGCGTATGGAGGCTGACGGCGACGGCAACCGCCGATGGCGAAAAAGACCGCCAAGTAACGACGTTGAAAGTTCTAAATCTGAAACACCCCCCTTCTCTATGCAAGGTGAACCGCGGAGGGTTACTATTGGCGAACGGGAAACCATTCTTCCCGCTCGGTGTCTACCATGTCGGCACGGGAGACCTCGCCGTCATCAGGCGAATGGGCTTCAATTGCACCACCGGACCGATCTATGGCTCCAGCGAAACGATGATGAACGACGGAGAAAGGGCGTTTATGCGGGAGGCGCATCGGCAAGGATTGTGGGTGATCCAGGAACTGAGCGATTATTTGCGAACCCCGAATCGGAATTTTGACAACCTTCGGCGAATCGTCTCCGAGCTTCGCCTGCAACCCGCCACCCTGCTTTATTACGCCGTAGACGAACCGGATCCGAGCACACTCACTCCGAAACTGGTATCTCGGGAATGCGAAGTGATACAAAAAACCGATCCGCAGCATCCAACTTATGTCCTGGAGGTGCCGGGAGTCGTGGTGAAATACGCTCAATGCGGTGAGATGACCGGCGTGGACCCCTACCCCATCGGTTCAATCAGGAACGAGGATCTCACCGGTTTCGCGCAAGCGATTGCACAAACGGTGAAGGCGGCGCAAGGAAGGCCGGTGGTGGTGGCGATACAGGCGCACCGTCAGCCGCCGGGAGGATCAAACAATCGTTATCCCACCCCCGAAGAGATACGATGCATGTCCTATCTGGCTCTGAATCATGGCGCGAAAGGTCTGCTCTTTTACGCTTGGAGTGACGCATACTCCTTCAAAGGGAAGCAATGGGCGAGCGGATTTGAATTCAACCCAATTCTCCGAGCGGCGTTCCCGAAAATCCTTGCCGAACTGCATGCTATGGGCGGGAAATACTTGGAAGGAGAGGTGAAACAGCTTCCCTCGCCGAAGGACGCCCCCAAGCTGGATATCGCCTCCGTTAAATGGAAACGAGGGACCACCGTCATCGCCGTGAATCCGACGGGGGGTGTAATTCAAACACATCTGAATATCGACGGCGGAATGATTAAGGAGACCTTCGAACCTTACGAGGTGAAGAGAATACCGCTATAAGTGACAGTAGTGTTTCGGGGACGCTTCTCACCAGGAATATCTCCTTGAGGGGGAACATAAAAATGGAGCCCGGTGGTTTGATTCCATCGGGCTCCAATTGGATTTGCGAAGAAAGATTATTGCCAGTTCGTGGTGGTCAGGTTCTGCCAAGTCATCTGATTCCATTTCATGTACTTCGTATGCCCGTCCACAAACTCGACGTTCTCACCGCCTGAATGCCGCGTCTGGCTATCCAAGTAGTTTTGCCCCCATTTCTGCTCGAACCAGTTCACAGACTCATTACCATTCCACATGAGATCATTTCCATTGGCAACATTATTAGCGAATGCGGCTCTTGCCGGAATATATTGAGCATCGGAGGCGTTCGGCAGACTCCAGACCCAGATATCCGCCAATTGCGACCCACAATCCATGAACATCGCCCAGTTGGTAGGAGTTGTGATCGCGGAGAGTTTGTTCGAAGGATAGTTCGGAGTGAGATTCTCCGCCAAACCGTAGGAAACATAGTTCTGCGTGCCATGGGCGTAGTTGTAGGTGGAACTGAACATATCATCCGCGCCGTTATCATTGCTGCAACCCGCCCATGTGTCGTACCACATCATCTGGTCATCCGGGCACTTGTAAACACCGGTGCTTTTTACATAGGGATAGATCGCCATGGTCCAAAAGGCGGCGGAATCTCTGGCTGCGCCGTTATTCCCTCCATTGCAGAAGAAATTCCAATTCCAAGCGGGAAACGTCTGATCGAAATCTTGGACGTACATATTCATACTCAATCCCAACTGATTGAGATTTGAAAGGCAACTCGTCTGGTTAGCCTTTTCCCGCGCGGATGCGAAAACAGGAAACAGAATTGCGGCGAGGATCGCTATTATGGCTATCACAACGAGCAACTCAATTAAAGTAAAGCCACGCTTTTTCATATAAAGCCCCTTTCCATATAGACAATTATGACCAACTTAGCGCACCTCATTCCTCCTCAATGCCGCATGATTTCGGCACAGTTATTAAAATGCACCGAGGAAGATACTATTGCCCTTTGGGCGCTGACGCAGGCTTTTTAGCGGATGGATTCGTAGCCGACGGAGCGGATGCGGTAGGTTTCACCGCATTTTGCTGAGCTTCAGCCGCTCCGGCTTTCTGCGTGATTTGCTGCCATTCCGCCGCTGTCGGGGGATGTCCTCCGCGAGTGGAGAACTTCCAAATGATCAGACCGGCTATCAACACGACGACAACGATGATAACCGTCGCAACACCTGGGGAAATCCTGTTTGACATATCAACTATCACCTCCTCCTATTCCGAATATGTGCGAGCTATGCTAGAAGACGGGATTATCGTGAGTATCTCAAAACAATATAACGAAGCTTTCTCTATTATTATCTCACTTACAGACTATTGTCAAGGGGACATGCATACAAGCGGTGAATATTTTTTAATTCGTTGAAAAATTGAATCGCACCGTCGGACCCCGAAGGAGAATATATCCTAATGTTTCCTCAGAAACGCTTAACATTCCATTGGCGTATTGATACTAAGCCATTTTCGTTTCCTCAATAGCGGATTTGCGCTATAATATTCCACGGTGGTTTATACGAAGGAGAATACCATGTCCCAAAGAACCGTCAAGATGCGCGGTGCGGAGTTGCCCGTCGCCGGTCCCGAGTTGCATGTCGGGGATACCGCGCCCAATTTCCGCCTGCATCAGCGAAGCCCCGAAGGCTTGAAGGATGTCACGCTGGATGATTTCGAGGGGAAAACGCTAATTCTCAGCGTGGTTCCCTCTTTGGACACTCCCGTATGCGAAAAGCAAACCATACGGTTTAACGAGGAAATATCCTCTCTTCCCGGAAATATAGATGTCCTGACCGTAAGCATGGACCTCCCGTTCGCACAAGCGCGTTTCTGCACGGAGAAAAGCACGGATAGCATCTACACCGCCTCCGATCATCGGGATGCTAATTTCGGCTTGGCTTACGGCACTCTGATCGAACCATTAAGGCTTGAAGCCCGTGCGGTCTTTATCGTGGGGGCGGATAAGAAGCTCCGTTACGTGGAATACGTTCCCGAGGTGACCGAGCATCCTAATTATGACGCTGTTTTGGAAGTGGCGCGAGAAGCGTAAGTAATACATCCTCGGCGGCGGGGGTGATACAACACCGCCGCCCTATTATTCAATCATGACCTCAAATAGAAAACTCCATCTTGCATTGATTGCGGCGCTGTGCTTTCTATGCTTTTTTTTTCGCCTTGGAAGCGCGGGACTTTTTGATTTCAACGAAGGGCTTTACACCGAAATTGCACGGGAGATGTATCTAAGACATGATATCGTCACCCCTGTCAGCAACGGCACTATCTGGTATGACAAGCCCCCGCTGGCGATGTGGTGCGATGAGCTATCCTTTGCGATACTCGGCATAAGTGAATTCGCCGCGCGTCTTCCCGTTGCGATTTCCGCCACGCTTCTGGTTCTGCTCACCTGGTGGTTCGGTGTGAAGTACTTCAGCGACCGTACCGGTTTGATCGCTGCGGCAATGCTCGCTTTCAGCCCGATATATCTAGGCACAGCGCGCCAAATGACCATGGATATTCACCAAAGTTGGTTTGTGGGTTTGGCGATGGTGTGCTATATCCTAGCCTACCTGCACCCTGAAAAGAGATGGAAACGGCTCTATTACCTGATGTGGATCGCTTGCGGGTTGGGGTTCATGGCGAAAAGCGTGCCAGGTTTGCTGCCAATCCCGCTGGCATTTCTTTTTCTTCTGATAAACGAGCGATGGAACATACGTGAAATCGCGAAAAGGGTTTGGGAGTCAAAGCCGATACCCGGCGTAATACTCCTTTTGCTGATTATTGCGCCTTGGCATTACATGATGTTTCGCGAGCACGGCATGCAGTTCTACGAACAGTATTACATTCATCACCATGTGGATCTTCTGCTCGGCAAGGACTTCAGCCATGTTCAGCCGTTCTGGTACTACATCCCGTTGCTCCTAATTGGCTTCTTTCCGTGGGGATTCTTTTTACCGTTCGCATTGGCGAAAAAGAGCGATCCGGAGAACCACCCTCGGGATTATTCCAACGTGCGAAGGTTTGTGTTTATCTGGGGAATAGCCACCGTTCTCCTCTTCTCCCTGATGAAATCCAAACTGATCAGCTATCTCCTGCCAATGTATCCCGCCGCAGCGCTCATCACGGCGGAGTGGATGGATTCCATACTGGAAACGAGCAAGGAAAAAGGCTATCGAATCGGATCCGTAATCATCGCCGCCCTATCCATCGCCTTGTACGCTTTCGGATACCATTTCTTCCATGCGATAGACGGCACGGCGAAAGGGGCGAGAATGTACCAGGACGCCCCAAGGCCTCTCTTCCTTTTCGGCTTGGATGTCCTGATGATATTCATGCTTGGTTTCGTTCTTTCGGCGCTTTTGGAGTTGTTCGGGAAAAGAAAACTCTCCGTCGCCTCCATGTTCGGAGTGCTGACGGTTTTCGCCCTCTTCAGTTTTACTGAGGGGCTGAACGTGGCTCAGGCCTCATATAACGAACCGCTACAGTCCTTGGCGAAGATGGCGGGCGCCAAGATGCTGCAGGGATACCCTCTCGCCGTCTACATCGCCCGTCCCGTAAGACCAAGCATCTATTTCTACCTGCCAAAAAGGATATATGAAACCAACAAACCGCCGGTGTACGGACAACAGGGGATAGTGACGGAAGCGAGTGAATTGCACACCATGCAACGGTTCCTCGCAACCAATCGACCATCCTATATCCTAACCGACACACGTCATTTCCCCGCGCTTTCCAAAGCGGAGCCGGATTTAACGATAACCGCACAGCACGGCAGATGGATGTTGGTGCATGCGCATCGCATTCCGCCATCGCCGAATTCATCGCCGAAGAATTCAGGGAATCCGGAGATGATGAAATGAATATCTTAATGACCAATAGGGAGCTGGATATCGGGGGAGGCAATACGTTCCTGCGCAATTTCTCAACCGTATTGACGGCGCAAGGGCACAAATGCTTTCTCGTCGCAGGCAACGGGGACACTCTTCCCCTGCAGCGCAAAGCGTTTGAGAAGGTCTGCATTCGGAACCTAACCCTTCCGTGGGATCATATCTGGCTGACCCGTTATATTCAGAAGCATCGTATCCAGTTAGTGAACGCTCACGCCTTGATACAACTTCCGGTCATCACTCGCGCTTGCTGCAACACCCGCACCCCCTTGGTGTTAACCCTAGCGGCGCCCTTCCCCGCCAAACGCGTGGAGCGATATCTTCCCTTCGCAGAGGGGGTGATGGTGATGAACGAATATCAACGCGACTATTACATCAAAATGGGAGCCAAACCTGACTCAATCTTCCGCACCTATTGGATGATGAATTGGGACGCATTTGAATCAGGCGCGAAAAAATGGGAGGAAAGAGAATACGACGCCGTATACTGCTCTAGGCTTAGCAGTACGAAAGCCCCCTTGGCGATCGCATTCCTCCAAGCTTCAAAACGGATGTTACGGGATTATCCCCAAATGCGTGTCGCGGTTATCGGCAATGGCCGTCATCTCTCCAAGGTGCAGCAGGCTCTTAAGGAGTTCAACGCCGCAGCGAAGAATGTTCACGCGAAGTTATTTACGGATGTGCTCGATTCCGCGCCTTACTTTCAAAACTCCCGAGGGGTGGCAGGGGGAAACTACGTATGCATAGAGGGATTGGCGGCAGGCGCGAATGTTATCGGCGCGGGCTATGACGGAGTGTTCGGAGTTGTCAACGCCTCCAATCTCCTCGACGCAACGGATCAGTATTTCGGCGATCATATCACTCCGATCACAGGCGAGGGGCGGGTGGAGGATCAGCTTGCCGATCGGTTCGAAGCCTCTCTTAGGGAGGCGCTGTCCGCCAAGCCTGATCCCTATCTCCAAGCCAATGCGAAGGGACTGTTTCGCCGGGAGGATGTCGTTGTGAATTTGGAGAAGGAGTTCATGAAAGCGATGTCCAGGATGTCGAGATGACAATCACCAATATTCCCCCGCGCAAACGTCACTTCGTTTATATTCTGATACTCCTGGCGGTCTCTCTTTTCTGCTTTTTTTGGAAGCTCGGTTACAACGAGGTTTTTGATCTGGACGAGGCGTTATACGCCAACTGCGCAAGGGAGATGGCTCTAAACGGCGATTTCATAACGCCGCACATCAACGGCGTTCCCTTCTACGAAAAGCCCCCGCTTGTCTATTGGATGGGGGCGTTGAATTATCGACTTCTGGGCAGAAACCCGTGGACAACGCGCCTGCCATCCGCTTTTCTTTCCCTTCTCATGACGCTGATGATTTACCACTTCGGGCGAAGCCGTATGAACGAAAAAACGGGTTTCCTCGCCGGTTTGATGTACGCTTTGAACCCCCTTGTGATAGGAGAGGCGCATCAACTGACCACCGACGCCACGGTCGCATTTTGCATCGCCTCCGCGCTCGTATGCTTCCACGTGGCGGTCTCCACACGTGGCAAGCCTCTATGGTATTACGGTTTCTGGGTTTTTTGCGCTCTGGGGGTGCTCGCAAAAGGCGCGCCTGGAATTGTATTTCCCGTGTTCATCGCATTCACATATCTTTATTGGGTCAAGCAAAAGAACCTTTCAGCCACTCTATCCGAGTTGAAACGTACAAGGCTATATATCGGATTCATGCTCTTTCTCGTTATCGCCGCCCCGTGGCACATAGCCGCATTGGTTATCGACGGAAGACCTTTTTGGGAGATGTATATCATCCGGCAGCACCTCGGACGGTTTTACGGATTGGACAAAGCCCACAACGCCCCGATCTGGTTCTATCTCCCCGGTCTGCTATTGGGGTTTTTGCCTTGGAGTTTCTACCTCGGGCAAGCCTATTTCCGACGCGAGGAACCCTCGGATGACATCGAGAACCGTCATTTTCGTCTGTTTCTAAGGATATGGATGGCGGTCATTTTCATCGTATTCTCGTTGAGCGGCTCCAAACTGGTGAGCTACATTCTGCCCCTCTACCCCGCCGCCGCCCTCTTGACGGCCGATTTTCTTCTGAAGGCTTTGGACAGGGAGCGCCACCGCCTGCCAATTTTCATAGGTGCGACATGCTTTTTCCTTTTCTCGCTGGCGCTCTTTTTGCCCATCGCCTTCATTCATCCAATTATCACGGCGATCAATCATCGCATGTCGCGTCCCATCTCTCTTTCCTCCGTCCCTCCGGAGGTTTTCCCATGGATCGCTCATCTCACAATCGCTCTCGCCGTAGGTTCCGGGGTTGCGCTATTTTGCCTTTGGATAAAACACACCCGTTGGTTTCTCTACTCAACGCTCGCATGCATCGCCGTTTTCCTCGCCCTCGCCATTGGCGAGGGATTACCTATTATTAAGAACGAGATGCAACTCCCGCTTCTATCCTTGGTGAAAAAGATTGACACCATAGCTCCTCGCCCCTCCAGGATATTAATCGCAACCGGAGCGCCCAGGAGACCCAGTATCCTCTTTTATCTGCCTGATAGGTATTTTCGAAAGGATCACGGTAATTACCATGTGGTTGAGGAGGAGAGAATGTCCGCAGCAATTGCATACCTTAAAACTCATCCTTCCGCGTTGGTTTTAACCTCATCCAAAAGGTCAGTGGAATTCATAAACAAGTGTCATATTCATCCAATAGTAACAAATCAGTATTGGACATTATTCAATCCTTGAAAGATATGAGAACTTTATTTGGCTTAAGTAAGTCTTTTAGTTGATAGTATGATAGTAAAATTCACTGAATTCATTTCACTAACCGAGAGATACACCAAGTTCAATGGTTCACTGTGAATTGTGCATCACGACTTAAAATTGAATCGTATCCTGATTGGACAAAAAATCGATTCATGCGTAATATTTATTGGAACTTATCATGATAAAATTGCATCCGAGTTTCATGAATGCAACTCAATCCATCCACAAGGAGAGAAAAATGAAGGTTCTTGCGGTAATAGTTGTTCTTGGTCTTGTTGGTGGGCCTCGCGTCTCCAATGCACAGCCCATGAAGATGATGCAGGTTGGCAATATAGTTCTCTTGCAGGACACGGGTCCGGTTTGTTGGGGAATCGGAGGGATTCCATTCATATACGTTCGCGCATCTTCTGGAAAGCTTTCTCCAATAACACGGTCGGAGGTATATGATGCTCGCTCAGTGGAAATTCTTAACGAATGCTCGACAAATCCCTTGAAGCCCCGGGATGTTAAAGTATTAAAGTGGAAAGGTCATGTCTTTGTCACTGTAAGGGGACTCGTTCTTGCGGAGGTGCTTCCACAGGATGCCTCCGCTGCTGGAACGACAAGATTGCAGTTGGCAAAAGAATGGGCGAATTCAGTTCGCAATGGATTGATGCAAGTGGAACCGCTTTAGAGGTGAATGAAACAAAATGAAGGGGCGCCGATTAGGCGTCCCTTTCATTTCTCCCTTTTTACTCCTCGAACAACCGCTTCATCGCCCCCTCCAACAGGCTTATGCCGGCGTCACCGGCGGAACGACTGCGTAGCTTTCCCTCACTGTCGAAAAGAAAGTAAGCGGGAACGTACTGGTTCAGGTACCTCTCGGCGACAATGTGCATGTTATCCACTCCGCAAGACTCGGTGATGTTCATCTCCGAAAGCTTCGCCCGAACCTTGGAGACATCCGTATCCTCCTCCTGGCGAGGCATATGCATCGCAATAACCTTTAAACCTTTCGGACCATAATCCTCACGCCAACGGTTCACGGACGGCATATTCTCATGACAGATGTGACAGCTAATCGCCCAGAAATGCACCAGCACCGGATGCCCAGCCAAGGAATCAAGCGACGGAGGTTCGCCATTGAGCCACTCCGTCGCACCGCTGAGATCCGGCATAGGCGTACCGGTTCGTAAAGGCATTCGAGTCTCCTTAGAGCGTCTTCATGCCGGGTTTCCAATCCGCCGGGCACAAGCCGCCGGTTTGGAGGGCTTCCAACACTCGAAGAGTCTCATCCACGCTTCGCCCGATGTTCAGGTTGTTAATGACGGCGTACTGAAGGATGCCTTTGGGGTCGATAATGAAAAGTCCCCTCAAGGCGATTCCCTGGTCCTCGATAAGCACTCCGTAATCGGCGGAGACCGTATGGGTGTTGTCGGACGCAAGCGGGAAGTTCACGTGACCAAGACCGTGCTGGTCGCGAGGGGTTTTAATCCACGCTCGATGGGAGTAGACGCTATCGGTGGAGACGCCAAGGATCTCCGCGCCAAGTTCGGCGAACTCCTTCTGCCTGTCGGAGAGAGCGGTGATCTCCGTGGGGCATACGAATGTGAAATCCAACGGCCAGAAGAACAGAACAAGCCATTTGCCTGCGTAATCGGAAAGCGATGCGGTGCTGGAAAGCTTCTCCAAATCCGCAGTGGTCTTCATCTTGAAATCCGGAGCGGGTTGGCCCACCTTCGCCACGCCCGTCTCCTCCTCTTCGCAACAGCAATTGCAGTTACAGGACATTTTTTCCTCCGTTAATGGGGTGTATTGTTAAATCTGATTGAATGAGGCGCCAAAATACTCGGGAAGGTATTCCGCAAGAGATCAGGCTCCTGTCTACATTATTTACGCAGAGAAAATATCATCCGTTCCAGCAACCGCTCATTGACCCGGCGGAAGTTTTCCCGTCATCCTCGCCACGAACCATGGGGTCGTGATCATCCCGCCCCAGCTTGATGGATTATGGTTCTCCTCGTATATTTTGCGCAGAGTGGGGTCATACGGCGTAAGCGAGAACCATAGAAGCCCGGGTGTCTTAGCCCATCGAGAGTCGGGCGTTCCGCCGTCTATCCTCTGAAACTTCGCAGGCTTCATAACGTGGTCCCACATGAAATCACGGTTGGTCGCTATCAGTTTGTTTATATCATCCTTCGTAAAGACGAGATGATGCTCGAAGGCGCAGACAATGCTCTCCAAATCCACTTGATAATACCCGCCGTTGGGATGCACGCCGATCCATTCCTTGGGAGAGCCATCCGGCTTGTAATCCCAGGAGCCGGCGGGCTCCCAGTAATCCCAAACGTCGTACTTGCCGTCATTCCGAGTCCCGATCCGTGATTTCATCACGCTCCACCACGCCGCCGCGCGATCGCGGTAGATCGGTTTTTTGGTCACATCATACATGGCGATAAGCCACATGGCTATCAGGTTTTGCTTATTGTCCGGTAGGGTGAATCCGGTCTTCGCTCTGTCCGCGTATCCGGCGGTCCATTTGCCGGTGGATTGGTCGATACCAAACTCCGGCGCCACCCACACCCCGCCGTTTTTCACTTTCCTCCAACAATCGCGGGAGTTCCACTTGTCGAAAACCTCTTCGGAGATGCGAATATACTTCCTCGCTTTGTCGCCGTACTTCGCCCGTAACGAAGGGGTGCTTAAAATCGTCCCCGCCATCAGCACCGCCGGACGCAACGCCATAGCCTCGCCAAGCATGTTATCGGTGTATAGATTCGGAATCACCTCCGTGCTGGCGCCGTTCGCCTTTGGCCATCCAATGAACCCATCCGGCTCCTTCACGCCCCGCTTAAGCCAAGAATCGGTCCAATCGACCAGCCGATCCACGCACGCCGTCTCCCCTGTGGCGCGGTAGCCGTAATAAAAGCCGTTCACAAAGGGACTTACGAGCCAGCCAAGCTCCTCCCCCATCTCCGTGTCGCAATAGCGTGTCTTCATTTCGCTCTGAATATTCCTTGACCATTGCGTCATCCATTCGGATTCCATTGCCGGATCCATTCCGATCGGGGGTTTTCCTGCGGCGAAAGTCTGAACACCCAATAGAACCAGCATGAACGACACCGCCGAGAATCGATGCCAATTGCCATTGAGAATCATTTCATCCTCCCTTCCAAGTGCGCAACAACCGAATAAGGATCATGGAGATATTATCGACAGGAAGCTTCTTACGTCCTGTATAATACTTCATTGGCGAAAGCCAATGCGATTCCCAAGGCACGGAAAATAACCGCTGAAAACCAATCGGGTAGGCGGGGTCATTACTGATCCCGCCTCCCACACCACCCGGCATGCGGGTCCGCACCGGGCGGTTCACA